>MGYT01000154.1:6671-7008 GCA_001801865.1 Gammaproteobacteria bacterium RIFCSPLOWO2_02_FULL_61_13
GACGCGGCGCTCGCGTCATTGGCGCGTCCGGTCTCCCTGCTGGTCAACAATGCCGGAATTACCCGCGATCGCACGCTGCAAAAGATGTCCGATGCGGAATGGCAGGACGTACTGGACGTCAACCTCACGGGCGCCTTCAACATGATCCGGGCCGTCGCGCCCGGCATGGTCAGCGGCGGATTCGGGCGTATCGTCAATGTCACGTCCATCAATGGCCTGCGCGGCAAGTTCGGCCAGGGCAATTATTCCGCTGCCAAGGCCGGGCTGATTGGACTGACGAAGACCGCGGCACGGGAACTGGGGCCGAAGGGAATCACGGTCAATGCGGTCGCACCGG
>MGYT01000154.1:7028-10393 GCA_001801865.1 Gammaproteobacteria bacterium RIFCSPLOWO2_02_FULL_61_13
GGGCATGGTACTCACGGAAATGACCCTGGCTGCACCGGCGGAGGCACGCGCCCGGGCACTGGCGGAAAGCCTGTTGCAGCGATTGGCGGAGCCGGTGGATGTGGCTCAGGCTGTGCTGTTTCTATTGTCGGATTCCGCCCGCATGATCACCGGCACAGTACTGCGGGTGGATGCCGGGCAGAATACCTGACTTACCCCGGTCGGCGCTGACGGTCGCGGCTGGCGCGCGGCGCTGCCGGGAGTGCCGCGCTGGCCCGGCGTTCAATGGCATTCAGCAAAGTGCGCAGCGTTATGGTGTCCAGTATCGCCTGCGTGAGTTCGTCAATCTCGCCGGCAATGCTGTGTAGCTCGGCAATAACAGGCGCCGCTGCCGTACTGGCCGTGCCGGTCAGTTCAATGGTCGACTCCATGGGCTCGAACAGTCTTATCACTTCCAGCAACGTCGTGCGGCCCGGATTTCCGGCAAAGCGATACCCGCCTCCGACACCGCGCACGGCCTGGATCAGGCCGGAACGCACCAGGTGCCGCATGACCTTGGCGAGATGGTGCGAGGAGACCCCGTACTTCTCGGCGATATCCGCGGTGGAAAGCTGGCGTTCAGGGTCATGACCCAATTCCAGGGCGGCGTAAAGCGCCAGTAGCGATCCCTTCTGAATCTTCACGGGCAGCTCCGGGACCGGATGACATGCCGGGCATGAATTATTGCCGGGGCAATCATTCGAGCCGCTTTTCCAATTCTATGTAGGGCCCGGAGGTCATGCCCATGCTGCGAAAGAAGGACAGATTTACCTTGTTGGTGATCGCGACCATGGTGCGGAGGGTGTCGACGCCGGCCAGGCGCAAGCGCGCGCACAACTGGTTGAACAGCACGCTGGCAATGCCGTGCTCGCGCAACTCGGTGGCCACGTTTAACGCAAATACCCAACCGCAAGGTGGTGAGCCAAATTCCCAGGCGCGCGTTTCCGCGACGATGAAGCCGACCGCCACGCCATCTTTTTCCGCGATCAGGAACAGGCGTCCGTTGTAGGGCGGAGCCACGTGGCGTGCGAACGCCTCCTGCCAGTAGGCGCGCTTCTCCGTTCCGGTGGTGTCCATGTCGAGCCGGATGACCGCGTCCAGATCGGAGGCGGTGGCATTACGAATGTTGATAGGGAACGCGCCGCGTTCTGACATTCCGGCTCCTAAGTGCGTGTCCGGCTGATTCCCCGGTCCGGTGCATGGTTGGGGAGTCGCCAATGACACGGAACCATGGTAACGCCGGTAACCGGTTAATTGGTACCACTTATGCGTTGCTGAGCCGAGGGCGGGGCCCCAGGGCGTTCAAGACTTGACATAATGGTATTATGGTACTACATTACTATTTAGCCCTGCCAATGAACACGTGACACTAATCCACGCGGCAGGCCGGAGGTCGGTGCCTTGTCCGTCAAGTCCATCATCAATCGCTGTGACGCCCTGTTCGAAGATCTGGATTTCAATTGCGTCAAGGACTGGAAAGCGGCCCACGCCGGCGCCAAGGCCATTGGCTACATGCCGGTATACGTGCCGCGCGAGTTGATCCACGCGGCCGGCATGCTGCCGGTCGGCATCCTCGGCGGTGGCGACCGGCTGGAAGTAATTCACGGCGATGCCTATTACCAGAGCTATATCTGCCGGATTCCACGATCCACCATTGAACTCGCCATTACCGGCAGGCTGGACTGCCTGGATGGAATGCTGTTTCCCAGCATCTGCGATGTCATCCGCAATCTCTCCGGCATGTGGCAGATGAAGTTTAAGGACAAGTATGTGCGCTACTTCGATGTGCCGCAGAATTACCAATCGGATATCGGAGGACAGTACTACATCAACGAATTGCAGATCCTGCGTGACGACCTCGCGCAACTCGCCGGTCGCGCGATCTCTGACGCGGAAATCCGCGCATCGATACGCGTGTATAACGAAAATCGCCGCGTCATAGGCCAGTTGTATCAATACCGCGCCGCCAAACCCTGGCAGGTGCCTACCGCCGAGTTATACCTGCTGCTCCGGGCCGGCATGCTGCTGCCGGTGGAGGAGCATACGCAGTTGCTGCGGGATTACCTGGTGGCGACTGAGGCCGAACCCCGGCCGGTACGCGACAACTGTCGCGTCGTCGTCACGGGAATGTTTTGTGAACAGCCGCCGCTGGGCCTGATCAAGTCCATCGAAATGGCCGGTTGCTACATCGTCGATGACGATTTCATGCTCGTGACCCGCTGGCTGTTGCAGGACGTGCCCCTGGAAGGTGATCCGCTGGGAAACCTGTCCGAGGCATTCCTCAAGCATTCTGCTGAAACCGCGGCAAAGTATGTGGCGCGGCGCGAGGACAAGGGACGCTTCCTGATCAATTCGGTGCGCCACAACCGCGCCGAAGGTGTCGTATTCGCGGCACCCAGCTTCTGCGACCCGGCATTGCTGGAACGGCCGATGTTGCAAAAGGCGCTGAGCCAGGAGGGCATCCCGTACACGGCATTCAAATACGCCGAAAACTCCGGCCAGATGCAACCCATCCGCGAGCAGGCCGGGACCTTTGCCGATTCCATCAAGCTCTGGAGTGAATGATGAACGCGACGATACTGAACCCGCACGATGCGCAGAAGGACGCATCCATGCAATTGCAAAAGGACATGATCGCCCGCAATTACGATGCGTTGGCTACTGCGCACGAAATGGGAAAAAAGGTCTCCTCGACCTTCGTGCCCGGCAACTTAAATGAGTTGCTGATGTGTTTTGACCTGGTGCGCAATCTTCCCGAGGTCAATTCCCTGCAAAGCGCAATGCGCAAGAAGACCGGCGCCTACATCATGGAGGCGGAACGCAGCGGTCATTCGGAGGACGTTTGCACTTACGTCAAATCGGATCTGGGCATGATGGCCAAGGGCAACATCGGCCCGACCGGAAAGCCGTTGCCCAAGCCGGACGTGCTGGTCCTTTCTTACACCGGCTGCTTCACCTTCATGAAATGGTTTGAACTGGTACGTGACCAGTACGCTTGTGAAACTGTGATGCTGCATGTGCCGTACCAGAGTGAAGGCCGGATTACCGATAACATGCGCAATTACGTCGTGCATCAGCTCAAGGCCAATGTGATACCCACGTTGGAGCGCGTCAGCGGTGTCAAATTCGATATTGACCGTCTGCGCGAATACCTGAAGGAATCCGCCGCCGCAGAGGAGAACCTGGTATGGGTGCTGCAATCAGCCAAAAACCGGCCGTCGCCCATTGATGCCTACTTCGGCGGCGTCTATTACTGCGGCCCGATCTTCTCGGCGTTCCGCGGCAGCAAGGATGCGTCGGAGTATTACCGCTTGCTGCGCAGCGAAGTGGCAGCCCGGCTGGCCCAG
>MGYT01000154.1:10415-11011 GCA_001801865.1 Gammaproteobacteria bacterium RIFCSPLOWO2_02_FULL_61_13
GTTCTGGAAGATGTTCTACGACGAAGGCGCAGTGGTCGTCGCCAGTTCCTACACCAAGGTCGGTGGTGTGTATGACTTTGGCTTTCGGCATGATTCCGACCACCCGCTTGAGTCGCTGGCTGATTATTGCCTTGGTTGTTATACGAACCGCAGTCTGCCCATGCGCACCAACATGCTGTGCACCTACATGGAGGAATACCAGGCGGACGGCTTCCTGGTGAATTCCATCAAGAGTTGCAACAGCTTTGCCGCCGGAGAACTCCTGATGTTGCGTGAAATCGAGGAACGTACCGGCAAGCCCGCCGCATTCATAGAAACCGATCTTGTTGATCCGCGCTATTTCTCGGCCGCCAACGTCAAGAACCGGCTGGAAAGCTACTTCCAGATGATTGCGCAAAAGCGCGCGCGGGTGGCGGCATGAAATGTTTCATCGGCATCGATCTCGGGTCCACGACCACCAAGGCCGTGGTGCTGGATGAAAACTTTGCCATTCTGGGACGCGGCATCACCAACTCCCGATCCAACTACGCCACTGCCGCGACAGTGGCGAAACAGGAGGCGCTGGTTAACGCGCGCTTCACCCTGTTCCGGCGGGC
>MGYT01000154.1:11126-11209 GCA_001801865.1 Gammaproteobacteria bacterium RIFCSPLOWO2_02_FULL_61_13
GCGGCCAATGCCGGGAGCCGGCGCACGGCCGCGGAGATTGAGGCAATAAATCCCACACTGGTGGAAATTTTTCAGCGACTGCA
>MGYT01000155.1:0-4295 GCA_001801865.1 Gammaproteobacteria bacterium RIFCSPLOWO2_02_FULL_61_13
GGACCTGGGTCGGGATCTTGAAATGCTTGAGTCGGCGCGGGCTGACGTGACTGGGGCGCGCCATGGGCAGGTCCAGTTCGTCCAGAGCCTGCTCCAGGCGGGTACGGATGTCCTGTACGCGTTCCGCGCCGCGCACGGGTTCACCATTGCCCTCGAGCACGATGAACGTGTCCAGGGTATGGCCGCTGGTCGAGGTGATGATGCGCGCGTCGAGAATGTTCAGGCCCAGGCGGTCCATGGTGCGCACCGCGCGCGAGAAGATATTGTCGTGATCGGGCATGTAAATGAAGATCTCGGTGCCGCCGCGGCTGGTGAGTTCGCGGATCAATACCAGCGGCAGCGAAGTCTGCCTGCGCTGTGCCATGGCCAGCGTGTGGCGCGCGATCTCGTCCGGCGAGTGACGGATGAAATAGTCCTCGCCGAGCTGGTCCCAGATCTGCTCCGGGTTCAGGCCCGGCGGCAGGCCGGCCTCCAGCAGCGCCAGTGCCTCGGCCTTGACCTCGACAATGCGTTCCTCCTTGTCGATGGGATTTTCCAAGCCGCGGCGCAGCGCGCGCAGGGTTTTCTCGTACAGATCGCCGAGTAATGCCGCCTTCCAGCTGTTCCACAGATTGGGGTTGGTGCCGGCCATATCCGCGGCCGTGAGCAGGAACAGGTAGTTCAAATGCATCACGTCCCGCACCGTGGCGGCAAAGCGGTTCACGGTGTCGGGATCATTGATGTCTTCCCGCTGCGCGGTCTTCGACATCAGCAGATGATGCCGCACCAGCCATCCAACCAGGCGCGCATCGAATTCAGGCAGTTGATGGCGGCGGCAGAATTCCTCGGCATCGGTGGCGCCGACGTCCGAATGGTCCCCGCCGCGGCCCTTGGCAATGTCGTGAAAAATACCGCCCAGGTACAGCAACTCCTGCTTGGGAATGGCCTGCAATACGCGCCGGCACAGGGGAAACCGTTCCGCATACTCCGCCATGCCGAACCGGCGCATGTTGCGCACCACGAACAGGATGTGTTCGTCCACGGTGTAGATATGAAACAGGTCAAACTGCATCAGGCCCTCAATGGCGGCAAACTCCGGCAGGTAGGCGCCCAGTACGCCGTAACGATGCATGCGCCGCAGTTCATGCCCCACCATGCGCGGCTGCCGGATAATCTCCATGAACAGGGTGCGATTACGAATGTCCGCGCGGAACTGATCATCGATCAGCGGGAGGGATTCGCGCACCAGGCGAATGGTGCTGGCGCGCACGCCGTTGATGCGCGGGTTCTGCTGGATCAGCAGGAACAGTTCCAGCACCGCGAACGGGTAGCGCTTGAAGATACTGTCATGACGCACGGCGATGCAGTCGTTGTGCAGCTGGAAGCGATTGTTCAGCGGCTCAATCTTCTCGCGCCTGCCGGCGGCGAGGATGACCTCCTGGAAGTGCTGCAGCAGCATTTCATTCAGCCGGCTGACTTCCCGCGCGGTGCGGTAATAGTCGCGCATGAACTGTTCCACACCCAGGTTGCCGTCCGCAGTAAATCCGAACATCCGCGCCACGCTTTTCTGATGGTCGAACAACAGCCGATCCTCCCGGCGCCCGGTGAGCGAATGCAGTGCGAAACGCAGGCGCCAAAGGAATGCACGCGCCCGATCCAGCGTCAGGTATTCCGCCTCGGTCAGAAATTCATGCCGGGTCAGGTCCAGCAGGCGTTGCGCGCCGAAGTGGCGTTTGGCGACCCAGCCGATCATCTGGATATCGCGCAGGCCGCCGGGCCCGTCCTTGACGTTGGGCTCAAGGCTGTGTTCGGAATGCTCGTAGCGCTGGTGGCGCGCCGTCTGCTCGGTAAGTTTGGCCTTGAAATACTTGTGCGTGGGCCAGATTTGATCCGGGCCGGTGGCGCGGACCATGTCGTCAAACAGGCGCTGGTCGCCGCACACGTGGCGCGCCTCGATCAGGTTCGTGACCACGGTGACGTCGGCCTTCGCCTCGGTTATGCACTGGCGCACGGTGCGGACGCTGTGTCCCACCTGCAGTCCGAGGTCCCAGAGATGCGTGAGAAAGCGCTCAATCTGCGAGCGCAGCGGGGCACTGATGCGCGGCTGCGTCAGGATCATCAGGTCAATGTCCGAGGCCGGCAGCAGGTCGCCGCGGCCGTAGCCGCCGACGGCCACCAGCGTTACACCCGGTTCGGTGATGAAACAGTGCCAGGTATTCGCAAGAATCTGGTCTATGAACCAGGTGTGCTTGTACACCACCTCGTCGATGCGGCGGCCCTGCACGAACAGTTCATGCAGATAGCTGCGGGCGTTGTGCAGCAACTGTTTGCTGTACTTCAGCGGCGGCGCCCCACCTTCAGCCGCCTGTTGAAATTGCGCCTGATCGAACAGTCTCGCGTCCGGGATGTTCTCGAACCACATTGATCAGAGTTTTTCCTCGGGGCGGCGCGTCAGCACCTCCACGCCGGAATCGGTGACGAGGACAGTGTGTTCCCATTGGGCCGACAGCGAGCGGTCCTTGGTTACCACGGTCCAGTTGTCCGGCAGCAGCCGGACGTGGCGCCTGCCGGCGTTGATCATCGGCTCGATGGTGAAGGTCATGCCAGGTTCCAGCACCAGGCCGGTGTTGGGTTCGCCGTAGTGCAGGACCTGCGGATCCTCGTGGAATTCGCGCCCGATGCCGTGCCCGCAATATTCACGCACCACGGAGAAATTGCGCTCTTCGGCATGTTTCTGGATGGCATACCCGATGTCGCCGAGGCGCGTGCCGGGGCGCACCAGGGCGATGCCCAGCGCCATGCATTCGTAGGTGACATCCACCAGCCTGCGCGCGCGGATGGAGGGTTCGCCTATGAAAAACATCTTGCTGGTGTCGCCGTGAAACCCGTCCTTGATGACGGTGATATCGATGTTGATGATGTCGCCTTCCTTGAGCTGCCGGTCGCCCGGGATGCCGTGGCAGACCACGTGATTGACCGAGGTACAGATGGAATTGGGGAAACCGCGATAATTGAGCGGGGCCGGCACGGCCTGCTGCTGGTTGACGATGTACTCATGACAGCGGATATCCAGTTCACCGGTGGTCACGCCCGGGCGCACATGGGGCGCAATCATCCCCAGCACGTCAGCCGCGAGGCGGCCCGCAACGCGCATCTTTTCGATTTCATCTGGGGTCTTGATACGGACTTGCATGGTGTGCGCGGCGTGGCGGAGGGAGTCCGTCGGCGATTTGTTGCGCTTCGGCAGGTATGGTATAAAGCGCGCGCGCAATACGCAAACCACTGACCTGTCAGGGCAAAATGCCCGCCGGCGGACCGGGAGCGTGGCGTGCCAGGTGGGACCGGCAACCCGTTTGTCAGGGGAACCCGGCCCAAATCGTAAATCCTGTCGCACATCCGGCCGTAACGGCGGCACGTACGGGGTGTCCGGCGCAAATGCGCCGGATGGATACGTGCCATGTGTGACGCTTTAACCCCTCAGGAGACGGTTCATGTCTACAGTCACCATGCGTGAAATGCTGGAGGCCGGTGTGCATTTTGGCCATCAAACCCGGTATTGGAATCCCAAGATGGCGTCCTATTTGTTCGGCCATCGCAACAAGATCCACATCATCAATCTTGAAAAGACCCTGCCGCTGTTCAATGACGCGATGAATTTTGTCGGCGGTATCGTAGCGCGCAAGGGCGTGGTGCTGTTTGTCGGCACCAAACGTGCCGCACAACAAATCATAGAAGAAGAGGCGCGCCGTTGCGGCATGCCGTTCGTCAACCGCCGCTGGCTGGGTGGCCTGTTGACCAATAATCGCACCGTGCGCCAGTCCATTAACCGACTCATGGAATATGAAACCATGGAGGCCGACGGCAGCTTGGATCGCATGGGCAAGCGCGAGGCGCTGAGTTTCCGTCGCGAGCTCGAAAAACTGCGCCGCAGCCTGGCCGGTATCAAGGAAATGAAGGGCCTGCCGGACGCGTTGTTCATCGTGGATGTGGGTTACGAGGACATCGCCATTGCCGAGGCCCGCAAGCTCAAGATCCCTGTGATTGGGGTCGTGGACAGCAACAACAGTCCGGACGGGGTCGATTACGTGATCCCGGGCAATGACGACGCCATCCGCTCCATTCGCCTGTATGCCAAGGGCATTGCCGACGCGATTCTGGACGGGCGTACGGCCATCGCCCACCTCGGCGCCGGTGAAGGCGGGGATGAATTCGTGGAATTGGACGAATCCGGTGCTCCTATCGTGGATGACAAGGCGCGCAAGGCGCGTATCCAGACCAGGAAAAAGCCACCGCAGAAGAAGGCGGTTGGCGCGGCC
>MGYT01000155.1:4321-17238 GCA_001801865.1 Gammaproteobacteria bacterium RIFCSPLOWO2_02_FULL_61_13
TGGACTGCAAGAAGGCGCTGCTGGAATCGGGCGGCGATATCGATGGCGCCATTGATGCCATGCGCAAGTCCGGCGTCGCCAAGGCAGAGAAGAAGGCAGGCCGTGTTGCAGCCGAAGGTGTGATCCTGTATCGCGAGTACGCCGGCGGCAATGGCGGTCTGTTGCTGGAAGTTAACTGCGAGACGGATTTCGTCGCCAAAGAGGAAAATTTTTTGCGCTTCGCCAATGGAGTTGCGGATGTAGCGCAACGGTCCGGTGTCGAGGGCATCGAAGAACTCGAGACCCAGAAGATGCTGTCCGGCGACGGCGTCCGTGTGGATGAGGCACGCAAGCAGTTGGTGGCCAAAATCGGCGAAAACATCAGCCTGCGGCGCCTTGGCCGTCTGCACAGCAAGGGTGGCCGCGTCAGCGCGTATATTCACCACAGTGGGCGTGTTGGCGTGCTGGTAGACCTACATGGTGGCGACGTGGATCTGGCCCGTGATGTCGCCATGCATATCGCCGCCAGCCGGCCCCAGTTCGTGACCGAAGCGGAATTGCCCGCCGATTTGCTCGCCCGCGAACGGGAGATTTACCGGGCCCAGGCCAGCGAGAGCGACAAACCACCGGAGATCATCGAAAAGATGATCAACGGCAAGGTTGCCAAGTTTGTCAATGAAGTGACGTTATTGGGGCAAGACTTCGTCAAAGACGATAAAACGACCGTGGGCAAACTGCTCAAGTCCCGCGGCGCCAGCGTGGCCGCCTTTCTGCGCTTGGAAGTGGCCGAAGGCATTGAGAAAGGAATCGACACCTAAGTTATGGTATTGGGAAAAGGGAACTGAGAAGTCATTTACCGGAAACCGGCCCAGTGACCACTCCCACCCCGCTCCGCTATAAACGAATCCTGCTGAAATTGAGTGGCGAGGCCCTCATGGGCGACGCGCCGTTCGGCATCGACCCGACGGTGATACGGCGCATCGCCGGTGAAGTGGATGAACTCAGCAAGGCCGGCGCCGAGATCGCCATGGTCATCGGCGCCGGAAATCTGTTTCGCGGCGCCGGATTGGCCGCGGCCGGCATGGACCGGGTCACCGCGGATCACATGGGCATGCTGGCCACGATCATGAATTCCCTCGCCATGCAGGATGCCATTGAGCAACGCGGCCTGTATGCCCGCGTCATGTCCGCCATCAAGATCAACGAGGTGTGCGAGGATTACATCCGGCGCCGGGCCGTTCGCCATCTGGAGAAGCGGCGCATCGTCATCTTTGCCGCCGGCACCGGCAATCCGTTCTTCACCACGGATTCGGCCGCCAGCCTGCGCGCGGTCGAGATCAACGCGGACCTGCTGATCAAGGCAACCAAGGTGGACGGTGTTTACTCGGCGGATCCCAAACTTGACCCGTCCGCGCAGCGCTATACGCGGCTGGGCTATGATGAAGTCATCGAACGCAAGCTGGGCGTGATGGATACCACCGCGGTGGTGCTGTGCCGCGACAATCGCATGCCCCTGCGGGTGCTGGACATGTTGCAACACGGAGCCCTGATGCGCGCCGCTTGTGGCCAGGATGAAGGTACTCTGGTTTGCTGAGTAAATCCCGGAGCGGAGGTGTGCCATGGTGAATGACATTATTAATGACGCCACCCAGCGCATGAAGAAGGCGCTGGAGGCCATGAAGCATGATTTGGCGCGCATACGGACCGGGCGGGCACATATAAGCCTGCTGGAACACGTGACCGTGAACTACTACGGCAACCACGTTCCGATTGCGCAGGCATCCACTGTCAGCGTGCTGGATGCGCGGACCCTGGGAATCACGCCCTGGGATCGCACCATGATTCCGGAGTTGGAGAAGGCCATCCTGAACTCGGACCTGGGCCTGAATCCGGTGACCGCCGGCAATGTGATTCGCGTGCCGCTGCCCGCGCTGACCGAAGATCGTCGCAAGGAATTGACCAAGGTGGTGCGGAGCGAGGCCGAGAAGTCGCGGGTCGCCATCCGCAACATCCGGCGCGACGCCAACCACCACCTCAAGGAACTGAGCAAGGAAAAGGACATCACCGAGGACGAGGAACGGCGCGGCGAGGAGCAGGTGCAGAAACTCACCGACTCCCATATCAAGGACGTGGATCGGCTCGTCTCGGAAAAGGAAAAGGAATTGATGGAGATCTGAGGCAGGTTATCGCCCGGTTCCCCGCGATCATCTCAACCCTGGCGCGTGCAGATGGGTCCGCGGCGCCGGGTCCCGGCAGCATACCCCCACAAGGTGCACGCCATGGCACTCCCCGGTCACATATCCATCATCATGGACGGCAATGGCCGCTGGGCCACGCAACGCGGGCTCCCCCGCGCCGCGGGACATCGCGAAGGCGTTCGCACCCTGCGCGGCATCGTGGAACACTGCGTGTGCCTGGGCGTGGGCACGCTGAGCGTCTTTGCCTTCAGCAGCGAGAACTGGGACCGCCCGCAAGACGAGGTCGGGCTGCTGCTGGATTTATTCATGCATGCATTGAATGAGCAGGTCGAGGCACTGCACCGGCACGGTGTCAGTTTGCGCTTTGTCGGCGATCTGGCCGGTTTCCCCGCGTCATTGCGGCAAACCTTGCACGCGGCAGAGCAGCGCACGGCGGCCAACACGGCGCTGCAGTTGCTGGTGGCCGCGAACTACGGCGGCCGGTGGGACCTGGTTCAGGCGTGCCGCAAGCTGGCGCATCAGGCCAGGGCCGGCGGCCTGGACCCCGGTCAGATTGACGAGGAACTGTTCGCGGCCAACCTGAGTCTGGCAGGTGTACCGCCCCCTGACCTGTTTATCCGCACCGGCGGGGAACAGCGCATCAGCAATTACCTGCTTTGGGATCTGGCCTACTCGGAGTTGTATTTTACCGAGGTGCCGTGGCCCGAATTCACGCCTGCGCAACTGGACGACGCGCTGCAATGGTATGCCAGTCGGGAGCGGCGCTTTGGCGGTCTGGCCGGTGTTGCGGGTCAAATCCGTGAGTCTTAACGCGCGCATCGCCACGGCGGTTCCCCTGGCTGCAGTCTGCGCGGCGGCGGTGTATTTCCTGCCATCGCCGGTGCTTGCAGCAGGCATTGGCGGGATTGTCATGCTCGGCGCGTGGGAATGGGCGGCGCTGGCGGGGATTTCCGCGGCCCCGGCCCGATCCGGGTATGTGGCCATGTTGCTGGCGCTGGGCGGCGCTTTGCTCGGCACAGCCGATGCGACGGTGGTGACACGTTTGGCAATTGGCGCCGTGATTTTCTGGGCCTGCGCGTTGTTACTCATCGTTGCAACCGAACGCGGGCGATTCAGTCTGCAACGCTGGCCGCGGTTTCGGGTCTTGTGCGGTGTCCTGGTGTTGTTGCCGCCGTGGCTGAGTTTGAGTGTGCTGCATGCGGGCCCACAAGGCGCCATGCAAGTATTGTTGCTCCTGATCCTGGTATGGGGCGCGGATATTGCCGCCTATGTCGCGGGTCGGGCCTGGGGGCGCCGCCGCCTTTCCCCCGCAGTCAGCCCGGGCAAGAGTTGGGAGGGGGTATGGGCGGCCCTGATCGCCGGCGCGGTGCTGGGCGTTCTGTTTGGGGTGGCGCAGAACCTGCCCGTGCCCGGAATGATAAGATTCGCGCTGCTTGCCGGAATGACGGTCGCGGCATCGATAGTGGGTGATCTGTTCGAGAGCATGGTGAAACGCAGCGCGAATGTGAAAGACAGCGGCACACTGTTGCCGGGTCATGGGGGCATCCTGGATCGAATAGACAGCGTGACGGCCGCTGCGCCCATTTATCTGGTCGGTCTGCACTTCGCGGGATCGCAATCGTGATCGGCATCACGGTATTGGGATCCACCGGCAGCATCGGCGCCAGCACCCTGGACGTGATCCGCCGTCATCCGGATCGGTACCGGCTGATCGCAATCAGCGCCAACTCGGATGTGGAACGCATGCGCGCCCAATGCGTGGAATGGCAGCCCCGATTTGCCGTGATGTCAGACGCCGGCGCGGCTGAGCGTTTACGGGGAGAGTTGCGGCAGGTGGCTCCGGATGTGGAAATCCTTTCCGGCGCCGAAGGGTTGATTCGCGTGGCCGCGCTTGATGAGGTCCAGTACGTAATGGCGGCAATCGTCGGAGCCGCCGGTCTGCTGCCGACGCTCGCAGCGGCCCGGGCCGGCAAACGCGTGCTGTTGGCGAACAAGGAAGCCCTGGTGATGTCCGGCCGCCTGTTCATGGACGCGGTGCGGCAACACGGCGCGGAGCTGCTGCCCATAGACAGCGAACACAACGCCATTTTTCAATGCATGCCGCCCGATTTCCATGCCGGGCTGGAGCAATCGGGCGTACGCCATATCCTGCTTACTGCATCAGGCGGCCCATTCCGATCGACGCCCCTCGCGGAACTGGAACAGGTGACTCCGGATCAGGCCTGCGCGCATCCCAACTGGGTGATGGGCCGGAAGATCTCCGTGGATTCGGCCACCATGATGAACAAGGGTCTCGAGGTCATCGAGGCATGCTGGTTGTTCAATGCGCGCCCGGATCAGATTGAGGTCGTGATCCATCCACAGAGCGTCATTCATTCGCTGGTGCAATATGCCGACGGTTCGGTGCTGGCGCAGCTCGGCAACCCGGATATGCGCACGCCTATCGCCCATGCGTTGGCCTGGCCGTCACGCATGGACTCCGGTGTGGCGCCGCTGGATCTGTTTCAAATCGCGCGGCTGGATTTTGAGCGTCCCGACCTGGTTCGATTCCCCTGCCTGAAGCTGGCGTGGGAGGCCTTGCGTGCCGGCGGCACCGCGACCACGGTGCTGAATGCCGCCAATGAAGTGGCGGTGGCGGCATTCCTGGCGCGCGAAATTCCGTTCACCGGTATCGCGCGAATTGTTGCCGATGCCCTCGGCGGCGTTGCATTGAATGCCGGCGACACGCTCGATCAGGTACTGGCAGCGGATGCCGCCGCTCGCGCATTTGCCGCTACCGCGGCGCGACGCTGGGCCGCCTGATGGAGTTTTTGCAATCGTTACTGGCGTTTGTGGTTGCCATTGCCCTGTTGGTCACCTTTCATGAGTTTGGCCATTTCTGGGTGGCTCGGCGCTGCGATGTAAAGATCCTGCGATTCTCCGTTGGCTTTGGCCGGCCCCTGTGGCGGCGACGCTTTGGCCCGGACGGGACGGAATTCGTGATCGCGGCGCTGCCCATCGGCGGCTACGTGCGGATGCTGGATGAGCGCGAAGGCGAGGTGGCGCCACAGGAACGCCAGCGCGCCTTCAACAACAAACCATTGCGGTGCCGGACGGCAATAGTCGCCGCCGGACCGCTGTTCAATTTTTTGTTCGCCGTAGCTGCGTATTGGATCGTGTTTATGGTGGGGGTGAGCGGGTTGCGTCCCCTGGTCGGCAGCGTGGCGGCCGAATCCCCCGCGGCATTGGCCGGATTGCGGGCAGGGGATGAGATCACCGGCATTTCCGGGCGCGATACCCCAACCTGGTCTGCGTTGCTGGATCAAATGACGGGCGACGTCATCGCCGGCCGCGTGATCGATCTGCGAGTACGCGGCAAGGACGGGAGTGAGAGCGAGGTGCGTGTCAATCTGGCCGGTACTCAAATGGATGATCTCGCCGGTGGAAAATTGCTGGAAATCCTCGGCATCACGCCATTACGCCCGGTGATACCGGCTGTGATTGGCGTGGTTCGCTCCGGTGGTGCGGCCGAACGCGACGGCTTGCGGCCCGGGGATCGCATCGCCGCCGGCAACGGCACCCCGATTGCGAACTGGGAAGAGTGGGTCACGCTGGTCCGCGCGCATCCGGGCGCCACGATTGAAACTGAAATCGAACGAAACGGGGAACGGATGCGGCTGTCAATAACGCCGGATCCGGTTGCCGGCGCCGATGGCGCGCGTATCGGACAGATTGGTGCGGCTGTGGACGCGAGCGCTGTGCATTCGGATCACCTGATTGGCCAGGAACGCTATTCCGTCCTGGCGGCGCTGCTGCGTTCGATGGACAAGACCATGGAAGTATCGGCGCTGACGTTGCGCGTGATTGCAAAGATGATAACCGGCACAGCATCGGTGAAAAATCTCAGCGGCCCCCTCAGCATCGCTCAGTACGCAGGTGAGTCCGCGGGATTCGGAGTGATCGCATTCCTGACGTTTCTTGCCATCGTGAGTGTGAGTCTGGGCGTGCTGAATCTGTTGCCGATCCCGCTACTGGATGGCGGTCACTTAATGTATTACCTTAGCGAACTTGTGACGGGCCGGCCGGTTTCCGAATCCACACAGATCATCGGTCAGCATCTGGGGTTGGCGCTGCTGCTGGGGCTGATGGGCCTCGCGATCTATAACGATCTGATGCGAATCATAGGATAAAACTAAAATTACATTCCCCGTCATGCTCTTAAAAAATATTCCTCATAAGTTACTTAAGGTATTTCTTCTATTCATCGTTTGTTCCGCGGTGCTGGCGGAAGAATTCGTGGTCCAGGACATCCGCGTGCAGGGTTTGCAACGCCTGACGCCGGGCACGGTATTCAACTACCTGCCCATTGAGGCCGGCGAGAAATTCAACGATCAGGTCTCCATTGAGGCTGTGCGCGCGCTGTTCAAAACCGGCTTTTTCGACGACGTCCGGCTGGAACGGGATGGCAACGTACTCGTGGTCATCGTCAAGGAGCGGCCCACCATCGGCAGCGTGTCGATTGAGGGTAACAAGGACATCAAGACTGAAGAACTGATGAAAGGTCTGAAACAGTCGGGCTTTGCCGAGGGGCGCGTCTTTGACCAGTCGCAACTGGACAAACTGGAACAGGAACTTCAGCGTCAATATTTTTCCGCCGGCAAGTATGCGGTAAAGATTAAATCCAAAATCACGCCCATGGACAACAATCGGGTTGGTGTCGCGATTGACATTTCCGAGGGCAAGGCCGCGCGCATCAAACAGATCAATATCGTCGGCAACCAGTCCTACCCTGAGGATGAACTGCGGGATGCCTTTGAACTGACGCCGCCGACCCTGTTTTCATTTTTCACCAAGTCCGACCAGTACTCGCGCGAGAAGCTTTCTGGCGATCTGGAAACATTGCGCTCGCATTACCTGGATCATGGCTATGTAAATTTCAGCATTGATTCCACGCAAGTCTCGTTGACGCCGGACAAGAAGGACATCTACATCACCATCAATATCACCGAGGGCGACCAATACACGGTGTCCGGAGTGAAACTGGCCGGCGAATTAATCGTGCCCGAGGAGGAATTGTTTCCATTGATCTCGGTTCAGAATGGTGGCCTGTTCTCGCGCAAGGACATCACTGACAGCAGCACACGGATCACGGATCGATTGGGCAGTGACGGTTATGCATTCGCCAACGTGAATTCGATCCCGGATATCGATGAGGAGGCGAAAACCGTGGGCCTGACATTCTTTGTCGACCCGGGCAAACGTGTCTATGTGCAGCGCGTGATGTTTACCGGCAATACCCGCACCCGTGACGAGGTGCTGCGCCGGGAGATGCGCCAGCAGGAGGCCGGCTGGATAGCCACGCCACAGGTGGAACGCGGCAAGGTGCGCCTGCAACGGCTCGGGTATTTCAAGGAGGTCAATGTGGAGACGCCGGCGGTCGCGGGTTCGGCGGATCAGGTCGATGTCAATTACACGGTCGAGGAAAAGCCGTTCGGCAATTTCCTGGCCGGGATCGGTTTTTCCCAGTCGCAGGGTCTGATTTTCCAGACCAGCATTACGCAGGACAATTTTCTGGGCAGTGGTGCGCGGGTTCAGTTTGCGTTTAATAACAGTGAGATCAACCGGCGCATTTCAGTGGGATACATGAATCCCTATTACACCATTGACGGAATCAGCCGTGGCTTCAACCTGAACTACCAGGACACGGATTACGAGGATTTTGGCAGCCTGGATTATGACAGCCGGGTCTGGGGCGGCGGCGTCAATTTCGGCATCCCGATCAGCGAATACAATTTCATATTCACGTCGTTGAACTACGAGAATACGGAGATATCCCCGGATCGTTTCTCGTCGTATTTGCGGCGGTTCATCGACAAGTACGACGATCACTTCAACATCCTGCGGCTCGGCGTCAGTTATTCCTACGACACGCGCAACAAGGCGATCCTTCCGGAAAGCGGTGTGATGCACCAGATTGGCTCGGAAACCGGCATTCCGTCATTTGGCACCTCGCTGGAATTCACCAAGGTGAGCTACAAATTGCAATGGTTCCATCCACTCTGGCGGGACTTCATCTTTGCCGCGCGCGGCGAGGTGGGCTATGGCCTGGGGCTGTTTGACACCGACGAATTGCCGGTGTTTGAAAACTTCTACGCCGGCGGTCCGCGCTCGGTGCGCGGTTTCGAGGAGAATCGGCTTGGACCGCAGGACTTAAACGGACGTCCATTTGGTGGTAACATTGAGATGACAGGCGGGGCCGAGATTATCCTTCCCGTGCCGTTCCTGAAGGATCTCGATTCGGTGCGCATAGCCGGATTTGTCGATGTCGGCAATGTGTTCATCAGCGACTGTTCGGATTACAAAGACCTGTTCGTGACGCGACCTGAAATGGCGCAGTGCGAGCGGTCTGAATTCGATCTCAACGAACTGCGATATTCGGTGGGTCTCAGCGGGATCTGGATTTCTCCGTTTGGTCTGATCAGCGTCAGCATCGCGGCTCCGTTTGGCGACGACGACACGGATGAGACCCAGCCATTCCAGTTTACGTTTGGAACCAACTTCTAACTTGCTTGAGGGAGTAGTGCTTTGAAACGTTCTATCACTTTTGCATTAGTGCTCGCCGGCGCCAGCGCGCTGGTCATACAACCGGTCCGTGCCGAGGACTACAAGATCGGCGCGGTCAACACCATCCGCCTGCTGGAACAATCGCCGCAGGCCGAAAGCATGCGCACCCAGATTGAAAAGGAATTTGCGCCCAAGGACCGGGAACTGGTTGCCGCACAGAAGAAGCTCAAGGACATGGAGGACAGGCTCGCCAAGGATGCGGCCATCATGAGCGAGACGGAACGTCGCAATCTGGAACGCGACATCATCAATGATCGGCGCGAGCTGAAGCGCAACCAGGATGAATTTCGAGAAGACCTGACATTCCGCAGAAACGAGGAAATGGCCAAGATACAGAAGGAGATAATCGAGGCCATCCAGTCGGTTTCCAAGCAGAATGGCTATGATGTGGTCCTGACCGAAGGCGTGATCTACGCAAGTCAGAAAGTCGATATCACCGCTCTGGTCGTGGATGCCCTGAAGAAGCGCCCAGGCAGCGCCACGGTACCAGCACCGGCGCCGGCTCCAGCGCCCAAGCCGTAGTCCGCGTCACGGGGCCGGCCGGCACTGCGCCGGCCGCCGTGCGCCACTTGGTGGCGTAAACTTCTGGGGTGGGAGGGTTTTCTCCCTTTAATCGGGGCTGAGTGAAACATGCCTTACACCCTGAAAGAAATTGCCGATTCCATTGGCGCAGAATTGCACGGGGATCCGGAATGCCGGGTCAAAGGTGTAGCCAGCCTGGCGCGGGCGGAAAACGGGCACCTCACATTCCTGGGTAACTCACGTTTATCCCGCCTGTTGCCGGACACGCGTGCCTCAGCGGTCATCCTGACCGCGACTGACCAACCCATGTGCCGCACTAATGCGCTGGTTACGGGCAACCCCTATGTAGCCTACGTGAAGGCCGCGCAGTTGCTGCACCCCGCCCCCGGTTTCACGCCGGGTGTGGACGCCAATGCCGTGGTGCATGAGTCCGCGCTGGTGGCGCCAAGCGCCTTTGTCGGACCCTGCGCGGTGATCGGCGAGCGGGTGCGCATCGCCAGCGAGGCTTTTGTCGGTCCCGGGTGTGTCATCGGGGACGACGTGCAGATAGGGCACGGCAGCAGGCTGGTTGCCAACGTCACCGTCTCCCATGGGGTCCGGGTGGGTGAGCGCGTGTTGGTGCATCCGGGGGTTGTGATCGGGGCGGATGGTTTTGGCCTGGCCAACGATCATGGCACCTGGCTCAAGGTCCCCCAGCTTGGCGGCGTCGTTATCGGCAATGATGTCGAGATCGGCGCGAATACCGCAATTGATCGCGGCGCGCTTGAAGATACCGTGATCGAGGACGGAGTGAAAATCGATAACCTCGTGCAGATAGGTCATAATACGCGCATCGGGGCGCATACTGCCGTAGCCGGCTGCGCCGTGATTGCCGGCAGCGTCACCATCGGCAGGCGTTGCATGATCGGGGGGGCATCCGCGCTATCCGGTCACATCGAGATTGCCGATGACGTGATCATCACCGGAATGTCCGGAGTGCCAAATTCAGTCATGCAGGCGGGCACCTATTCCAGCGGCATGCCGATCATGGAAAACCCCACCTGGCGCAGGAACATGGTGCGCTTGAAACACCTGGACGAACTTGCCAGACAGGTGCGGAACCTGGAGCAGGCGCTGGCGCAGGTGCAGACGCGTCTCGAAGCAAAAGACTGAGGCCGATCCGGCAGCCGCATCCGCAATCGACCTGGACGAGGAAGTTGATGCCATGGATGTAAATCAGATAAAAGAGATCCTTCCGCACCGGTACCCCTTTCTCCTTATAGATCGCGTGCTGGAGATTGTCCCTGGACAGCGCATTCGGGCCATCAAGAACGTGTCTGTGAATGAGCCGTATTTCCCGGGTCACTTCCCGCAGAAGCCGCTGATGCCCGGCGTGTTGATTATCGAGGCGCTGGCGCAAGCCGCCGCCATTCTGGGTGAAATATCCGCCGCCGAGTCGCACCAGGAAGGCGTCCTCTATTATCTGGTGGGCATTGATAACGCGCGCTTTCGCAGGCCGGTGGGGCCGGGCGACCAATTGCTGTTGGAAGTTACCTTTCAGACCGTCCGGCGCAATATCTGGAAATTTTCCGGCACGGCTTCCGTGGGTGACCTGGTGGTGGCCTCAACGGACCTTCTGACCACGGTCTCGGAACCCAACCCTTGATTCATCCCACCTGCGTCGTCCATGCGGACGCTAGGATCGACGAGGGTGCGGAGCTGGGGCCATTCTGCACTATTGGGGCCGGGGTCGAGATAGCCGCAGGCTCGGTGTTGGGGCCCAATGTGGTGGTCAACGGACCGACAAAAATCGGCCCGGACAACAGGATCTTTCAGTTTTGCTCCATCGGCGATGATCCCCAGGACAAAAAGTACCGCGGTGAAAGCGATTCGCGCCTCGAGATCGGGAGGGGAAACGTTATCCGGGAGTATTGCAGCATCAATCGCGGTACGGCCGCCGGCGGCGGGCTGACCCGTATTGGCGACGGCAACTGGATCATGGCCTATGTGCATGTGGCGCATGATTGTTGCGTGGGCAATGCGACGGTAATGGCAAACAACGCCACGCTGGCGGGGCACGTGCACGTGGAGGACCATGTGATCCTGGGCGGGTTCACCGGGGTGCATCAGTTCTGCCGTATCGGCGCCTACAGCTTCGCTGCAATATCCTCGGTGATCGTCAAGGATATTCCTCCCTACGTGCTGGTCTCGGGAAACACGGCCCGGCCGAACGGGTTGAACCGCGAGGGATTGCGGCGGCATGACTTCCCGGCGGAAGAGGTGGAGGCCCTGCGACGCGCCTACCGCATCCTTTACCGGGAAGGGCTGCTGCTGCAGGAGGCAGTGCAACGCCTGCGCGATCTGGCCGGGCAATCCATGCATGTGGCGCGCCTGGTGAACTTTATTTCCAGTTCCGAACGCGGTATCGCGCGCTGAATCGGACGTAGCGCGCAGCAGGACGTCACAGCGACTGCGTCAGACTCGCCCCGGCACTCCCTGATGACAAGTATTGCACTGGTTGCGGGTGAATCCTCCGCGGACCAACTTGCCGGCGCCTTGTTGCGCGCCATCCATGGCATTGAACCCGATGCCGGTGTTTCCGGTCTGGGTGGCCCGGAATTCGTGGCTGCGGGCGGCATCGCCATTGCATCGATGGATGAGATGGCAGTGATGGGACTGCTGGAGGTGGTCGCCCACCTGCCCAGACTGCTGGCGTTGCGCGCCAGGCTGGTCCGGCAGTTTTTGTCCCGCCGTCCGGATGTGTTCGTGGGTATCGACGCGCCCGATTTCAACCTGGACCTGGAATTGCAACTGCGTCGCAGGGGCGTCCACACTGTTCAATATGTCGGACCCAGTGTCTGGGCCTGGCGGCGCTATCGTTTGCGCAAGATCGCGCGGGCGGTGGAGCGGGTGCTGGTCCTGTTTCCGTTCGAGCAGGTGTTTTATGACGCTGCCGGTATCCCCTGTACTTATGTTGGGCACCCGCTCGCGGATGAGATAGCACTGGAGCCGGACCGCGGCGCTGCGCGGCAGCGACTTGGCCTGGAGGCGGGCGCAACCGTGGTGGCCCTGCTGCCGGGCAGCAGGCGCGCGGAGATCCGGCAGCATGCCGGCGTATTCCTGCAGGCCGCAGACTGGATTGCCCGTCGTTGTCCCGAGGCGCGCTTTGTTGTCAGTATGCGCGATGACCAGGGACTGGATCAGTTGCGCAGAGAGATGCAACGACTGGACCTGGCCCGGCTTCCGATCCAGCTGCATTGCAATCGCACCCATGACGCCCTGGCCGCCGCGGATGCCGCACTCGTGGCCTCGGGCACGGTCACGCTGGAAGCCCTGCTGTTCAAGTGTCCAATGGTGGTCGCTTATCGCATGCATCCGGTGAGTTACCACATCCTGCGCAGTATGGTCAGTGTCAGGCATGTGGCGCTTCCCAATCTGCTTTGCGGCGCGGAAGTGGTGCCTGAATTGCTGCAGGATCAGTGCCGGCCGGAACGACTCGGCGCGGAGGTCTTGCGCTGGTTGCAGGACGCGGGCGCATGTGCCGTGCTGCGGGGCCAGTTCACGCAGCAACACCTGCAACTCCGCCATGGCGCGAGTGCGCGCGCGGCGGCGGCGGTACTGGCCGTGGCGCGGGGC
>MGYT01000155.1:17249-27200 GCA_001801865.1 Gammaproteobacteria bacterium RIFCSPLOWO2_02_FULL_61_13
CCCACTTGCCGGCCCGGTATACGCCGCGGCGGTGATCCTGGACCCGGCCCGGGATATAACCGGGATTGCGGATTCAAAACAGCTTACCGCGCGCGCGCGGCAACGCCTTGCCGCGGAGATCAAGACGCACGCCCTTGCCTGGGCCGTGGCGCGCGTGGACAATCTGGAGATCGATCGTATCAACATTTTGAACGCCAGCCTGTCAGCCATGGTACTTGCCGTGGAATCATTGAAGTTCCCCCCGCAACTTGCGTTGGTGGACGGCGCCATCTGTCCGCGCCTTGACTGTGAAGTGCGCGCCGTCGTGCGTGGCGATGCCACCGTGGCGTCCATAGGTGCCGCTTCGATCCTGGCCAAGGTGTCGCGGGACGAGGAAATGGAACGCATGGACCTTGTGTATCCGGGATATGGCTTCGCGCGCCACAAGGGCTACCCCACCGCAGAGCACCTGGCAGCGCTGGAGCGGCTGGGGATCTGCCCGATCCACCGGCGTTCATTTGCCCCGGTGCGGCGGCAACTGGCGCACGACGAAACACACGGCAGGCCTCATGGCGCGTAAGTTCGTCCACCTGCGCCTGCACAGCGAATATTCGCTGGTGGACGGGTTGGTTCGCATTGACGCCCTGGCAGAGAGTGTCGCCGCCGCGGGCATGCCGGCAGTCGCCGTCACGGATCGCTGCAATCTTTTTTCACTGGTGAAGCTGTACCAGCAGGCCAGTGCGCGCGGCATCAAACCGGTGGCAGGCGTGGAGGTGATCGTCGCCGGCGACGATCCCGGCGCGTTGGGTAATACGCTGGTGCTGTTGTGTCGCGACCAGACGGGCTACCGGAATCTGGCGCGGTTGGTGACGCGCAGCAATGTTGAAGGGCAGGGGCGCGGCGTTCCCGTGGTGCAGCGGGCGTGGCTCAGCGGCCACACGGCCGGGCTGATCGCGCTGTCCGCCGCGGCCGAAGGTGATGTCGGGCAGGCGCTGATCTCCGGGAATCGGGCCCTGGCCGAGACGCGCCTGGTGCAGTGGCTGGAATTGTTTCCGGATCGCTACTACCTGGAGTTGCACCGCACGGGGCGCGCCAATGAGGAGTTGCATATTGACGGCGCGCTGACCCTGGCGCAGTCACTGTCCGTGCCGGTGGTGGCCACCAACGATGTCCGTTTTCTCAACGCCGACGAGTTTGAGGCACATGAGGCGCGGGTTTGCATACAGCAGGGCCGTGCCTTGAACGACCCGCGCCGTCCCAGGGACTACAGTCCGGAGCAATACCTCAAGACAACCGAACAGATGCTGGAATTGTTCCATGACATTCCGGAGGCGGTGGAAAATGCCTTCCTGATCGCCCAGCGCTGTACGCTCGAGTTGACCCTCGGCCAGTCACATCTGCCCGATTTTCCAGTCCCTGCCGGTCAGGATCAGAATTCCTGGTTGCGCCACGAAGCTGAACGCGGGCTGGAGCGGTTGTTTTCCACTCCCGCTGCCGGCCTGAACTCGACCGATCGGCCGCGTTACCAGGAACGTTTGGACAGCGAGCTCGGCGTGATAACGGGCATGGGATTTTCCGGGTACTTTCTCATCGTCGCGGATTTCATCCGCTGGGCAAAGCAACGCAGCATCCCTGTGGGACCGGGCCGCGGCTCGGGTGCCGGTTCTCTGGTCGCCTACGCGCTGGATGTGACGGAACTGGATCCGCTGCGTTATGACCTGCTGTTTGAGCGGTTCCTGAATCCCGAGCGCATTTCGCTGCCGGACTTTGATGTGGACTTCTGCATGGATCGACGCGATGAAGTAATCGATTACGTCATTGCCAAGTATGGCCGCGATCGGGTGTCGCACATCATCACCTACGGCAGCATGGCGGCAAAGGCCGTGGTGCGCGATGTCGGCCGCGTATTGGGATATCCGTATGGGTTTGTCGACAAGGTTGCCAAACTGATTCCCTTCGATCCCAACATGACCCTGGATCGCGCCCTCAAGGAAGAGGATGCGCTGGCGGAGCGCTACCGTAGCGAGGAGGAAGTGCGAATCCTGATTGATTTGGCGCAGAAGCTGGAGGGTCTGGCGCGCAATGCCGGGCGCCATGCCGGCGGCATAGTCATCGCACCGCGCCCGCTGGAAGAGTTCATGCCGCTGTATTGCGAACCGGGTGGGCACTCCACCGCCACCCAGTTCGACATGGGGGATGCGGAGGCGGTGGGTCTGGTCAAGTTTGATTTACTCGGCTTGCGCACGTTGACCATCATTGACTGGGCGGTCCGTGATGCGGCGCCGCTACGGGCCGCGCAAGGACTGCCGGCGCTGGATATTCGCTCGATCCCGCTGGATGACGCCGCCAGCTACCAGTTGATTCAGCGCATGGAAACAACGGCCGTATTCCAGCTGGAATCGGATGGCATGCGCAAATTGATCCGCCGACTGAAACCTGACACTTTCGACGACCTGGTGGCGCTGGTGGCGCTGTTCCGGCCGGGACCGCTGCAGTCCGGCATGGTGGATGATTTCGTGGATCGAAAGCACGGCAAGGCGCGCGTGGAATATTTCCATCAGGCGTTGCGCGGCATCCTTGCGCCCACCTATGGCGTTATCCTGTATCAGGAACAGGTCATGCAGATTGCCCAGGTGCTGGCCGGCTACACACTGGGAGCCGCCGACCTGTTGCGGCGCGCCATGGGCAAGAAAAAACCGGAAGAGATGGCCAAGCAACGATCCATCTTCACTGCCGGCGCCAGGGAGCGCGAGGTGCCGGAGGCGCTGGCCACGCATATTTTTGACTTGATGGAAAAATTTGCCGGATATGGTTTCAACAAATCCCATTCCGCGGCGTATGCACTGCTGGCCTACCAGACCGCATGGCTGAAGGCCCATTATCCGGCGGCATTCATGGCCGCGGTACTGTCAGCGGATATGGATAACACCGACAAGATTGTCACCTTGCGCCATGAAGTCGGCCGCATGGGAATGGAATTGTTGCCGCCGGGTGTCAATGACAGCGTGCGCAAATTCCAGGTGGTGAATGTAAAGACCATCCGCTTCGGCCTGGGGGCGATCAAGGGGGTGGGGGCGTCTGCCATCGACAGTATTGTCTCGGCACGCGAAGGCGCCGGCCCGTTCACGGACCTGTTCGATTTGGCCCGCCGCGTCGACCTGCGCCGCGCCAACAAACGCGTATTGGAGGCGTTGATCCGTTGCGGTGCGGCGGATGGTCTGGGCCCGGGGCGAAGCACAATGCTGGCCACGCTCGACAAGGCGTTGCAGTTTGCCGGGCAGTGTGTTGCGAATTCGGACACCGGGCAGAACGACATGTTCGGACTGCAGCTGGCTGTTGCTCCGCCGCCGGATGACGTTGCCGGCGCTGACGCGCGTTTTGTGCATGCCGAGCCGTGGAATGAGAAGCAGCGCCTGGACGCGGAAAAGGACACGCTGGGCTTCTATCTGAAGGGGCATCCGATCCAGCGCTACGAGGTGGAACTGCAGGGAATCGTTACCCGGCCGCTGCGCGAATTGCGCCCCGGCAACGTGACCGTTGCGGGCTATATCGACTCATTGCGCGTGCGGTCGGGGAATCGCGGCAAAATGGCGGACTTTCAAATCGATGATCGCACTGCGCGGGCGCACGTGCGGTTGTATTCGGAGGTCTACCAGCGATACTACAACGTGATCATTGCGGATCAGTTGGTCATC
This sequence comes from Gammaproteobacteria bacterium RIFCSPLOWO2_02_FULL_61_13, assembly GCA_001801865.1. Taxonomy (GTDB): domain Bacteria; phylum Pseudomonadota; class Gammaproteobacteria; order Eutrophobiales; family Eutrophobiaceae; genus 2-02-FULL-61-13. The sequence continues at coordinate 20,924 of MGYT01000155.1, forward strand.
ATTCGCGGGGAGGTGGTTGAGGATGATTACTACCAGTCAGGCTGCGCAATTATTGCGCGGGAAATTTACACGCTTGACCAGGAGCGGACGCGGGGTGCGCGTCTCAAGCTGCGGGTCGGGCAGGACCTGTCCGGCAACGGGCTGGTGGCGGAGTTGCAGCAGGTCCTGGCGCCGCATCGCCCCGGTCCGGCGCCGGTTGTGATCGAATATAATAACCAGTCTGCCACCGTGACCCTGACGCTGGGCAACCAGTGGCGGGTCACATTGACGGATCGCCTGCTGGATTCCCTGACCGTGATGCTCGGTGAGGACAACGTCCGGGTGCAGTATCCGCGCGGTGCGACAGCCTGATACCTTGCTGACAGGATACAGATGCCCGTGGCGCGCACTTACCTTGAATTTGAACAGCCTCTGGTGGAACTGGAGGCCAGGATCGACGAGCTGCGGTATCTGGGCGATGACGCTGATGCGAATGTCAGCGTCGAAGTTGGGCATCTGGAACAGCGTGCACGTGAATTGACCCAGGCCATATTTCTTTCGCTTAATGCCTGGCAGATCGCCCAGGTCGCCCGGCATCCGCAACGCCCCTATACGCTTGACTACATTGCGCGCCTGTTCACCGACTTTGAAGAGCTGCACGGTGACCGTGCATTTGCCGATGACCCGGCCATCGTCTCGGGTATCGCGCGCTTCGATCAGGCCCCGGTTGCGATCATCGGGCATCAAAAGGGCAGGGACGTGAAGGAACGGCTGCACCGCAACTACGGCATGCCCAGGCCAGAAGGATATCGAAAGGCCTTGCGCGTGATGCAGCTGGCCGATCGATTCAGATTGCCGCTGCTGACGTTTATCGATACGCCCGGCGCGTATCCTGGTATTGATGCCGAGGAGCGCGGCCAAAGCGAGGCCATAGCACGCAACCTCGAAGTCATGTCGCAATTACGGGTCCCGATCATCTCCACCGTGATCGGGGAAGGTGGGTCGGGCGGTGCGCTGGCCATAGGCGTCGCCGATCGGGTCATCATGCTCGAGTACAGCACCTATTCGGTCATTTCTCCGGAAGGCTGTGCGTCCATCCTGTGGAAGAGTTCCAGCAAGGCGGCGGAGGCGGCGGAGGCCATGGGTATCACCGCCCGGCGACTGCTGGAGCTGGGAGTGGCGAATCGCGTGATCAAAGAGCCAATGGGCGGTGCGCATCGTGATCCTGAACAGGCGGCTGTCACGGTAGGGGCGGAAATCCGGGCACAATTGCAGGAACTGCGGCGCCTGGATGAATCGGCATTGTTGGCGCAACGCCAGGGTCGCCTGCGTTCGTTCGGTTTTTTCCAGTAGCTTGCGCCGCTGGCGCGCCCGGCGCGTGCCATCGCCTGCGCGAAGGGATCCGGTTCTGATGCTCATGCGTGACTCCGGTGGAAAAGCCTTACTGGAATTGATCCGGTCCTGGCCGCACGCCACGGCCTGCCGCGTAGCATTCAGTGGCGGCATCGACTCGACGGTATTACTCCATTTGCTGGTGCGGGTGCAGTCGGAACTGCCCGGTCCGATATCTGCGATTCATGTCAATCACGGCCTGCATGATCGCAGTCATTCCTGGGATCGACACTGCCAGACTGTCTGCCAGGCATGGGGTGTTGAATACGCCTCCTATCGCGTGGATGCCCGGCCGGTTCGGGGTCACAGCCCGGAAGAGTGGGCGCGGACATTGCGCTACGGGCTGCTGGAAAGATTGCTGGCGCCGGGCGAACTTTTGCTCACCGCCCACCATCAGGATGACCAGGTGGAGACCCTGGTACTGCAGCTCTGCCGTGGTGCCGGTCCTGCCGGCCTGGCCGGGATGCAGGCGTGGCGGCCATTCGGTGCCGGTGGCCATGGTCGGCCCTTGCTCGCGTGGCGCAGAGGAGAGATTGAGGCATATGCCGCCCGGCATCAATTGCAGTGGCTGGAAGACCCCAGCAATGCCGACGGACGCCCGGATAGAAATTTCGTGCGCCTGGAATTACTCCCGCTCCTGCGAACGCGCTGGCCCGGCGCGGGTGCGACCTTCAGCAGGGCAGCGGAATTGCAGGCCGAGGCGAACGCTGTACTGGGCGAAATCGCAGCGCAGGACCTGGCTGCCTGCCGTGGCGATGCGCCGAACCGTTTGCGACTTGCCGGTCTCGCCGCCATATCCTGGCCGCGGCAGGCGAATGTCCTCCGGCACTGGTTGGCATCATTGTCATTGCCTGCCCCGGCACGAAGTCACGTTGGCGAAATGCGGCAGCAATTGTTTGCGTCGCGACCGGATGCCTCGCCGAGGGTGGCCTGGCCGGGCGCCGAGGTGCGCCGTTTTGCCAATGAACTATGGGCCGGATCGCCGTTGCCGCCGCGGGATACGCGGGATCGCGTGTCATGGTGCCTGCGCGAGCCCTGCAATCTTGCCCACGGCAGGTTGAGCGCACGACCCGTTGCCGGCCGCGGTCTGCGCCAGTCTGCCCTGACGGGTGACAATATCGAGGTCCGCTTTCGACGCGGCGGCGAGGCAATTCTGCCCGTGGCCGACCGGCATCACCGCAGGTTGAAAAAACTCCTGCATCAGGCGCGTATACCGCCCTGGCTGCGCGGCCGCCTGCCATTGCTGTTTCTTGGGGATCGCCTGGTTGCCGCAGCCGACCTGTGGCTGGAGGCGACCATGGCGGCGTCGGATTCGGAGCCCGGCTGGGAGATCACCTGGCACGATAACGCCGTTTGTGCCGGCGATTGAGCCTGGGCTATCCGCTGCGCGGTTGGCGCGTATGCTGGATTGCGGTTTGTTCCTGCAACTGCTCGTCTGCGCCGCTCTCGGTAAATCTGAGGACAACATCCCCGACCTCAATCATGTCGCCTTCCTGCAGGGTGCGTTTCTTCACCTGTTGCCCATTGATAAACGTTCCGTTGCGCGAACCACGATCAAGGAGAGTGAACGCGCCATCCGCACCGCGCTGGATTTCGGCGTGGCGTCTTGAGATGGAGACGTCATCCAGCGCCATTTCGTTCTCACGGCTTCGTCCAATTCGCCAGATGGCGCTGGTGATGGCGTAGCGCTTGGGATGGGAGGTTTGCGAGATCAGGTAGGCGAACGGTTTCAATTCCGGCGCGGCGGAATGCCGTGCGTCCGGTGATTTTCCCGGGCGCCGGAACAGCAGGTAAAGTGTCATCAGCGCCAGCAAAATCAGGATGGTCAGCGCCGCAGGCACAGCGTACCAGAGCCAGCGATCACCACTGCGTCCTGGCAACGGTGTTACCGGGACTGGTGCGATCGCAGGTGACGCCGGTGTCGCTGCGGCCGTCGGCGGGGCAGAGACCCTGGGTGGCGGGGGCAGCCGGAGCGGGATCTCCACCCGGGATTCGCGCGTTGCTGTGCGCACGACAAGTTTGGCAACCGGGGCCTGTTCGTCAGCGCCCGGGCCGGGCAGGGCAAAGGTAACGCGCCCGCCGCTGTCGGTGCTGGCCAGTATCTGCCGCTCAAATCCATCGGGAAGCGTGCCGTTCAGGCCGGCCTCCAGATACACCCCCCCGGTCTCGTGACTCAGCCTGCGCAGGCTTTGTAATGCCACCGAACGTGCCACGGATCGGGGGAATCCCAGACTCACGATGCTGATACCCCCGCGACGGGCCGCACCCACTACATCTTCGTGGTAATAGGCCGTATCCTCGGCTTGCCCGTCGGAAAACACGACGATAAAACGCCGTTCCGCCTCCGTGGCAACCAATAGATCCACGGCTTGCTGCAAATTCCGATACAACTCGGTCGTCATGCCGATGGCGCGCAGCCGCTGGGCTGCAGACGCGACGACACCGGCCGGGCTGCCCAATGGCGCCAGGACCTCCAGTTCCTTGTCGAAGCGGGCGAGTCCAAGCCTGTAGTGTGGGCGTGCGGCCTGTGCAAGCGACGCCACTTGCCGGATATTTTGCTCCACGATCGCGGCTCGTCCCGGGTCGCTGGTGTCCAACAGGAACAGCAGCGCGGTCTTCGCTTCCGGCCATGGGAATGCAGTGCGTTCCCTGGGTGGAACACTTCCGCCGGCGGTGTGCAACGCCAGGGTTGCCTCCACCCCGGTCAGGCTGCGGTAATCGCAGCGCAAGATTTGCAGATCCGGCTGATCGCAGCGCAGGTACACTTCTCCGGCCGCTCCGTCCCAGGCCGTGGCGGCAGGCAGGAATACAAGTATTAGAAGGGCGAGAGCGGTTCGCGGCACAGGGGTCCCTATTTATCCGGGAATAACGGGTCCGGAATATCAAAGAATGTCAGAGGGGCCGTAGTTGCCCCGCCACTGGCCGGGTCATGCAGGCCAGCCACAGCGGTTGAGTGTGCATTCGTGAATTCACCCATCTGCGGCACACCCTTGTTCATCCTGGATGTGGCGTTAATGACTACTTCATGCAGGGGGGCGGTGTAGGGAAATTGGAATGCCCGCGGCACGCCACCCTTTGCCATATCCTTTGCGTCGGTGAGCCAGAGGTTGATCGCGCCTTTGCTTTTGCTGAGTTTATCCGGTTGCTGGACATACACCGCATGCAGCCGGAACTTGTGCGGCGGGTTTTGCGCAATGGGCCAGCCCAGCAAATCCGGTATGGAGGCATAGGAGATCAGGCAAAATGCTGCGGCCGTGACCGCACCTGCTGCCTTCACGGGCCAGCCCCAGCGCGAATAAAGAATGACACCCAACAGCAGCAGCGCGACAAAACCGTATGCGACCGTCAGGCCCGCGTAACCAAGATTCAACATTTCAAATGTCTCCGGTCATGAAAGTGTTTTCTGTGAACATGGTTCAGGGATCCCGGGGGGCCCAGTGTTCCGTGCCGAAATCGACTATTGCCCGCAATTGTGCATTGGTGTCCCGGACCAGCGCCGCCAGCGCGTTATCCTGCCCCGCATTGTCCGGCAGCAGGATCGTGGCAATATGCGTTGTATCCCCGCCGCGGCGCACGGTAATGCGCCCCGGGCAGTAATTTATATAGCCGGGGTCCAGTTCCAGCATCTTTCTGGCCAGACCCAGATTGCAAAACAGGATCACTTCGTAATCCGGAAACTCGATCTTGTCGCTTTCTCGTATACCGCGTCCCACGTGCAACTGACTGGTGATACGAAAGTTGCGTTCGCTGACGGCAAACTCCACGTCCTCAACAACTTCCGCCACCGGCTTGCGGGTGGTGCGCTCATAAATCTGCTGCGCATACGGGAACTGCGCCGTTTCGCATTGGGCAGCAGGCATGGCCACAAGACAAACACAGGCGGTAGCTGCCAACACAGCCGGCACACGGCTGGCGGTACCCAGGTTCATTCGCGGATGATAACGCGCGTTCCGCGGGTCACGTAGTCACGCAGTTCGTTGACTTCCTCATTGCGGAGGGCGATGCAGCCGCGCGTCCAGTTCTGGCTGCGATGGATGTCCAACTTCTTGGGTGAAACCTCGCCGATGCCGTGAATGCCAATATAGCCGCCCAATTCCGTGTTCTGGGGCGGCGCTGACCCGGCACGGTACGCCGTGGCGATGGCCTTGAACTGGGACGCATCGATGGTGCGATTCCGATATCCATGCCAGCCGTCCACCAGATTCGGATAATCAAGCAGCATGAAGAAATGGAAACGGCTGTCGGCCTTGAATTCCGTAATCCGGTATGCACCCACGGGAGTCATGTCATCCCCGCGCCGACGTTTGGCGCCCTTGCCGCCGCGACCAAAGGCTGCGTGGTAGCGTTTGATGATTGCATCGCCGTCCTTGATAACCAATTCATTGCGGGATTTCGAGATTTCCAATTCGTAGCGCGGCATGGATTCGGCGGCGGCCGCGGCCGGCACTTCCGGCAGCACCGCACAGGCAAGAAATGTTGCGACGGCTGCGGCGCAGAACCGCCGCCAGCTGCGCAAATGGGGCAAATTGCAATCGTCGCGCTTCTGCTTCACAGTATCGCCCGGTTCCCCGCCGTTAATTGCCGCCTGCCGATGCCCCCAGCCACAGCTGATTTGATGCACCGGGCCAGGTATGACCTGGTGACCGTATTTCTGCATTGGGTCATGGCTGCGCTCATTCTAGTCCTGTTCCTGTTGGGCTGGTATATGGTCGACCTGCCCAAAGGCAGCGCCGAGCGCACATATTTCTTTGCATTACATAAATCCATTGGCCTCACAGTAGCCGCACTGCTGATATTGCGTATCGGCTGGCGCCTGCGAATGCCGGGCCCGGCGCCGGCGGATGGCCTGACTGAGTGGCAGCGTCGCCTGTCCATTCTGGTCCACCGGCTGCTTTACGTGTTCATG
>MGYT01000155.1:27209-41345 GCA_001801865.1 Gammaproteobacteria bacterium RIFCSPLOWO2_02_FULL_61_13
CGCCGGTTACCCGACCCGATTCTGGGGCTTGCCCTTGCCACAATGGGCGGAAAAGGATCCGGTGCTAAACGAGCTGTTTACCGGGGTGCACGAGTTTTGTTCAGTGGTCCTGGCGATACTGATCGGGGTGCATATTGCCGGCGGTCTGGCGCATCTCTCGGGCCGGCATGTGAATGTGCTGCGGAGGATACTTCCCGGGCGTGACTGACAAGCGATGGCTGCGTCAGGCGGAAAAAGAAAAGGGGCCATGGTTAGGCCCCTGATCCTGTCCTGGCCCGAACTGCGGGCCAAAACGGTATTACTTGTTGTTGATGTACATCGTGACTTCGAAGCCGAAGCGGATGTTGTTGTACTCAGGGGTTTCCCACTTCATTTTGAATCTCCTCTGGTGCATCTGATATCGGAACCATCCGTTTGAACCCGGTTTGCCCGGGCACCGGTTTCCCGGCGCGATGATTCCTGCGAATGTCGTGCCAGTTTGACAAACGCCTACCCTACATTCTGAATAAAACTAATAAAATCAAAATATTATTGAAATAATGTGGACGGTACCCAAAGCTTTTCCCAGTTGAATAAAACCGCCAGACTTGGCTGCACCACTCAATCTATCCGTCCGGAAGTGGTCTATTTGAACCACCCCCGTTCCCGTATACTCGATCCATGGCGGTATCCCCCCGGCGTTCCCTGCTCAGTCTGCTGCGTTTTCATGAGGCTGCGTTTCTCCTTTTGGTGGCCGTGACCGGGGCTTTAAGCGGGTTGTCCACGTACTTTTGGCAACAAACCTCGGCCGAATCTGCGCGTGTCACCAATCTGATTTTTCTCAATGAACAGGTGCGCAGTGAGTTGTTACTGCAAATCCAGGAGGTCTTCCGGGCCCGGTTGCTGGATGAACCCAGGGCGCAGTTGATGTATCGGCGAATCAATCAACTGTTCAACCAGTTGCGGCAAAGCTCGGGTTCCCTGGAGGAGGACCAGGCAATCCAGAACATGCAGCAGTCCTATCGGGAGATCCAACAGGACATGAACCGGATCTTTGCCGCAGCGGTGACCGTGGATGGCGCGGTCAGTGTTCGCATCCTGGATCCGCGCTTTGCCGATCATATGGTTAATCGGTTCGACGGCCCCTATGCTTCCTTCAAGGCAATTTTGGATCAGCGCCACGGGGAATTGCAGGAAACGATGCAAGTCTGGACACGTTATGCGCCCGTCGGCATCCCGGTGGTCTTTCTGGTTGCGGTGCTACTGGTGGTGATTACTTCGCGCATTCTGCGCGCGGATTTTGTGCGGCCCATGGCGACTGTGAAGGAGGGGGCGCTGATAATCAGCGGCGGGCACCTTGAGCATCGTATCCCCGCCGGTGGTGTGGCTGAAGTGTCCGAGATTGCAGAATCCATCAATCGCATGGCGGGGGACTTGGCGCGCAGCCGTGATGCCCTGGTTGAACACGAGCGGCAGGTGGCGCTCGGTGCCCTGGTGCCGGTCATCGCCCACAATATTCGCAATCCCCTTGCCAGCGTACGCGCCGCAGCCCAGATGCTGGATGACCATGCAACCCGGGAGGATATCCGGGAGGGGCGCGAGGCCATCATAACGACCATTGATCGCCTCGGACGCTGGGTGAATGCCCTGGTGTCCTATCTGCACCCATTGAAACCCAACCTGCGCGCGGTACGGATGGCGGAACTGATGGCAGCCGCGCTCGCGGCCAGCAATGCCAGGATGCAGGAAAAGGGCCTGCTGGTAGTAAGGGAAAACTGGGAGGCGGATCAAAAAGTGCAGGTGGACCCGGACTTGATGGAGCAGGCGTTGGCCGGATTAATAGCCAATGCGGCGGATGCCTCGCCCCATGCTGCCGCGTTGCGCGTACGATTCGAGGCATCTGCCGGCGCATTTTCCGTGCACATTATTGATGCCGGACCGGGGATTCCATTCAGCCCGCAACCCGGCAGCCTGGAGCCCGGTCCATCCACCAAGCGCTTTGGGACCGGCCTGGGACTACCTGTTGCCTTCAAGATTTGCCACAGCCATGGCTGGGACCTGGAGTTCATCGCCGTTGCCGGCGGTGGCACCGACGTGGCCATTCATATTCCCGCCGTCGCAGGGCAGGAGGTGCAGGATGAATTCAAATAACACTTCCGGGGAATTGAGCGCACAAATTCCCATGCTCGCCAAGCGTGTATTGATAGTCGAGGATGAAACCGTCTTTGCCCGTTCCGTGCAGAAACGCCTGCAGCGCGAGGGTTACAACAGCGAGATATGCCCGAACCTTGCATCGGCGCGCCAGCGTTTCCGAGAATTGAGCCCGGATCTGGTACTGCTGGATATGCGCCTGCCGGACGGTTCCGGCCTGGATTTTCTGACCGAGATCAAATCCAATCCTGCGGCCGATACCGTCGTGCTGGTGATGTCCGCCTATGGAGAAGTAGATGACGCCGTCTCGGCGATGAAACGCGGCGCGACTGATTACCTGAAGAAACCGGTGGACCTGGAGGAATTGCTGCTCAACGTGCGCAAGGTGCTGGATCGCGGGGAGTTGGAGCAGCAAGTGGTGAATGCGTCCAAGCGCCACCAGCATCAGGCGGGGGGCGTGGACTTTCTTGGCACCTGCGCGGCCGTCGAGGCGGTGCGGGCGCAGGTTCGCAAGGTTGCCCAATTGGGTAACAACCCGGCGGCACTGCCGCCGACGGTGCTGATTCTCGGCGAAACCGGGACTGGCAAAGATGTGATTGCAAGGCTGCTGCATGCGCTCAGCGCGCGCCGGGACAAACCTTTCGTGCACGTTGACTGCGCCAGCCTGCCCAAGGATTTGATTGAGGCCGAGCTGTTCGGCCATGAAAAAGGGGCCTTCACCAGCGCGCACGTGTCGCGTACCGGATTGATTGAAGCGGCGGAAGACGGCGTGTTGTTCATGGACGAGATTGGAGAGGTGCCGCTGGACCTGCAGGCCAAGCTGCTGGCGGTGCTGGAGCGGCGCACGGTCCGCCGGGTCGGGACGACACAGGAACGCGCGGCGCGGGCATGGTTCATTGCCGCCACCAATCGTGATATCCAGGCGCTGCTGGCGCGCGGCGAGTTTCGCGCCGACCTGTTTTACCGGCTCAATGTCATCTCCATACTCGTCCCACCGTTGCGCGAGCGCGGCGCGGATGTGCTGGCGCTGGCCCGCCATTTCGCGGCGCAGACGGCCAAGCGTTATGGCCTGCCGGTACCGGGGATTTCCGCTGCCGCGGAGCGTGCCATCAGTGAATACCCATGGCCAGGCAATGTGCGCGAACTGAAGCACATGATCGAGCGTGCCGTGCTGCTGTCGGGCGGGACGGAGTTGGGCGGCGATGCCATCCCCAGGGCGGGTGCCATGACGGGGGATACGCCGCAGACGCTGGATGCCGGTATGACGCTGGATGCAGCCGAACTGGCTTTGATCCAGCAGGCCCTGGGCCGCTGTGAAGGCAATGTTTCCCGTGCCGCCCGCGAGCTCGGCATTACGCGCATGGCCTTGCGCTACCGCATGAAAAAATACGGTCTCTAATGCAGCTTCAGGCGCGGCCGGGTGCGCCGCGTCAACAGATTGGCCAGTGTGGTCAGTGCGACATGCAGCACACCATGCAGCGCCAACAGGTGCATTTTGTAAAGTGACAGATACACCGCCCGCGCGAGCACCCCCTCCACGAACAGCCGCGGCGACCAATAACGGGCCAGATTCCCCATCAAGCTGCCAACGGTGGAGTAACGGCTCATATTGATCAGCGAACCGTAATCCACATAGTGGTAGTCGGGGAGGCTGTGTCCCTCCAATCTGCGGCGCATGCTCTTTACCAGCATCGACGCCTGCTGATGTGCTGCTTGGGCCCGCGGTGGCACCATGCCGGTTCCGTCCGGTAGCGGGCACTCCGCGCAATCGCCAAAGGCAAAAATGTCCTTGTCACGGGTGGACTGCAGCGTCGGCAGCACCAGCAACTGGTTGCCACGGTTGCACTCGATACCTTCGATGCGCGCCAGAAAATCCGGGGCCTTGATACCGGCGGCCCAGACCAGGGTCTCAGCCGGGATGACCTTGCCGTCGGCGGTCAGGAAGCCGTCCGGCCGCGCCTGGGCGATCCGCTCGCCGGTGAGAATATCGATTCCCAGACGCCGCAGTTCCTCCGCGACCTGTGCCGAGAGCTTTGCGGGCAGGCCGGGAAGAATACGGTCCGCCGCGTCAATTATGGTGATCTTTATATGCTGGTCGACGTTGAATCCCGCAAACAGGTACCCGATCAACTCTTGCGCACTGTGGTGGAGTTCGGCTGCCAATTCCACGCCGGTGGCGCCGCCGCCGGCAATGGCTATCCGCAACTGGCCTGGGCGCAGCGGCGCAGTCTGTGTGACAGCGGTGTAAAACGTGCGCAGCAAATGCTGTTGAAACCGGTCCGCTTGCCAGCGCTGATCCAGGAAATGGCAATGCTCCTTGACGCCGGGAATGCCGAAATCATTGGCGATGCTGCCGACGGCCATGATCAGCGTGTCGTAGGGGAAACTGCGCGCCGGGACGAATTCAGCGCCGGTGTCGTCACGGGTGGCGTCCGTATGCACCATGCGCGCCGCGCGATCCACGCGCGTGACCCGGCCGAGTCGAAACTGGAAATGGTGGGCACGCGCCTGGACCAGATAGCTCAACTCGCCCTCATGTGAATTCAGCGTGCCGGCCGCCACCTCGTGCAACAGCGGTTTCCAGGTATGCGTCAGGCTGGCATCGACCAGCGTGATCTCGGCGCGTCCGGCCCGGCCCAGGCTATCGCCGAGCCGCGTCGCCAGTTCGAGACCGCCGGCGCCGCCGCCGACGATTACCAGGCGATGTAATTGCGGTGTTGTCATGCAGGGAAGGTGCGCTATGCGGGTGGGGTGCGCTGCGTATAATAGTCATCTGAAGGGATCTACTCCAGACGCTTTCAGCAACGGAGGATTTTGTGAACCAGCCAACCGTGACGGAAATTCAGGCTGCGGCGTTTCAGCGGCTCGTGCAGCACCTGCGTGAACATGCCGAGGTGCAGAACATCGACTTGATGAATCTCGCCGGTTTTTGCCGGAATTGCCTGGCCAAGTGGTATCGGGCCGCCGCTGAAGATCGCGGTATCGCAATGGACTACGAGCAGGCCCGCGAAATCATATATGGAATGCCCTATTCGGAATGGAAGGAAAAACATCAGCACGAGGCATCGGCCGGACAGCAGGCCGCCTTTGAAAAACGCGGTGAGTAATGTTGGCGGGCGGCTGTCAGCCCACGACTGAATCAATGCCTGTGGGTTCAAGGGTCAAGTGCCGGGTTGCCAGGAAGGGCACGGAACTATGTGAATCGTTGGTGCCGGATGCGGGACTTGAACCCACAACCTTCCGCTTACAAGGCGGGTGCTCTACCAGTTGAGCTAATCCGGCGCGAGAATTTGCCGTTGCCGGCGGTTACATCTGCGGCGGGAAAGTAAAGGAGCCAGGTCCGGATTACAAGCCCGGATTCGCCGCCCGGGTCGCGCCGCGAGTCCATACCCCGGGCCGGGGCAGATTGATCCGTCTGCTATACTGTCTGCCTTCCAATCGAGTCAATATCGGCGCCAAAGCGCCATGCCATTTCAACGTTATAACCACCCATGAAGATCCTCATCATTGATGACTCGGCCGACTTCCGCGCCCTGTTGCGCGTGCAAATTGGCCGCTCGGTCGAGGGTGCGGAGATCGAGGAGTATGACCCGGCGCGCGGCCGCCCCGGCGCGGATTTTGACTGGTCCCAATTCGCCATACTTCTGCTGGATTACAAGCTTGGCACCGATGAAGACGGACTGGAGTGGTTGCGGGACTTTCGCCGCACGCCGGGGTTTCCCCCCACTATCGTCCTGACGGCTGAAGGGGACGAATACGTTGCCGTGAAAGCGATCAAGCTGGGGGCGGCGGAATACATCAACAAAAAAGATCTGACGCCGAATCGCCTGAAGGAGGTGATCCTCGCGGCGGCCGATTACTCTGAAGAGAAGCAGGCGCGCCAGCAGGCCACCATGAGCAAGGCGGATGCGCTGGTGCACCGGATCCTGCAGGAGCGCGAGCAGGGGACGCGCGAGGATTTGGGCCAGGATTACAAGTTCGTGCGACTGATCGGGCAGGGAGCCATGTCCCAGGTGTTTCTTGCGGAGCGTGGTTCCGACGGCCTGTCGCTGGTACTGAAAACGCTGGACCTCACCACGGTAACCGATTCGACCTTGATAGATCGCTTCATCCAGGAAGCGGAGATGATCGCCAGCCTGAACAGCCCGTTTGTGGTGAAGATTTACGAGTACGGGTTGACGCGGAAATTCGGGTTCATCGCCATGGAGTTTTTCCCGCGCGGGGATCTTAAACAGCGCATGGAACGCCGGCTCACGCCGGACGTTGCGTTCAGCTACATGAGTTACATTGCCCATGGACTCGAGGCCATCCACGGCATCGGCATCGTGCATCGCGACCTCAAGCCCGCCAACATCATGTTTCGCGGTGACGACACCATGGCACTGGCGGATTTCGGCATCTCAAAGAAGATGCAAGGGGGCTCTGATCTGACCACCATCGGCCAGATCCTTGGCACTCCGCATTACATGAGCCCCGAGCAGGGTGAAGGCAAGCCAGTGGATTTCCGCTCTGACCTGTACGGCGCCGGTATCATTCTTTACGAGTTGCTGACCGGGCAGAAGCCATTTACCGCCAGCACGCCGGCGGCAGTGATCTACCAGCATGTGCATACGGAGATCCCGCGCCTGCCGTTGCCGCTGTCCCGCTACCAGCAAATCGTCGATCGGGCGCTGGCCAAGGACCCCGCCAGTCGTTATCAGACGGCGCGCGAGATGATCATCGATTTTGAGGCCGCCGAGCAGGGCAGAATCTGATAATAACCCGGTGCTCCGGCGTTGCCGGATGCCGAAGCGGATGCGGATTATGAGTTTGCGCGTGCGGCTGACCATCATGATTTCGACCCTGTTTGTCCTGGTATGCATGGGGGCGGGGATGTATGTGGTCGACAACGCGCGACGCGCGGTCAGGGACGAGATGCAGTCCACCGCGCGCCTGACCCTGGATCTGCTCGAGGCGGAACTGCTGCGAGGTGGCGCCGCCAGGGATCCGTGGCGTACGCGCCAGTTCCTGGATCGTTTGTCGTCCATGGGTTCCACGCGGCATATGCGCATCACCATCCGGCAGCATGGTGCGTCCGCATCACTCGCGACAGATTCCATGACCGTGCCGCGTCAGATTTCGGCGCCGGCGTGGTTTGCCCGTCTGGTTTCGCCCCAGGACCTGGTTACCCCGCGGATCCTGACCCAGACCGGGATGCCACAAATCGAAATTGAACTGCGCGCCGACCCGGCGGATGAGATTGCGGAGGCCTGGCGCGAAACGCGCGGCGTGCTGTACATGATGTTTCTTTTCGCCGGGCTGGTGATGGGGCTTATCTATTTCCGCCTGGGCCGTGACCTGGCCCCCATCGATTCCATCCTGGCGGGACTGCAGGGGATCGAACAGGGTGATTACCAGTTGCGGCTCCCGGCATACCGGACCACGGAGTTGGGCCGCATTTCCGACAAGTTCAATCACATGGCCCAGGTATTGTTGCAGGCCCGGGAAGAGAACCGGCGCCTTAGTCAGCGCTCTTTGGAAATCCAGGAGCAGGAGCGGCGGCTATTGGCCCGCGAGCTGCATGACGAACTCGGCCAGTCTCTGACTGCGATCAAGGCCATGGCGGTGGCCACGGCGGCGGCGCCTGACATTGATTCATCCCGGTTGCGGGTGAGCATGGGTGAGATTGCCCGCGTTGCGGACCATACCTACGACGTTGCGCGGCAGTTGATGCAGCGGTTGCGGCCGCCGGTGCTGGATGTGCTGGGATTGGGAGCGGCTTTGCAGGATCTTGTGGACCGCTGGAACAGCGCCGGTGGTGGGGGCTTTTGCCGGCTCACGATAACGGGCGACTTGCAGGCGCTGTCCGATGTCGTTGGAATCAACCTGTTTCGAATCATTCAGGAGGCATTGACCAATGTCGCGCGTCACGCAACGGCGGAAAAAGTCGATGTGAACTTGCGGGTCGGCCAAGGAAATGATGTCGACCTGGCCATTGTCGACGATGGCGCCGGGTTCGAGCCGGAAGCCGCGCGGCCGGGACTTGGACTGTTGGGCATGCGCGAACGTGCCGTGGCCCTGGGGGGTACCTGCGCGCTGTCCTCGGCGCCGGGGCACGGTGTGCGCATCCGGGTCACCTTGCCGGCCGCGACCGGTGCAGAAACCGCCTGATGGCCTCGATCCGCGCCTTGCTGGTGGATGACCACGCCGTGGTAAGGGCCGGATACCGCATGCTGCTGGAGCAGGCCGGCATTGAAATTGTTGCCGAGGCGGATACCGGTGAAAGCGCCTGCAGGTTGTTCACGGAGACCGAACCTGATGTGGTGGTCATGGACCTTTCACTGCCTGGGATCAGCGGTCTGGAGGCAGTTCGCCGCATCGTTGCCAGGGAGCGCAAGGCGCGCATCCTGGTGTTCAGCATGCATGACGATCCGGTATTCATCGATCAAGCCATCAGTGCCGGCGCCCGGGGATACATCAGCAAACGCAGTGCCGCTGAGGTCATGGTCGAGGCATTGCGCGCCATTGCCTCCGGCAAGGTTTATATTGAACCGGGGTTGGCGCAGGAACTGGCATTCCGCAAGATCCGGGACAAGGACAGCCCGTTTGCGCAATTGTCCACGCGGGAATTCGAGATCTGCACCTTGTTGGCCCAGGGATCAAATACCAGCGAGATAGCCAAACGGCTGCACCTGAGCTACAAGACCGTGGCAAATTACAGCACGCAGATAAAAGGGAAACTTGGTGTGGGCACAACCGCAGAACTGGCGCGGCTGGCGATTCGCCACAACATTATCGAACCGTGATCGAGTCCCCATTGCCGGCAATCAATCGTCGATGACAATGCCCCACGGGAGTTCACCGACCGGGATGGTCTTGATTACTTCGTTGCGCCCGGTGTCGATGGCGGACACACTGTTGCTGGCGCCATCGGTGCTGAAAATCCGGCTGCCATCGCGGCTGCGCGCCAGCCCCCAAACCCGCTTGCCGACAGGTATGGTGGCCTTGATCTTGAGTGTGGCGGCGTCCAGTACTATGACCGCATCCGACCTGCCGCCGGCCACATACAGGGTTTTTTCGTCCGCACTCAACATTACATCCTTGGGCTTGGCCTTTTCGTCCGCGATCTTTTCCACGGCGATGATCTTGTTCGCACGCATGTCCACCTTTTTCACCTCGCCGCTGATCTCGGACGTGGCATAGGCAATGGTCCCGTCCCGGGTGAAAACGGCTGCGCGCGGCCGCGCCCCGACCAGAATATTGGCGACGATGTCATGTTCCGGCACGCGAATGACATGCAGCATGTTGGTGGATTCGCTGGTGACAATGACACGGCTGCCGTCCGGGGAGATGGCCACGCCCTCTGGTTCCAGGCCCACCGGGATCTCGGCGATCTGGTTGCCGTTGGCCGGGTCAAATACCGTGGCCTTCGCGTCATCCTCATTGGATATATAAATGTGTCCATTCGGGTGCACGGCAAAGGTCTCGGGGTCGGAGCCGGCCGGAAAAGTGCGCAGCACCTTCAATGACCCCGGGTCCACGACCACAATGGCGTTGTCCTCGCTGGCGGCGACATACAGTTCGCGACCATCCGGTGAAAGACCGATGCCACGTGGGCGCTTGCCGATTGTCAGTGTCTGCTCGACTTCAAGAGTTTTACCGTTGATCACGGAAACACTGTCGCTACCCTCATTGGTGACAAAAATCCGGCCGGTACCGGTGGCCTGGCTCAGGGCCGGCAATGCCATCAGCGCCAGGCCGTATATAAGGTTACGTGTCATGCGGGTTCTCCTTGAGAAATTACCGGGGCGGATATTGGCTCTGCCCCAGACAGTTTTCATTTTTGCCCTGAACAATCACTGTTCCCCAGGCTGTCCAGGTCGTCCGCGTCGGCGACACCGCGCACCGGCGCTTCGCCGGCGATTTTTCCCTTTTCGATGAGCAGCAACGGCTGCCGTAGCTGGCCGCTGTCACGAAAGCTCATCTCCGCCCCTTTCTGACCGTCGAACTTGAGTTGTTGCCGGAGAAATTTCAGCACTGCCGCCGGACTGGCGTCATTCAACCGGGCGACAGTGTCGGAGGTCATCTTTACCGCGGCCCAGCCCGCCCAGGACGCATCATTCATTGCCTGCCCCGACGCGGCCCGGAACCGCTTGTTCAAGTCGCGGCCGGCATACTTCATGAAATCGCCGTGCCACGCGCTCGCGGTGACCTGGGCGCCCGGGTTGGCCTTTTGCCACTGCGCCACGGCATCCTGAAGCATCGCTTCGCTGGGGATCACATGCAGCACATTGGCAATACATGCCGTTCGCAGGGAATCCTCCTGCGCCTGCAAGTTGAATACCGGCACACCCGTGGCCGATGCCGCCAGTGCCGGCAACAAATCTGCATTCACCGTCGCCAGTATGGCGGCCACGCCGGAAAAAGCCTCCGCGGGCAGCACGCCTGGAGCGCGCACGTCAACGACGTATTTCTGATCCAGAAACTGTCCTTGCAGATTGGCTTCACTCAACCCCTGGCGGGCGCCCATATAGGCCGTATCATCCTCCGAGCCAATATAAAGGAGTCGGATTTCGGTGGTGGCGAATGCAACACCCTGCAGCGCACTCCATAACATGAGTATCGCAAGGCTGATTTTAATGTTTACCCGCATTGAAAATTGACCCGTATTGTTTGTGATCGTGGCGTTAGACCGCTGGGCGTACTTCAAATTCCGGCGATGGGGTGAATCACCTGTACATATTTGCATATTTGTGTAATGTAGAGACCGAACAGCAACATACATGGGTGAATCTTCCCATTCCCGCAAGCGTTGTGCCATGGGAAATTTTCCCGAACCTGGCTTTAGATTCCCCGCCCTTGAGCGGGACAGCGATGGAGAGTGACCAATGCTGAAGGCGCTACAGATCGAGCCGGAGAAATGCACCGGCTGCCTGCAATGCGAGATGGCCTGCTCGTTTCATGCTGATGGCGTGTTCAATCCTTCCAAATCCCGCATCAAGATATTCACCTTTCATGACGAGGGGCGGTTTGTTCCGTACACCTGCACACAATGCTCGGAAGCCTGGTGTATGCATGCATGCCCGGTGGAGGCCATTGTGCTGAACGAAAAGACCGGCGCCAAGGAAGTCCTGGCCGATGTCTGTGTCGGCTGCAAGGTATGCACCATTGCCTGTCCGTTTGGCACGGTCAATTACGACCAAACAAGCAAGATTGCCTACAAGTGCGATCTGTGCGGTGGCGCGCCGGAGTGTGCCAAGGCCTGTCCCACCGGCGCCATTACCTATGTGGATGCCGATCACACCGGCCTGGCGCGCATGCGCGGCCATGCCGCGAAATCTGCAAACATGAGCGCTGGCGCCTGAGCGGAGGAGAAGACCAATGTCCTGGACGAAAAAGGTATTGCGCATCAACCTCAGCAATGGGCGCATCAGCAGTGAACCACTGAGGATGGATTGGGCCGGTGAATATCTGGGCCAGCGGGGACTGGCAACCAAGTACCTGACAGAAGAAATCGATCCGAAGTGCGACGCGCTCGGGCCCGAAAACAAACTTATCATGACCACGGGTCCGCTGACCGGGACCATGGCCGCCACCGGCGGTCGCTATTCCATTGTCACCAAGAGTCCGCTGACTGGTTGCGTTGCCTGTTCCAATTCCGGCGGCTTTCTCGGCGCTGAAATGAAGTCGGCCGGTTGGGACATGATCATCTTTGAGGGCAAGGCGCCGAAGCCGGTGTTTTTGTACCTGGAAAACGAGACCGCAGTACTCGTGCCCGCGGACGAGATCTGGGGCACTTCATGCTGGCATGCCGATGAATGGATCCACAGGAAATACCAGGATCCCCTGCTGCGCATCGCCGTGGTCGGCAGGTCGGCTGAGAAGGGTTGCCTTTATGCCGCCGTGGTCAATGACCTCCATCGAGCCGCCGGCCGATCCGGTGTCGGTACCGTGATGGCGTCGAAGAATCTGAAGGCGGTCGCCATTCGCGGGACGCGCGGCGTCGGCAATGTGCGCGACATTTCCGCGTTCATGGCGGCGGTCAACAAGGGCAAGAAGGTGCTGGCCGACAACGCGGTGACGGGGCAGGGGCTGCCCAAATATGGCACCCAGGTCATGATGAACGTCATCAATGAAATCGGCGCCATGCCCACGCGCAACATGCGCGAGGTGCAATTTGAAGGCTCCAACAACATCTCAGGCGAGGCCATGCATGAGCCCCGGAAAAGTGACGGCAAGCCGAATCTGGTCACCAATGCCGGCTGCTTTGCCTGCACCATCGCCTGCGGGCGCATCTCGACCATAGACCGCGGCCATTTCTCCATCAGCAATAAGCCCCATTACTGGGGCGCCTCGGGCGGGCTTGAATATGAAGCGGCTTGGGCGCTGGGATCGGATATCGGTGTGGATGATCTGGATGCGCTCACCTATGCGAATTTTCTTTGCAACGAGGACGGGTACGATCCGATTTCCTTTGGTTCCACATTGGCTGCAGCCATGGAACTGTACGAAATGGGGGTTATCACCAAAAAGCAAACGGGCGGTGTTGAGCTCAAATTCGGCTCCGCGGAGGCATTGAGCTGGGCCGCGGAGGTCACTGCCAAAGGGGAAGGATTTGGCCTTGAATTGGGTCTGGGATCGAAGCGCCTGTGCGAAAAATACGGACATCCGGAACTTTCCATGACGGTCAAGGGCCAGGAATTTCCTGCCTACGACCCGCGCGGAATTCAGGGTATGGGCCTGGCCTATGCGACCTCGAATCGCGGTGCCTGCCATTTGCGCGGCTATACGGTGGCATCAGAGGTCTTGGGGGTGCCGGTGAAAACCGATCCCCTGGTCACGGAGGGAAAGGCGGATCTGGTCAAGGCGTTTCAGGATGCCACGGCGGCCGTTGACTCCACGGGATTGTGCGTATTCACGACCTTTGCCTGGACCATGGAGGACATTGCGCCGCAGGTAGATGCGGCTTGCGAAGGCGGCTGGTCAACAGAAAAAATGCTGGAAACCGGTGAGCGCATCTGGAACCTGGAACGGGAATTCAATCTCGCCGCGGGTATCACTGCCAAGGATGATACGTTGCCACCCCGATTACTGAAGGAAGCGGCGAAGACCGGCCCGGCGAAGGGGATGGTGAACAATCTCCACGAAATGCTGCCGAAATATTACGAGATACGAGGCTGGACCAAGGACGGCGTCCCCAGCAAGGATACGCGCAAGCGGCTCGGACTCAATGCCAGCGGGTTGGCGGGCTGACGGCGCGCCGGACGGAACGGAAACGCTTCCATGCAGCATGTGATCATCGGGGCTGGCCCCGCCGGAGTTGTGGCGGCGGAGGCGTTGCGCAAGCTGGACCCCAGTTCATCGGTGAAACTCGTGGGTGAGGAACGGGAGCCCCCGTATTCGCGCATGGCCTTGCCGTACTTCCTCATTGACCGGGTCAAGGAATCCGGCACCTACCTGCGCAAGCAGGCCGACCACTTCACCCGCAATCGGATCGAAGTCATTCAGGCGCGCGTGACGGCGGTGGATTGCGCAGCAAAGGCACTCAATCTTGAGGGTGGCAAGGAACTGCGGTTCGACAAGCTGCTGATCGCCAGCGGGTCGCATCCCATTCGCCCGCCCATTCCCGGCATGGACCTCGACGGCATTTTCTCCTGCTGGACACTGGCGGATGGCCGCAACATTGCGGCGCGCGCCAACAAGGGTAGCCGGGTCGTGTTGATGGGAGCCGGATTCATCGGCTGCATCATCCTTGAGTCCCTGGCGTTGCGCGGCGTGAAGCTGACGGTCATAGAGATGGGAGATCGCATGGTGCCGCGCATGATGAACCAGGCCGCCGGAGGCATGATCAAGAGGTGGTGTGAATCAAAAGGCGTCAGTGTCCATACTTCCACGCGCGTGGAAAGCATTGAGAAGTCAGGAGCCGGGCTCAAGGTCCGTCTGAATAATGGCAAGGTGCTGGATGCGGATGTAGTCATTTCGGCAACCGGCGTGGGTTCCAATCTGGCATTCCTCAAGGGCAGCGGC
>MGYT01000155.1:41424-45334 GCA_001801865.1 Gammaproteobacteria bacterium RIFCSPLOWO2_02_FULL_61_13
GATCGCGGCAGCCAACATGGCGGGCAGAAATGCCCGCCATCAGGGCAGCGTGAACATGAATGTACTGGATACGATGGGATTAATTTCCACATCTTATGGATCGTGGATGGGGGTCCAGGGTGGTGAGGGCGTTGAATTGAACGACACGGAGCGCTATCGGTATCTGAGCCTGCAATTCGCTGATGACACGCTCGTCGGTGCGCAATCCCTGGGTCTCACGGAACATGTGGGCGTATTGCGGGGACTGATCCAGACACATGTTCGTCTTGGCAAGTGGAAGCAACGGTTGCTGAAAGATCCGACCCGAATCATGGAGGCATATCTGGGCTGCACGCAGGCAGTGGGACACAACGCCGGCGTGCTTGCATAGATTCCCCTTGCACCTCAGTCGTGACTCAGACTGAACTTGTCATTCCGAGCGTAGCGAGGAATCTTGTTGTAAAAAACTAAAGATCCCTCGCTACGCTCGGGATGACAGACTGATACAACATCTATGTTTCCTTCTCCTGGCGTTCCCCATGCGGATTACATTTAAGCTCTACGCGGGGCTCGGGGATTACTTGCCGGTCGGGTCCCGTGACAATTCGATCAGCACCGAGATTGAACCGGGAGCTTCCGCACACACGGTGTTGCAGCATTTCAATGTGCCCCGGGAGCGTGCACACCTGATGCTGCTGAATGGCGTCTACCTGAATGCATCCGAACGCGACTCACGCGCGCTGCAGGAGGAGGATGTGCTGGCGGTCTGGCCGCCCGTGGCGGGTGGCTGAATACTGACGGTTCCTGATGCATGTGACATGCGGCAACTGGTCAAGGAAATGTCCATCTCCCATGCGGATTTTCTGCGCCTGCTGCCGTTGGCAATGGGCGGCATGCCATATTCATATGCCAACCTGCGCATCCAGGCGGCACAGGGCATGCGCAGAGTCATGATCGAGTTATCGGAGCAGCGTTTGATTCAAATCGGGGCACTCAGTCTGCCCTCCATAATCATGACGCTGAAGTCGGTGGGATTCGGTGACCAGGAGTGGACCGCATTTCTCCGCCGTTTTGATGCCACCTTTCACCGTGGCGGTGGGTAGTGCGATTAGGGCAGGTTGTTTGGAAGGCGGACTTACAGCGGGCCAAAACCGGCGCCCACGTCCCTTGGTGCCGCCAACCAGACCGACAGGCATTGACGCAGAACTCAAAAATGTCGCCTTTTCCCATGTTCTTGCCCTGGTCCTCGGCGGGCCAATCGTGCGTAAATCGAGGATTCTGGCGCAGCTATTATTTTGTGGTGCAAAGCTTTGAGGACGCCGCCCAATGGGAGCTTCGGGTGTCTGGGAAGCGGAAATAGGCGCGCGGGAGTAGTCAATTGCCGCAGGCCGAAACCAGCTAATGGTGACCGGGAAGGGTGCTATCGGTTGGCGGCGGCAAAGAAATATGCATGGGAAACAGAGTAGTGCAGGTGGTTTGCGACGTGGTTTCTGGAACCTTGCCGCCCCTGCGAAACACGCTTGTTCAAGTTGAATTGCGGCTGGCCTCGTCCTTGTTGTAAAAAAACATCGCATGAGGTTAAATGCAATCGTGTGTTGCAAATTTGTGCCGAACCATTGCAGACCCTTTGAATATGTAGTAATTTTCGCCTCACCTGTGCGCTGCAATGGCTCGGGATTCTGCTTCTGGTGCCTTAGGGGTACTCGCCGAACAAAGGAATTTGATAGGGGAGACGATGGGCTGAGGAGGTCGAACTTAAACTCTAGAGCTTAAGTTTTATCTTAACGGTTAGGAGGAAATGATGATGCTACTCAAAAGAACCAAGCTGGCAGCCGCCATCGGCACCGCAGCATTGGCAGGCGCCTTGAGCGCCCCGGCCAATGCCGCAATCGTGCTCGGCGGTGACAACGGCTGGGAAGTCAGTTACGGCGGGTTTGTAAACCTGTTTTATACCCAGAGCGATTTTGAATTTGCCGGCGGCGGCAGCGAAGACAGTTCCCACTTGAATGAGGGCCTGCTTCCTGCATTCCACACGCTGACGGCAAAGAGCCCTGAGATTGGTGGCCTGAAAGGAACGGCGCAGATTACGTTTGCCCCGGACTCCTCTGGTGCCAAGAACAAGCGTCTGAACAAGGGTGGCGCTGAGATCGACATGCGTGAAGTGTTCTTCAATGTCAGCGGCGATTTCGGCACCATCAGTGCTGGTCGCACATTGTCATTGTTCCAACGCCAGTCGATCCTGAAGGACATGACGCTGTTCGGCATGGGCGCCTTGGCGGGTCCTGACGGCGGTGGCACGGGGCTGGGCCGAATCGGTTTCGGCTACGTTTATCCGGATTTCCGCACGCGCTTCACCTACAAGACCCCGGACATCAATGGATTCAACCTTGAGGTCGGTATTTTCGATCCGCAAGAGGGAGCCAGCCCGTCCGAAACCGATACCCCGCAGTTCCAGTCAGAAGCGTCCTACACCTACGCTTTTGAAGGCGGCAGTTTTAATGCGTGGTTCGGTCTGCTGTGGCAGGAACAGGAGATCACCTCCAGCCCCGGTATTGCGGCCATCCCGGATAGCTTTGTCATTGATCCGGTGACGGGCGCCGTAACGGGCATTCCAGGCACACCCGCAATTCCTGGCGCCACGGGAGACATCGAGTCCTTCGGCTGGAATGTCGGCGTCGATATCAAATTTGGTGGTTTCAACGTGGTCGGCAGCTACTATGACGGCGAAGCGCTCGGGGCATTATTGTTTGCTCTGGGTGGTGGTGACGCATGGGCTTGCAGCACGACCAACTGCGATGAGGCCGACAATGATGGCGGTTACATCCAGGGCAGCTACACCTTCAACGGCAAGACCAAGGTGGGTCTCAGTTGGGGTTACTCGGCTCAGGACGACAACGCCGCAGGTGCGCCGGACGTGGACAACGAGCTGTGGACCGTGGGCGTTTATCATGACGTCAACTCCTGGCTGAAAGTGATTGCCGAGTACAACGAACACAACTCGGATTTCCTGGGTAATGATGCAGAGAGCTTCTCAGTGGGCGCATTCGTCCTCTGGTAAGTTACTCGCAGCAGACGTAACTTTGACACTGAAAGGCGCACCAGTCGGTGCGCCTTTCTTTTTTATGTACAGGGACGTACTGTATGCCGCGTGTGCAGGAGCACACACGCGGCGATGTAGTTGAACTGTGTGTAGGTTCCCCCGGTCACATTATACTGGCACTCCGTTTAATCCCATCCTGGACACCAAATTCCTGAAGCCTATGAGCAAATTATTCCTGCAAACATTGAAAGCGTGGATCGGTCTGGCATTTTTTACGGTCGCCGTCGTGTCCCATGCGGACGAAGAGGATTTGTACAAGTCCGGTCTGAATGCCTACATTCGTCTGGCGGAGCAGGATTCCGGCGCGGTGCCGAATCAACATCCGGCGACGCTGGATGGACCCGCCATTGGGGATGCATTGAGCATCATCCAGGTGTGGGAGAAGAACTGGTTCAAACCCAACGAGGCGCAGAAGGTATTTTCCACTGAACAGGCGCGCTTGCTGGGCCAGTACATTTCACTCGGACTGAGCAAGGCAACGCCGGGGCAGGACATCATTTTTGCACTGGCGCGCTCGGACAAGGGCTTCCTGAGTGTCATGCGGGAACTGTCCTACACCTCCGGTAGGGCCTTTTTCGCCAACGGAAAATTGAACATGATCATCGGTGAGTATCGGCGCCTGCCGGACAAATTCCAGGAGCGCGCCAACGCCAGTTCCGGGATCGCGGAGACCAGGATCTACCTCGCCCACGGCAAGCGCACCAAGCCATCCGATTTCACCATGGCGGTAGTGACCGGCGAAGGCATTGATACGCACACCGTTGGGGGTGGCAAACGCCGGGATTGGTTTGAGATCGACATCAAACAGGCCGCCGCATCCCTGGCCGCTCG
>MGYT01000156.1 GCA_001801865.1 Gammaproteobacteria bacterium RIFCSPLOWO2_02_FULL_61_13
CTTGAAATTTGGGCTCCCGCTTCTCAACATATGCCCGAATGCCTTCTTTATGATCTTCAGTGAGAGTTGACGCGGTGTGGGCGACGTTTTGCAGTGACATGCTGTCTTCAATGCTCATCTGAAGAGCCTTGTACATTACGTACTTCGTAAGTCCGATTGCGATCGGCGGATTCTTGGCTATCCTGTGCGCCAATTCCATTGTTACAGGCATCAGTTCTTCGTGAGGCACCACTTTGCTGACGAGACCAATACGTTCAGCCTCCTTCGCGTCGACCATTTCACCGGTAAAAGCAAGCTCAAGAGCCTTGCTGATGCCAACGATATGCGGAAGCAGGTATGAACTTCCTTCAGCCGGCGATAGTCCTCTCTTGGTGTACATGAAGCAAAACTTGGCCTTTTCGGACGCTATTCTAATATCGCATGCCAGACACAATCCGCCTATGGCATAACCGTTAACGGCGGCAATTATGGGTCTGTCAAAGTGTCGAAATCTCAGTGCGTATGAGCGCAGCGGCTGTCTGGCGGAAGGGTCGATCCTCGCCCAATAAGGATGTTCCTGTACCGTTTGAGGCGGTTCACGGCCCTCGGCTTTCATGACGTTCATGTCATATCCGCCGGAGAAAGCCTTGCCTACCCCGGTGAGTACTATCACTCGTGAGTCGGAGTCGGCCTCTGTCCGATCCAGTTCCGCATGTATTTCACGGTTCATTTCGGGGTCCCCGGCATTCATGCGCTCCGGATTATTCAATTTGATTACTACGACCCCACCGTCTCTTTCGACTATTATTTTTTTATATTCCATTCGGGAAGCCCCTTGTTTCTCTGTTTCTTATCAGTCTTTGATGGGTAGAACGACCGTGCAATTACCGGGATTCGTTAAGCCTTGCTTGTCATTCTCAATCCAGATATCGACGTCCACGAGGTGGTCAAGGCCTTGAACATATTTCCTGGTTACTTTGCCTTTCATCGTCATTACGTCATAAAGCATATTCATTTTTCTCATTTCCATATGGAACTTGCTGAGAAAACCACCTTCTCCTATCCAGTCACTTATCAGGCGACCCAATAAGCCTTGATAGAAATTCAGCATGACAAAGGGATGCTCATATCCCATTTTCTGGCAAAAATCGGGGTCGTGATGCTGAAGGTTGAAATCACGCGTGCCGCTGACGGAATGGGCAATTGTGGTCCAGGTTATCGGCATTGTGTAGCTCGTGGGCAGTTCCTGTCCCTCTGCCACGTCGTCCCAATAGAGCTGTTTTCTTAGGGTCATTTTCTTTCCTGGTTTGACAGACTAGGCGTCTCCGGCTTCTTTTACTTCTTCGGGAGATCTGCGCAGAGCGTGATGCATCGAGTTGACCGCAACTTTCTCTCCCTTCTGGTTATAGTAGATCCTCTCGATGCGAACCCACCTTGCTTTAGGGTCAAAACGGACACCCTTTAGGTAATAGTCCGCGAGCCTGCTTTTTACTGACAGGTGGTCGCCGACCTTCACTGTCTTGTAAAACTCCCAGTCAGAACCCAGAAAAAGGACACTGGAGCCCGGCGTCGTGGGTATTCCCGAAAGAACATTGTCCGCCGGAGGTGGTGGTGGAAAGTAACCAGGGCTTGGTCCGCCAAATATCGATAATGCAAATGGGGGACAGACTACCTCACCATGTTTGGTTTTTTTGGCGTAGGCGGGGTTGATGAAGAGAGGATTATCGTCGTCAACCATCTGGCACCAGCGTCTGATCGGCTCATACTCAACCGGATAATCTGACGGAGTCAGTTGTGTTTCCAGTCCAATAAACTTCTTGGCAATTTCCACCATTTCCTCGGGCTTTACCGCCATTTTTGTTACCTCTTACTGAGAGCAATAGGAAAGTCAATTCGCCGCCGCAGGCAGGGCGGCTCGCTGTCGCGCTGCGATCAGGTGCTTGAACCTGTCCCGAACCGCGCCCAATATATATCATGTCCGGATTCGGGCTGTTGGCGGTGATCGGACCCGTGTTTACCAGGTAATCACAGAGCAATCTACCCGAATCCTGAAAGACGGGCAATGGCGAAAGAGACGAATGGATCCTCAGGCAAAAGTAGCGAAAGCCTCCATGCCTACGGTGTTCTCGGGCGTGACCGCCCAGAGGTCGCACACCTTTCCTCCCTCGCGCGGACGGCCCATGATTCTGAGCGGCCGGTCGGAAAAAATAGGCAGCTTGGCGCGCATCTCGAATCCGGTCATCGTGGCCCCCGGATAGTTGTCGCGGGCGAAGTCGCTCAGCAAAGTAGCCGTAAAGGGACCGTGGAGCAGCAGCCCGGGATAGCCTTCCACATTTGTCGAATAAGGATGGTCATAATGAATTCGGTGCGCGTTGAAAGTAACCGCGGAAAACCGAAACAGCATGACGCTGGTTGGAGTGAGGATTTTCTCCCACGCCGGATCGGTGGGTGCCGCTAGTCCGGGAGCTGGATTCTTCCCGTCACCTTTTGGTTCCTCGCGGTCCACCATATCCCATTCATCGATCGTCGTTATTCCTTCAGCATTCGACATGGTATGCCGATACGTGCTGATCACCAGCTTTCCGGAACGTCCTTGCTTGACGTTTACCGAAACGAGTTCAGACACGCAACGTGCTTTGTCGCCGACGAGCAATGGCCGATAAAACCGGGCACGACTTCCGGCATACATGCGCATCGGAAGCGACGGGTCCACTGGCCAGTCGTTAATGTTCCTGCCGTCGCGCCCCAGCTCGCGAGTCAGCGGCAACCCCGGGAAAGCAAAGTACAGGTGATGCCAGCCAGGGGGAACCGGATCGCCGTCCTTTGGCGCCGGCTCGTCCCGATCGAGCGTCACGTTCATCCGCTGGACCTGAATTGCGGTGATCAATTCTTCGAATTCCTTCTTGCGACCGACGTACTTTCGGAACAACTCTTCGGTATCTCCCATTTCCTTTTCCCCTGTTTTTTCAACCAATCAGCTCTGCCATGCCAACTCGTAGACCGTCGTGTAGGCATCCATGATCGCCTTGGCCCTTGCCTCGGCTTCTGCGATGCGGCCGCCAGTTGAGGACTTCAGCATGATGCGCGCGCGCATGCCGCATGTTGGATCATCGACCACTTCAACAGATGCCGAAACGCCACAGTTCAGGCTCGCCAGTGCGCTCGTGAACGCCCGCTGAGCCGCATCGCAACGCAGTGGGGGTTTGAATATTTTGGCGACGCCGGTCAGTGGCATCTTGTCGATGATGTTGATCTCCACCGGAGCCGCGCCGCGCTCGGGAATATTGGCCCGGGCGAATGCCTTGATTTCCTCAGCGGAGACTGTGGCACCCTGCCTGAGCTGTACGTAGGCGACCGGCACTTCGCCCGCGTATGTGTCGGGCTTGGCGACTGCGCAAGCCAGTTCAACCGCAGGATGCTGAAGAAGCGTCTCGTCAATGACGCGCGGGTCGAGATTATTTCCGCCCCGAATAATCAGATCTTTGGAACGGCCGGTCACCCAGATATAGCCATCTGAATCGATACGGCCCAAATCTCCGGTATTCAGCCAGCCGTCGGGGAAGAAAAGACGCTGATTGAGACTCTCGTCGACGTAGCCCGAGATGACCCCCGGACCCGTGAGTGCGATAAGGCCGGGTTCGCCATCGCTGGTGTCGCGTACGCAAGTTCCATCGCGACTGACGACCACGGTCTTGATCTGCGTATAGGGGAGGCGGATCCCGCTCGCCCCGAAACGGGGTTCGCACCCTCGCGGCGACAGGGCGGCAGACGTGGTGTTTTCGGTAAGGCCGTAGTTGCCCAGAACGCGTACCCCGAACTTGTCTTCAAACGCCCGTGCAGTTGCGGCCGGCAGTCCGGTTGAACCGGTGTTCGAGTATTTCTTCAAGCTCGACAGATCGGCGTTGGGTCTGGGAAGGCTGTTCAGCGCAGCCATCATGGTCGGGGGCACCGCGATCTCGGTAACGCGATATCGCTCCACCAGCCTCCAGAAATTCTCGCGGCTCTTGGGCGCGCGAAATCCGTGCGGGCTGACGATCAGGTCGGTAACGCCATTCGCGAGCGTAGTCAATGCACCGTAGACTATTCCGCCGGAATGAAACAGCGAGGGGCCGCCCAGATAAACGTCGCCGGGCAGGTAACCAAGGATCCACTGAAAACCATGGCACTTATAGGCTATGCCGCGATGGCTTAACTTCGCGAGCTTGGACAATCCGGTGGTTCCGCCGGTCGGGCAATAGATCGCCGTATCCTCAGGCCGAAGGTCGCGCTCGAAAGCAAAACCGTCCGCGGATTCCCTGGAGATCAGGGCCGCGAAATCCTTGTCCGTGTCCACCGTGCCTTTCGGCCCCCGCACCTGCAGAACGTGCCTGATCCCGGGCGCAAGTTTCAGCACCTCACAGCTCGTTTCCCAGATATTGAAGCCCGGGGAAGGTCCCAGGGACACGAGAACCTCCACCTTGGCCGCGTTGAATATGCCCGCAACTTGCGCGGCGTTCATCGCCCAATTGGCGGGACACAGTATCCCGGCTGCCGGCGCGCCGGCCACCAGGAAAAAATTCTCCGGCATCAAAGGAAGCAGTACCCCAACCACACCGTCCTTACCCCCGAAAAGTCGCCGCAGCAGGTTCGCCGTCTGGCGCACCTTCCCCAAGAGCTGAGCGTAGGTAACGGCAAGGGGCACCTCGTCCGGGTTTGCATCGAGCAGGTAATACAACGCAACCGCATCGGGATTGAGACTCGCTCCCTTGGTCACGGCCGCAGGGATGGTCCAGGCATCGATACGCTTTTCCAATGGAATTTGTTCAAACGCCTCCACTTCGGCGATGGTGCGAATCAATGGCCCATTCATTTTCGCCACATTCCTAAATAATGCATAGTCGGTTCACCGGTTTTTTCTTGCGCAACACCTCAGGAAGCATATAACAAGGGAACAATCACCGTAACCGCGATCTGGCTTCGATTGAACTTCGTATCGCACGGCTATCAGCATTGAATTTGGCAGCCGCAACGCGCAAGCTGCAAGTTGTATAAGATGAGTGGTGTCCCTTGCTTGAGAAAGGGCGTAGTCCATGGGCAAGATCGCAAGGACGGTTTCGCTTTGGCTGATTGGAAACGGCGCATCGCTGCTCTGCGGACTGGCGCTCGCTCAGAATTATCCTGTCAAGCCGATTCAGTGGATTATTCCATTTGCGCCGGGAGGCGGGCTGGACCTCCTGACCAGGGCGTATTCCCCGAGGGTTTCGAAGGCGCTGGGCCAGCCCATAGTTCCGCAGAATCGCCCCGCGAATGCCGGAATCATCGGAGCTGAAGCTTTGGCGAAGGCAGCGCCGGACGGGTACACAATCCTGACTGCCGGTAATTCAATCTTGACGCTGGGCAAGCTGATCTACGCCAAGCTTTCCTTCGATTCAGAGCGGGACTTCGCGCCGATCACGCAAATTGCAGAATCGCCGTTGGCATTGTGGATACACGAATCCGTCCCGGTAACGTCGGTGCAGGGATTCATCGCATATGCCAGGGCCAATCCCGGGAAGATCAATTATGGTGCCCCCGGGATCGGGCATCCATTTCACCTGGCGATGGAAGTGCTGAATCAGCGCAACGGCCTCACCATGACTTTTATACCTTACAAGGGATCGGGTCCTGTAATGCAGGACATCATGGGAGGCCAACTGCAAGCCATGTTTTCGAGCGCTACGGCTCAGATGCTGAGCCAGGTCAAAGTGGGGAAGCTGCGCGTGCTGGGCGCAGCGACCCAGAAGAGAATACCCTCATTGCCCAACACGCCGACTTTTGCCGAGGCAGGCATTCCGGACTTTCAGCCCAGCGCATGGATGGGCGTGGTAGCGCCGGCCGGGACACCTCGTGAGATTGTGATGCGCCTGAATCGCGAGATTGTCGAGGCTTCGGCCTCCCGTGAAGTCACGGACATGTACGAGCAACTCAGCATGCTGGCGGTCACAGGTACTCCCGAGCACCTTGGCGGCAAGATCAAGAAGGAAATCGCAGACTTCGCCCCGCTGGTCAAAGCCCTGGCTATAAAGCTGGACTAAGGCATTTGGCTGGAAGTACCCGGCTGAATGATGGGAGTGTCAATCTGATACGAACGGGGTCTGCATGGAGCGCCTGAAAATCGATGACGTGACGCACTGGTCTATTCCAGTCAACGATCTAGAGGAAGCGGAGAAATTCTACGGCGACTTGCTAGGCCTCGAAAGCAAGGGGCGGCTGGGTAAATCCCGCATGTCCTGTTTTAACGCCGGTCCGCACCATCACATTCTTTTGTGCGAACGAAAAGAAGCGCTGCAGCGCACGCCGCAGCAGGACAATCGGCTGCACCATGCATTCATCGTAAGCCCGCAGATGTGGGTTGCGGCGGTGAGGTTGTTTCACGAACGCGGCGTGCGCATTGCCGAACCGGTCGCATACCGGGAGGGCGGACATTTTCCGGGACGCGAACTCTATTTCCTCGACCCCAGCGGCAACATGCTCGAACTCACCGACCCCACCTGGCGTCCCGGCATGCCCATGCCGACCTATGAGGAAATCATCGCATCGAACTGACGGCGCACAGGCGCTTTCAGCGACGCGCCAGCGTTGGCATCAGGGCGAGTGCATTATCGCGCTCGATGAGCTTGAGGTCCGCTGCACCGATGCCCAACCACGACAACTCGGCGATGGTCTCGTCGATGGTCAGATAGGGCGTGTCGGTTCCAAATAAACACCGCGAAGCCGTGGCCAGGGCGAGCAGGCCGCTCATCGCCGGCTTGTTGGTGACGCTGACAATGTCGAAATTCAGCTTTTGCAACTGGCCGAGCGCGTCTCCGCCCAGCTTTGCCCTGAGTTCGGGATTCTTCTGCGACAGGCTCACAATACGGTGCGCCAGCATCGGCAGCGTGCCCCCGCCATGGGTGAAAATAAAGCTGATATCCGGGCAGCGCGAGAATGTTCCGCTGAACAGGAGGCTCGCTATGGCGCGCGTGGTGTCGAACGGGTACTCCATCAGCGGCGGATGCAGGCCGGGAATCATTTTCAGGCAGCAGTCGGGCGCGGTCGGATGAAAGAAGATCACGGCCTTGCGCCGATTCAGTTCGTCGAACACCGGCGCGAAGGCCGGGTCGCCGGGCCACTTGTCCTTGTAGGAAGTCTGCAGCTTGAAGCCTTCGACCTTGAGGACGTCGGCGCAATATTCGATTTCTTTCAGGCTTTCGGCGATGTGCGGCAGGGGCAGAAGTCCGAAAGTGCCGAAACGCCCCGGGTGGTCCTGCGCGAGCTTGACCGCCCACTCGTTGCAATAGCGCACAAGGCTGCTTGCGGCGGCGGGATCGTCAGGCCGCACGATCACCGTCGAAACCGAAGTTATAGCGGTGGCCACGCCATTCCTATCCATGGATTCCAGCGACATCTCCGGCGTCCATTTGGCGACGTGGTCGAAGTTGACCGCCGTGGCGAACATGCGCTCGCCCTCCTCGGCGAGCCAGCGCGGCGGAACGATGTGATGGTGGACGTCGATGCGATGTGGCATGTTTGCTCCTTATACATGGTTGCAGTTTGGCGAACCGACAGGCTACTGATTAACTGTGCAGACCGCATTTATTTTCTCGAATTTCACCTGCTGAATGTACCGGTTCCGGGCGCACGTGGCGGCATTGCCGAAGGCGCTGGACAGTTCGAAGCGCCCGATGATGCGCTTGGGCGCAGCCCAGTTCCCGCGCAGCGCTTCGTCAAATACGTGCATGACTCCCCAATGGATTACACCTGATCCGATTATTGCGTTCGCCCGGCATTGACGCGAAAATGACGACTCATGCCAATGAGGAGATGCGAAATGACTTCAAGCCGCAATCTTGCCAGCTTCGCATGCGCGGCATGCGCCATGGTGTCCGCCCTGGCCGCGTTCGCGCAGGCCTATCCGGCCAAACCCATACGCATGATCGTTTCCTCGCCGCCCGGGGGCGTCACCGACACCACCGCGCGCGCCGTTGCCAATGAGGTCGCGGCGGCGATTGGACAGTCCATCGTCATTGAAAATCGCGGCGGTGCCAATGGCAACATCGGCGGCGAGGCCTGCGCCAAAGCGACGCCGGACGGCTACTCGGCGTGCCTGTTGAATGGCGTGGCCATCACCTTCAATCCCATTGCCTATGCCAGGATGCCTTTCGACGTCGAGCGCGACCTGCAGCCGGTGGTTCACGTGGGTTTTCTCGACATCGCCATTGCCGTGCATGTCAGCGTGCCGGCGAACAACATGAGGGAACTGATGGAGCTGGCGCGCATCAAGCCGGGGGTCTACAACTGGGGATCGCTCGGTATAGGCAGCAATTCGCACATGTACATGGTCTGGGTGGAGCAGAAGGGCGGCGCGAAATTCACGCACGTGCCCTACAAGGGGTCCCCGGCCCTTTTTGTCGCCGCCTCGGCGGGCGAAGTTCATATTGCGACCTATACCCCCGGGACGGTGCAGCGGCATGTGAAAGCCGGAAAAATGAAAGTGCTCGCTGTGGTAACGAGCAAGAGCCGCTCGCCGTTGCTGCCTGACGTCCCCAGCTTCCAGGAACAGGGACTGGACCTGGATTTCCGCAACTGGAACGGCATCTTTTTCCAGAAGTCCGTGCCGGGGGACATTGCCCAACGTTGGAATGCCGAGGTCAACAAGGTCCTCGCGGACCAGAAGTTCGTGGAACGCTATTTTGGACCCATGGCCGTGACCCCCTCGGGCGGCACGCCGGAGTGGTTCAGTAACTTCATCAAATCCGACCGCAACACCGCGGCGGAACTGGTGAAAATGGCCAAGATGCAGCTGATCGAGAACTAAAATCATCCATCGTCATGGTGGGCTGAAATGAACACTGTTTGCACCGGGATGGATTATGGGCCAGGAAAGCATTGACACAATGGATCAACATCGCTTTGGCGAAGTATCGGTTGCGCGCATCCCGGAACGCGAGCCGATGCGCGAACCGATGTTCAAATTTTTCCCGGAGATGCCGGAGGAGGTCGTTGCCGCCAACGAGCATTGGCTGGCACCGCTGCACTATCACCCGGAATCCCGCTCCATGCTGCTGCATTTTCATTCATGGCTGGTGCGGACAAGGCATCACACCATTCTCGTCGATACCTGCAACGGCAACCACAAGCCGCGGCCTGGATTGGCGATGTCCGACGCGCTGAACTCCCCTTTTCTTGAAAATCTGCGCCATGCGGGCGTAGCGCCCGAAGACATCGATTTTGTGATGTGCACCCACCTGCATCCCGATCACGTGGGTTGGAACACGCGGCTCCACGATGGGCGATGGGTTCCCACCTTTCCCAACGCGAAGTATCTGATGTCGCGCATCGAACACGACGCCTGCGCGCGCCTTGCCGAGGACGGCGCGAAACCGCAATGGGCGCGCAATATCTATCAGGACAGCGTGCTGCCGGTGGTGGAGGCCGGGCTCGCTCGGTTGCTCGAGGGCAGCCACGCCGTGGACGACAACTTCACCATTCACCCCGCGCCCGGCCACACCATGGGCACTTGCCGGGCCGATCTGGAGTCAAACGGCGACGGCGCGATTTTCTGCGGCGATATCCTGCATACGCCCCTGCAAGTCGAGCACTGGCAGATCGCCAGCCGTACCTGCGAAGACAAACCTCTCTCGGTGAAGAGCCGGCACGCCCTGCTTGCGGCGTGCGCCGAGCGGCAGGCGTTGCTGCTGCCGATGCATTTCGGTCCGCCGTACGCCTCGTACGTCAAATCAAGCAGCACAGGTTTCGCCCTGGACTGGAATATTGCCGGGTGACAGTGACAGTTGTGCGACTTTATTCCCGGCAATTCGTTTGCCGGTGCCCATGAGCCGACTGACAGCTACTTTCTCAGGCCAAGAAGCGTCCAGGCCATGCCCTTGGCCAACCCCGCAAGTTCCCGGCCGCATTCCTGCAGCACGGCCGGCGACACCAGAAAATGCTGCGTGCCGGCATAGACGTCGCGAAAGCAGCGTTGCAGCGCGCTTTCGCGCAGCGCCGCGCCGCCCGCCATCTTGTAGGCCCAGGTAGAGACCTCGGCAATTTCGGACGTTGCGTGATTCAGCGCCAGCCGTATCAGCGTGATCTGGCGTGTGCTTGGCGCGTCCCCGCGATCGAGGCAGCGCTGCAAATCTCCCCAGACATCAAACACGAAGGCACGCGATGAGCGGTAGCGCGCCTCGGCGTGCCCGAAACCCTCGTGATAACCCTGCGTCGCCGAGAGCGGCGCCAGCGAGCCGCCTCGCCCCGGCGGCTTGTCGCCAATAATGATGGCAAGCTCGTCCAGGACGCGCCGGCCGATGCCGATGATGAAGCCGGTGTGGCCCAGCGTCGTCATGCCGATGATGCCGATGGCATAGACGTTGCCGCCCCGGTTGCGTTGCACCGCCTCGGGCGCGTGCGTGAAATCGGCGGGAACGAAGGCATCGGCAATCGAATAATTCACGCTGCCGGTGGCGCGCAGTCCCATCACCTCCCAGTTGCCTTCCATGGTCGCCTTCGAAGTCGGCACGATGCAAGTGCGGATCTCCGGCCCGCTGCCGTCCGCTCGCATCCGCGGCGCGCCGTTCTCCATCACGATGGCCCCGCTATGGATGTAATCCGAGTGAAGGATGCCGCTGCCGTAGCTCCAGTTGCCGGAGAGGCGGAACCCTTTGCCGCCGTCCTTGCTTTCCGCGATCACGGCGCGGCCGTTGGGCGCGCCCTGTCCGGCGATCACCGGCGTTGCATTTTCGAAGATCTCTTGCGC
The DNA here is from genome assembly GCA_001801865.1 of Gammaproteobacteria bacterium RIFCSPLOWO2_02_FULL_61_13. Lineage (GTDB taxonomy): Bacteria > Pseudomonadota > Gammaproteobacteria > Eutrophobiales > Eutrophobiaceae > 2-02-FULL-61-13. The sequence continues at coordinate 10,733 of MGYT01000156.1, forward strand.
CGCTGCGGCGGGGAGGCAGGCGGCGGCAAGACAAGTGCATACCTGCGTCGCCATCAATACCCAGCCGGTGGAACCGTCCGAGTAACTCACGGCCTCGATGATCTCCAGCGCTTCGGTGGTGCTCGCTTCGGCGCCGCCGAAGCATTCTGGAACCAGGAAACCAAGCAGCCCCGACTCGCGCAGCGCGCTGAAGGTGTCGGCGGTCAGCCTTCCCTGCGATTCGTTGAGGGCCGACTGCCCGCGGAATAGCGCATCGAGCGCGCGCGCCTTCTGCAAAAGATCGGTGGCGCTCTGAGGAATGGATGCGCGCTGAAGTTGATTCATGGATGCCGTTTCAAAGTCAACTCGGACATGCTGTTTAGCGGAAGCTGATCGTGTTCGAGGAGGAACTTTTCGCGGAAAGCCGGGACGGCATGGACGCGCGACGTCATCGTGAATTTTCCGCAGAACTATCGCACATCGAGAGGTACCGGTCGCGATACAGTGCTCTGGGGCTACTCGAACTTGATGCCGGCAGCCTTCACCGCCGCCGCGAAGCGCTGCAGATCGTTTTTGACGTATAGAACATAGCTGTCGGTGCCGTTTTCGGCCAGCACCATGCCCATGGTGGCCATGCGTTCCGACACATCGGGCTCGCGCAGCGCCTTGGCCACCGCGCTTTGCAGGATGCCCACTATGGTCCTGGGCAGACCCGCGGCGGCCTGAAGACCTATGGTGGTGGCGACGTCGAAGCCTTTGAGCCCTTGTTCGTCCAGGGTAGGCACATCGGGAAGTGTTTTCGAGCGTCGCGACAGGCTGATGCCGAGGACCTTTAGTTTGCCGGCGCGAATTGCCTGGGCGACATTCGGAATGCCGGAAAATCCTGCCTGCACCTCCCCGGCCATTATCGCGGCAACCAGCGGAGAACCGCCCTTGTAGGGCACGTGCAGCATCCTGGTGCCGGATTCCAGCTCCAGGATGGCCAGGGTAAGGTGATGAATCGAGCCGATGCCGGCCGAACCGAAGTTGACCTGTCCGGGACGGGATTTGGCGAAGCCGATGAACTCCTGGAGATTCACGGCCGGCACGCCGGGATGCGTGACCAGCACCGTGGGCACGCTCGCCAGCGCTGTTATCAAAGTGAAATCCTTGAGCGGGTGGTAAGACAGCTTGGGGTTCAGGGCCGAGCCGATGGCCATCGATCCGGAATCGCCAAAGAAAAGCGTGTAACCGTCCGGCACCGTCTTGGCAACGCCGATGGCGGCGGAGATGCCCCCCGCGCCGGGCTGATTGTCGACCACCATGGAGGCGCCCAACGCGGTCTGCAGTTTCTGGGTGAGCATGCGCGCCAGCACATCGGGATTGCCCCCCGGCGCGGCAGGCACCACCAGACGCACGGGCTTTGTCGGATAAATCGCCGTGCCCTGCGCGACCGCAGCGACTGGCAAGGCGAGCATCAATGCAGCAAGAGCGAAACCTGTCCTCATGATGCCTCCTTTGAAACAACAATGATTACGCCGAACCCCATATCGCCTCGGCGAGCCGCACCACCAGCGAAAGTTTCTGTTCCTGGATTTCAGGGGTAATGGGATTCCCGCTATCGACGCTGGCGAAGCCACACTGCGGACTGACTGCCAGCCTGTCGATGGCCACGTAGCGGCTGGCCTCCTCGACGCGCTGCTTGAGTTCATCCATGGCTTCCATCTTGCCGTTCTTGGTCGAGACCAGGCCCAGAACAATCGATTTTCCGGGTGGGACCAGCCGCAGAGGCAAGAAGCTTCCAGCCCTCGGGCTGTCGAACTCGAGATAGAAAAAATCGATGGCAAGGGCATTGAACAGGCGCTCGGCCACGGGCTCATAGCTGCCTTCTGCATGCCAGTGCCCGCCGCGGTTTCCGCGGCACAGGTGCATGCCTAGCTTGAGTGTTTCGGGGAGGCCTCGCAGTACCCGGTTGGTGACAGCTATATATCGATCGATCAGCGCGGACCAATCATCGCCGCGCGCCGCAAGGGCTGATTGCACCGCGGGATCCCCGAATTTGGCGAACGCCGTCTCGTCGATCTGCACATAGGTGCAGCCGGCCGCGGCGAGAGCGAGCAACTCGGCGCGAAAAGCCTGCACGATGTCCTCCCAGAACTCTTCGATGTCGGTGTAGGCGTGTGCCGTGACCGCCGCATCCCCGCCGCGGAAATGCAAGGCGCAGGGCCCGGGGATGGTGATTTTCGGAAGGGACGTGGAGTGGCGTTTGAGGTAGTCGAAGTCGGCGACATGGATGGGCCGGTTCCACTTGATCCTGCTATGGATTGCCGCGACCGGTTGCGCGCCTCTACCGCCGGCACCGGTCGAAGCATCAGAATCGATCGTGATATCCCCGAGTTGGCCAAAGAAAAAACCGTGATAGGAACGGCGCTTGAATTCGCCATCGGTCACCAGCTTGAATCCGGCGCGCTGCTGCAGGGCTATGGCTTCGCCTATGGCCTGATCCTCGGTCAGGGCGAGTGCCTCCGCGGAAAGGTCTCCCGCTGCATGTTTCCTTCTTGCGTCAAGAAGTGCTCGAGGCCGGAGCAGGCTGCCGATGTGCTCGGCGCGGAACGGCGGGGATTGGGGCATGGCCTGCCTGATATTCGCAGAATTACTTACTATAGCCCAGGCGAAACAGTGCGGGTTCTTGCAAGAAAAGCGGCGTAAACATTCACCGCAAGCGCTGCGCAGGGTTTAGGGTGAGGACGAGTGGGGTACCGAGTCCGATCCCTGAACCCGAAGCGGCGCGAGTTTATCCAGTGGGATCTGTCGGTAGTCACGTGCGTCGCTCCGGGTTTGGGGTGCCGGTTCGATAAAGCACTCACCTGCACCCCAAACCCTGCGCGCCGCATGAGCGTGCGTCGTTGGTTTGGATGGTAAAGCCCGGACATCACCGTAAGCGCTGCGCAGGGATTCGGGTGAGGACGAGTGCTGTATCGAGTCCGATCCCGAAACCCGGAGCGGCGCGTGCGTAGCCTCGGCGAAGATTGCGCCTTGCCAGATTCAGACGCCGCGCCGCGGATGCGCAAGTCCGAGGTTCTCGCGCAGCGTCTTTCCTTCGTACTCGCGGTGAAACAAGCCGCGCCGCTGCAGTTCGGGCACCACCAAGCGGACAAAATCCTCGTAAGAACCCGGGATGTGCGTGGCGGCGGTGACAAAGCCGTCGCACACGCCGCTCTCGAACCATTCCTGGTAGGTATCAGCCACCGTCTGCGGCGAGCCCACGATGATGGGCGGGCCGCGCAGGCTGGAGGGCGGGGTGTGGCGGATGCAGTCTTCGAGCGTCGGGTTGGGCTTGCCGCTCAGGAGCTTGATACGATCAAGGAAGGCTTGTCCGCCCGACAGCGCCTGCATTTCCATATCGGTGAGCGGTTCGTCGGCGCGCTTGTGCGAGAAATCGAAGTTGAGCAGTTCCGACAGGATCACCGGCCCGTCATCGGGCTGCGCGAGGCTCTGCACGTAGGCAAGCTTCTCCTTCGCCTGGGCGTCGGTTTCGGCGACGATGGGAAAGGTCATGGGCGCGATAGTG
>MGYT01000157.1:0-2003 GCA_001801865.1 Gammaproteobacteria bacterium RIFCSPLOWO2_02_FULL_61_13
CGGACATGTGCGCGGAGAAAAACGGCGTCATCAAGATTGACATGGAAGACGAGGCCGTGCGCGGCGCCACCGTGATCAAGGCCGGTGCGATCACCTGGCCGCCGCCGCCGCCGCGGTTGTCCGCGGCGCCCGCGAAACCGGCAGAGAAGAAGCCTGCCACAGCACCTGCCCACCGCCACGGCGCCGCGGAACCGGCCAGTGCCACTGGCCTTGCGGTAACTTTCGGTCTCGGTGCATTAACACTCTTCGGACTCGGTTTCGTTGCACCCCCTTCGTTCATGGCCCACTTCACTGTCTTTGTGCTGGCCTGCTTCGTCGGCTACATGGTGATCTGGAACGTGACCCCCGCGCTGCACACACCCTTGATGAGTGTGACCAATGCCATCAGCAGCATCATCATCATCGGTGCACTGCTGCAGGTGTCCGCACCGGAACAATGGATCGTGTGGCTGGCGGGACTCGCCATTCTGATTACCAGTATCAATATCGTCGGCGGATTCGCGGTAACGCGGCGCATGCTGCAGATGTTCCGGCGTTGAGGAAACAGCCATGACACCTGGACTGGTAACGGCTTCCTACATTGGCGCCACAATTCTGTTCATCCTGGCGCTCGGGGGCTTGAGTCACCCCGAATCCTCGCGCCGCGGCAACCTTTACGGCATGGTCGGCATGGGCATTGCGCTGCTGTCCACCATCTTCGGCGTGGTCACCGCGAACTACCCCATCCTGATCGGGGGCATGGCCGTCGGCGGCAGCATCGGCCTGGTGCTGGCGCGCAAGGTGCAGATGACACAGATGCCGGAGCTGGTGGCGATTCTGCACAGCCTGGTCGGCCTGGCCGCGGTACTGGTGGGCTTCGCCAACTTCATGGACCCCACGGCGACGGTGGATCTGAGCCACAGCGAGAAGGTGATCCACCAGGTGGAAACCTACCTTGGCATCCTCATCGGCGCGGTGACCTTCTCCGGCTCCGTCATCGCCTTCGGCAAACTGAGCGCGAAGATCAGCGGCAAGCCGCTGCTGCTGCCCGGCCGGCATTGGCTGAACCTGGGCCTGCTGCTGGCCGCCATCTGGTTTGGGAAGCTGTTCCTGGATCAGGCCGCGACCGGCGCCGGCATCGAGCCGTTGCTGCTGATGACCGTGGTGGCGCTGCTATTTGGCATTCACATGGTCATGGCCATCGGCGGTGCGGACATGCCGGTGGTGGTGTCCATGCTGAACAGCTATTCGGGATGGGCCGCCGCCGCGACCGGTTTCATGCTCTCCAACGATCTCCTGATCGTCGTCGGCGCCCTGGTCGGCAGCAGCGGTGCGATCCTGAGCTACATCATGTGCCGCGCCATGAACCGCAAGTTCATCGCGGTCATCGCCGGCGGCTTCGGCACGTCCGGTGGAACTGCCGCCGCCGCGACACCGGGCGGAGAAGTGGTCGCCATCAGCGCCGAGGAAACCGCCGCGCTGCTGCGCGCCGCCAAAAACGTGGTCATCGTGCCGGGGTACGGCATGGCCGTGGCCCAGGCCCAGCATACGGTGAACGAGATCACCAAGGCCCTGCGCGGCAAAGGCGTCAACGTCCGCTTCGGCATTCACCCCGTCGCCGGCCGCATGCCCGGCCATATGAACGTACTGCTGGCCGAGGCGCGCGTGCCCTATGACATCGTGCTGGAAATGGATGAGATCAATGGCGATTTCCCCAACACAGATGTGTCGGTAGTCATCGGCGCCAACGACATCGTCAATCCCGCGGCGCAGGAAGTACCGGACAGCCCCATCGCCGGCATGCCGGTGCTGGAAGTGTGGAAGGGCGAGACCACCATCGTGCTGAAACGCAGCATGGCCACCGGCTACGCCGGCGTGGACAATCCGCTGTTCTACAAGGAGAACACGCGCATGCTGTTCGGGGATGCCAAGGAAAGCCTGGACAGCGTACTGAAATCCCTCACGTCATACCACCAAATGTAATGCCCTATTAGTCCGGCACCAAGGGACCGCTTCAGCGCTTG
>MGYT01000157.1:2010-3438 GCA_001801865.1 Gammaproteobacteria bacterium RIFCSPLOWO2_02_FULL_61_13
CCAGAATGGCTCGCTCAAGGATGAGCCGGTCGAGCATATCTTTCTCGCGCGCGGACTTTTTTGTTTTGAGTAGACCCTCCAAATTCAAGGTGCGAATCGGAACGCCCTCGAAATCAATTGTTACAGCGTGAGGAAGGAGGGAATCGTAGGTTTCGCCGCAAGCGTTGAACATTAAATCAACTACAAACGCATCCACCACGCGAATGGTTTTCCCTTCAGCAAACCATTCCGGCTTCAGACCTTGAGATACTTTGTCAGGCAGTAGCATGAGAGCCTGTTTGACGCGCTCTCCCTGCTGTCGTGTGGGTTGCAACACGACATCTATATCGGTAGTGCCACGCTGGTAGCCCAAGGCATAAAGGGCGTGCCGCCAATCAGAATGTACTCAACCTCGTAGTCGTTAAGGGCACGCAGGAGAAGTTTCAGGTCTTCGACACTCGCTGGCCGAGCGGTTTCTTGCCCTGGGTCGGCCATCAAGGCTGATCGTTTACGCCTGTACGTTGTCGCACATTGGCGGCAATTGCTCGCGCGAGTGCTTCGTCGCTATGGCGGTTCATCGCCTCATGTGTGGCAAAGCGAAAGATGCCCTTTAACATCCCAGTTGTTGGCAGCGCGGCAAGCGCTTGGCCAGTGCGCTGATGAATTGCGGCCTGGCGCAGTGCATCCGCATTGGGATTGGCGCCAGGTTGGCTTGGGGTTCGTTTTCCGATTTGACGCATAGTTAGATTATGGGCGGTGCGAAGGCTTATTCCAAGTGACACACGCAACCCAGGTATGCGCATTCATTTGCAGGGCGATAGCCAGGTCACGGACCAATGACGTCCGTGCCGCCCATGTACTGCTGCAGCACGGTCGGGATGCCAATGGACCCATCATCCTTCTGGTAGTTTTCCATGATGGCAATCAGCGTACGTCCTACCGCCAGCGCGGAACCATTCAAAGTGTGAATCAGTTCCGGCTTGGCGGTTTCGGGATTCCGCCAGCGCGCCTGCAACCGCCGCGCCTGGAAGGCCTCAAAGTTGCTGCATGAGGAAATCTCGCGATAACGCCCCTGCCCCGGCAACCAGACTTCAATGTCGTAGGTCTTCGCCGATGAAAAACCCAGATCGGCGCCGCACAGGGCCACGACCCGGTACGGCAATTCCAGTTTTTGCAGGATGGCTTCCGCGTCCCGGGTCAACTGCTCCAGCGCGGCGTAGGAATCTTCCGGTTTCACCAACTGCACCAGTTCCACCTTCTCAAACTGGTGTTGGCGGATCATGCCGCGGGTGTCCTTGCCATAGGAACCGGCCTCGCTGCGGAAACACGGCGAATGGCAGACGAATTTCTGTGGCAGCGATTCGGCGGGTAGTATCTTGCCGCGCACCAGATTGGTGACCGGGACTTCGGCCGTGGGAATCAGATACAGATCCTGCTTGGTGACGTGGA
>MGYT01000157.1:3501-5540 GCA_001801865.1 Gammaproteobacteria bacterium RIFCSPLOWO2_02_FULL_61_13
ATCAACTGAATGAGGGCGCGATGCATGCGCGCCAGCGCCCCGCGCATGACCACGAACCGCGCGCCGGCAATGAGCGTGCCGGCTTCAAAGTCCAACAACCCGTTGCGCTCACCCAGGTCAGTATGATCCTGCGGCTTGAACGTAAACTCGCGTGGCACGCCCCAGCGCCGCACCTCGACGTTGTCATCCTCGCCTTTGCCCTCGGGGACAGATTCATGGGGCAGGTTCGGGATGCCATGTACGATTGCGTGCAGTTCCTCCTGCACGCGCGCCAGAACGGACTCGCAGTTTTTCAGCCGGTCGCCCAGTTCGGCCACCTCCCGCGTCAGTGGCTGCATGTCCTGGCCCGAGGCCTTGGCCTTTCCAATTTCTTTCGAACGCGCATTGCGCTGCTGCTGCAGTTCCTGCGTTTCGACCTGGATGCGCTTGCGCTCCTGTTCCAGCCGCTCGATGGCCGCGGTGTCCAGGCGCAGTCCGCGCTTGGCCAGTATCCGCGCCACTCCCTCCAGGTCCTGCCGCAACAGATGTGCATCCAACATGTTTCCAGTCACTCCATGAATTCAGTAAAGTCGCGCATTTTAGTCTGCCACAGCGGAATTGTGGGGCCGGGTTTACCCCGGCCATCTCCTCTGGCCGGCATGAAGCGACCCACGGGACGTGGGAAATGCCGCGCGACGCCTACATGGATGTAGGCGGTAGAGCGAAGCAGGAGCCAGAGCCGAGGACAGGATGTCCGGAGCGGCCGGCCCCACTGGTACCCCCTATTTCTTCGCCTGTTTGTCCAATTCACGCAGCCGCTGCAGGCGTTCGGCGATCTTGCTCTCCAGCCCGCGCTCCGTGGGTTCGTAATAGCGCCGGCTCTTTAACTCAGGCGGCAGGTATTCCTCGCCCGCAGCGTAGGCCTCCGGCTCGTCATGGGCGTAGCGGTAACCTTCGCCATGCCCTATTTCCTTCAGCAGCTTGGTCGGTGCATTGCGCAAATGCACCGGTACTTCCAGCGAACCATGGGCCTGCACATCCGCCATGGCCGCGTTAAACGCAGCATAGACCGCGTTGCTCTTCGGTACGCTGGCGAGATAAAGCACGGCCTGGGCCAGGGCCAATTCCCCTTCGGGGGAGCCGAGGCGCTCCTGCACCTCCCAGGCATCCAGGGCCAGTTGCAAGGCGCGCGGATCCGCATTGCCCACATCCTCGCTGGCTATGCGCACAATGCGGCGTGCTAGATAGAGGGGATCGCAACCGCCATCCAGCATCCGCGCCAGCCAGTACAGTGCCGCGTCCGGGGCCGAGCCGCGCACGGATTTGTGTAACGCCGAAATTTGGTCGTAGAACGCCTCGCCACCCTTGTCAAAGCGTCGCAATGCGCTGCCACTGACAACCTCCAGCACCAGCGCCCGATCCAGCACATTCTCCTGCACCAGGTCCGCGCAGATCTCCACCAGGTTCAACAACCGGCGCGCATCGCCGTCGGCGGCCTGCAACAGTGCATCGAGGGCATCCGGCGCCAGCGTCAGCTCGCGCTGTCCCAAACCGTTCTCACGATCCTTGAGCGCGCGCGCCACGATATCCGCGAGATCTTCACGGGTGAGCGCCTTCAGCACATACACGCGCAGCCGGGACAACAGCGCATTGTTCAGCTCGAACGATGGATTCTCGGTGGTGGCGCCGATGAACGTGATGGTGCCGTTTTCCACATGGGGCAGGAACGCGTCCTGCTGGGATTTATTGAATCGGTGCGCCTCGTCCACAAACAACACGGTGTCACGGCCATAGGCGGCCCGATACTGTTGTGCGCGTTCAATGGCCTCACGAATGTCCTTGACCCCGGCCAGCACCGCGGAGAGTTGCAGGAACTGCGCATTGCAGCGCTCGGCCGCCAACCGCGCCAACGTCGTCTTGCCGGTGCCCGGCGGCCCCCAAAGCACCATGGAATGCAGGCGGCCGCTTTCAATGGCGCGGCGCAATGGGCGCCCGGGCGCCAGTAAATGCGGCTGGCCGTGAAATGTCTCAAGTGCGTGCGGGCGCAGACGCTCCGCCAG
>MGYT01000157.1:5656-5769 GCA_001801865.1 Gammaproteobacteria bacterium RIFCSPLOWO2_02_FULL_61_13
CAAACAGCGAGGGGTCCAGTTTGGTATTGCGGCGCGCATCCTTGAACACGATCTCGGTGCGCTGCCCGAGATTGTCAAACAACACCATGCCGGCCAGGTCGTGGCCGGAGAAC
>MGYT01000158.1:0-1579 GCA_001801865.1 Gammaproteobacteria bacterium RIFCSPLOWO2_02_FULL_61_13
GGGCCATAACGATAAGAGCGGCGAGACGCGTGAGAAACATGACACAAGACCCCTACTACCGAAAAAAAGCCCTTGAGGCGTGCTCCTCTATTTTACTTATCGTTGATGCCTCGCCTACGAAAAATCTATCCAATGCGTAACCGGTGCAGGCCATCCTCAGCTGCGTCGCGCTGGCTGCGCGAGGCAAATGGAACAAAAGCGTGCAGGCGGATGTTATAGCTTATAACATTGACTAAGTTAGTGGACTAAGTCAGAATGATCAATCAAGGAATTGGAGGGGCGATCCCATGCTGATTAACGTACACGAGGCAAAAACACAATTTTCCAAACTGTTGGAGCGAGCGCACGCAGGCCAGGAAATCATTCTGGCCAAAGCCGGAAAGCCGTATGCGCGCATGATGCCGCTCGCCCCCGCAGCGCCGAAACGCCGGCGCGGGCGCGTGAAGGGCATCAACGACGACGCCTTCTTTGAACCGCTGCCCGAAGCCGAGCTTAAAGCCTGGGAAGGCCGTTGAAGCTACTGCTGGACACGCACGCGCTGCTGTGGTGGTGGAAAGACGATCCACGCTTATCGAAACGCGCCGCAGCCGCCATCGCCGACGAGGGCAATAGCGTGTTCGTCAGCGCGGCGAGCGCCTGGGAAATCGCGACCAAACACCGCATTGGCAAGCTGCCCGGCGCCGAAAGCGCGGTCCGCGAATTCAACGAACTCATCATCGCCGACGGCTTCGGCCACCTCGCCGTCTCCTACCATCATGCACTCATGGCGGGTGGATTCGACAGCAAGCATCGCGACCCATTCGACCGGATGCTCGCCGCGCAATCGCTCATCGAGGGCGCGACGCTGGTCACCGACGACAACGCCATGAAATTGTTTCGGATCAAGTGCTTTTGGTAGTGTGCCGGCGGCGCATCGATGAAACGATGGCAATGAAAAAATAATTGGCGCGTCGCGCCCTGGTGTACGGGGAATGCTTCCGACGAATTCATCGTGGCAACGCCGGCTCCGGCGTCGAATACAGAACACAGGCGTCGAGCACAACAAGCGGACCATAAAACGTGGATCTGCCCGCTACCCCACCCACTTGCGCGCATTGCGGAACATGCGCATCCACGGGCTGTCCTCGCGCCATTCGCGCGGATGCCAGGAAAGCTGCGCGGTCCTGAAGACGCGCTCGGGGTGCGGCATCACGATGGTGAAGCGGCCGTCGGCGGTGGTAAGTCCGGTGATCCCGTCTGGTGATCCGTTCGGATTGGCAGGGTATTTTTCTGCGATCTTGCCCTCTCCATCCACAAACCGCATCGCGACCCGGGCTCGCTCGCGCGCGCCCTTCAGATCGAACAACACGCGGCCCTCGCCGTGCGCGGTGGCAATGGGCATGCTGCTGCCGGCCATGCCCGAGAAGAAGATCGAAGGATTTTCGGTGATTTCCACCATCACCAGGCGCGCCTCGAATTGTTCGGAACGGTTGCGCACGAAGCGCGGCCAGTGCAAAGCACCGGGGATCATTTCGCGCAGATGGCTCATCATCTGGCAGCCGTTGCATACGCCCAGCGCGAAGCTGTCGTCGCGGCCGAA
>MGYT01000158.1:1585-1765 GCA_001801865.1 Gammaproteobacteria bacterium RIFCSPLOWO2_02_FULL_61_13
CTCGAACTCGGCGCGTGCGCGCTCGTTGAACAGAATCGATTTCGCCCATCCCGCGCCCCCGCCCAGCACGTCGCCAAAAGAGAACCCGCCGCAGGCGGCAATACCCGTGAATCCGGAGAGCGATATGCGCCCCTCGATGAGGTCGCTCATATGCACGTCGTGCGCCTCGAACCCGGCGCG
>MGYT01000158.1:1840-1965 GCA_001801865.1 Gammaproteobacteria bacterium RIFCSPLOWO2_02_FULL_61_13
GCTGGCGATGAACGGCGCGGCGATATCCTCCGCTGCATTGAATCCGAATTTCGCGTGCAAGCCGGGATCGCCGGTTTTCGCAATCTGATCGAACTCCTCGATTGCGGTCTCCGGGTTGTCGCGCA
>MGYT01000158.1:2029-2777 GCA_001801865.1 Gammaproteobacteria bacterium RIFCSPLOWO2_02_FULL_61_13
CGCCATTGGGCGCGCCGATCCGGAACGCCAGCAATCCTGCCTCGCGCAGCCGTGCCAGCACCTTGTCGCGATCAGCCTCGCGCACCTGGATCACCGCGCCAAGTTCTTCGGCAAACAGCGCGGCCAGCACCCGGTCCTGATCGCGGCCGTACAACAGCGAAGGCTTGCGCTGCTTGCCGTCCACGTCGTGCGCCTGGGCGTCGCAGGCAAGCAGATCCAGGTTCAGCGTCACGCCGGCATGCGCGGCGAAAGCCATCTCGCAAACTGTCGCGAACAATCCGCCGTCGGCGCGGTCGTGATACGCGAGTAACAGATCTTCCCCGGCAAGAGACTGCATTGCCGCGAAAAAGCGCCGGAATTCCTCAGGATCGTCGAGATCCGGTGCGCAGTCGCCAAACTGCCCGAACACCTGGGCCAGCATCGATCCTCCCAGGCGATTGCGGCCGCGGCCGAGGTCAATGAGAATGAGATCGGTGGCGCCGGCATCGGTGATCAACTGGGGAGTCAGAACCCGGCGCACGTCCTCGCAGGGAGCGAATGCCGATACGATCAGCGACACCGGCGAGACCACTTCACGCTGCTCGCCTGCCTCGCTCCAGGTGGTGCGCATCGACAGCGAATCCTTGCCTACCGGGATGGATACACCGAGTTTCGGGCAAAGTTCCAGGCCCACCGCGCGCACCGTATCGTACAGCGCCGCATCTTCTCCGGGGTAACCGGCAGCGGCCATCCAGTTTGCAGAAAGTTT
>MGYT01000158.1:2927-5238 GCA_001801865.1 Gammaproteobacteria bacterium RIFCSPLOWO2_02_FULL_61_13
CAGTGTCGCCGCGCAATCGGCCACCGGCACCTGCCAGGGTCCCACGAGAGGGTCGCGCGCGCACAAGCCGCCGACCGTCCGGTCGCCGATGGTGATCAGAAAATTCTTGCTGGCCACGGTGGCGGCGCGCAACACGCGACGGCAGGCCTCGCGCAGCTCCATGCGCTCCAGCATGAGGGGCTCAAGCCTGCGCTTGCGGCGCGCGACCTCCCGCGTCATGCGCGGCGGTCGGCCCAGGAGCGCGGCAAGGCTCATGTCGACCGGCACGTTGCCGAAATACGGGTCCTCTACGCGCAGCCTTTCATCACCGGTGGCGTTGCCCACCACCGCATAAGGGCAGCGCTCGCGGCGGCAGATTGCGTCGAACCTGTCGAGGGAACGCGGCGCGATCGCCAGCACATATCTTTCCTGCGCTTCATTGCTCCAGATCTCGCGCGGGCTCATGCCGGGTTCCTCGTTGGGCGGCGCGCGCAGATCGATGTGTGCGCCGCGCCCCGCGCCATGCGCCAGTTCCGGAAGCGCGTTGGAGATGCCGCCGGCGCCCACGTCGTGGATGGAGAGCACCGGGTTATCCGCGCCCAACTGCCAGCAGCGATCGATGACCTCCTGCGCGCGCCGCTGGATCTCGGCATTGCCGCGCTGCACCGAATCAAAATCCAGGTCCTCGGTATTCGCGCCGGTATCCATGCTCGAGGCCGCTCCGCCGCCCATGCCAATCAGCATGCCCGGGCCGCCGATCTGAATGAACAGGGACCCCGCCGGCACGTCCGACTTGAACGCGTGGCGTGCGTCAATATTGCCGATGCCGCCGGCGATCATGATGGGCTTGTGATAACCGCGCACCGCGCCGTCGACGCGCGCTTCGAAACTGCGAAAATAGCCGTTGAGATTCGGTCTGCCGAATTCGTTGTTGAACGAGGCCGCGCCTATGGGCCCCTCGAGCATGATCTGCAGCGCCGAGGAAATCCGCGCGGGTTTTCCTTCGCTGGTTTCCCAGGGCTGCTCGAAGCCTGGAATGCGCAGGTGCGATACCGAGAATCCACACAGGCCCGCCTTGGGCTTGGCGCCGCGGCCGGTGGCGCCTTCGTCGCGAATCTCCCCGCCCGAGCCTGTGGCCGCGCCGGGAAACGGGGAAATCGCGGTTGGGTGATTGTGCGTCTCGCACTTCATCACCGTGTGCGTGAGCTGTTGATCGAAGCGATACCGGCCTGTCGCATCCGGCGCGAAGCGCGCGGTGCGCGCGCCCTGCATCACCGCGGCGTTGTCCGAATAGGCAACCACCGTCCCCTCGGGATGCTGTTCATGGGTGTGGCGGATCATCGCAAACAGCGAATGTTTCTGCGTCACGCCGTCCACGATCCACGACGCATTGAAGATCTTGTGGCGGCAATGCTCTGAATTGGCCTGCGCGAACATGGTGAGTTCCACGTCGGTGGGATCGCGCCCCTCGCGCAGGAAGTGCTCGCGCAGATACTCGATTTCATCGGGGGAGAGCGCCAGGCCCAGCGCCGCGTTGGCGCGCGCAAGCGCTGCCGCTCCCTCGTCGAGCAGTGGCACGCTGCGCAATTCCCTGGGCTTCACGTGACGAAACAGCGCCTGCGCCGCATCGAATCCCGCGAGCACGGTTTCTGTCATGCGGTCGTGCAGCAGCGGCGCGATTGTCCGGCGTACCGCATCGTTCGCGCCGCGCAAATGGAATGCGATGCCGCGTTCGACGCGCGTGACGGCCGCCAGGCCGCACTGGCGCAAGATGTCGGTGGCCTTGGAAGACCAGGGCGAAATGGTGCCGATGCGCGGCACCACCAGTAACAACTCTCCCTGAGGGATCGCCGCGGGCGCTGCTTCACCGTAATCGAGCAGCCGGCGCAGAACCTGCATCGGGCCGTCCGCGAGAACATCGCCGGACTCCGCGAAATGCCAGTACTCTGCCGCGCTCACGCGCGCGGCGGGGTCGATTTCTTTGATCCGGGAGTTGAGTTTTGCAAGCCGGAATCCGGAGAGGGCTTGCCCTCCGCGCAACTTCAGGAAATGCGGCATTGGCGGGATTTCGGTAAAAGCGAATTATATTGGACGCAACCCTGAGATAGCGGATGCAAATCTGGACGGCAGCTGCCGCCGGAGCGGCTGTCCGCGCCGCGCCAACTCAGCGTTTGAATGCGGGGGCCGCAAGCGTCCCGCCCAACGACAGGCTCGCACGCATCTGGGTACCGGCGGCTTTCAATTCCATCTGCATGCTGCCCGACAAATTCTTCTGCGCATCCATGTTGACATTTCCCGTGGCGTTGAGAAGTCCCGCGGCAATGCGCACCTG
>MGYT01000159.1:0-8699 GCA_001801865.1 Gammaproteobacteria bacterium RIFCSPLOWO2_02_FULL_61_13
CTCCATGCGAAACTTGATTGCCTCAACGGGATCCGGCGGACTGATGGGATAGTGTTTGTCCTCGTAGGCCTCGATCAGCGTTGCCAGCACTTCCATTTCTTCAGCCTCCGGCGTCCCGGAAGCGGCCTGATAAATAACCTCCAGGCGCTTGAACGCGGCACGCAGATCCCGATCGTTGCGAATCGGCTTAATAGTCATTGACCGTCTCCACATTTATTTCGTCATACTCGCCGTGGGTGCCCACGAACTTTACCCACGCAATTCCCGCGCGGTACTGCATTTCAACCACCAGACGGAATTTGTTGCCGCCGATGTTGAACACCACGCGGTTATCGCCGACGATGCTTGCTCTCGCAAATTGCGATTTGACCGCGTGTGGCGATGTCCACTTTGCGCGCCGCGCTTCCTGGTGCCAGGCCTCCAGCGGCGCCCTGGCATCGCGACATCCCGCCCGCTTCCAGAACGCCTGCAAGGTTCGCTTAGCGATTACCCTCATGCGGGCATTATGCTCCCAAAATGGGAGGGATTGTCAATGCGTGATTTTCTACCGTGGCGATGACGCACTCCGGCGTTTGTACCAGAGCGACGAGCTTGCACTGGTGCCGCACGCGAACCGAGGCTTGCGAGGCGGCAAACTTTTTCAGAATGGGATCGAACAAAGTCTGCGCGCAACGCTCGCGCGGCTCGGGTCCCCAGGGCCAGGAGTTGGTTCCGGGGCCGGGCGCGGTGAAGCGATAGATTTCTTTCCCTCTGAACGAGGTCGCATAAAGCGATACGCGCGGGTAGTCGCGCGGAATGGCCGCCGCACGGACCTCCCTGGCAATGCCCCAGCGCCGGCAATACTCCATGGTGCGCGCGCCGACCGTCAACATCTTCGGTTGCGGGATGCTACCGTCGGTTTGCTCAAGCACCAGGCAGGAAACGCCGCGCCAGCCCAGGTCGGCGGCGAGGGCCAGTCCGACGGGTCCGCCGCCCGCGATAATGACGGGATAGTCTTTTGCCATCGCTGCGCATTCCCTGTGGTTGTGAATTTACGGCTGGGTTATTCTAGTTTCATTCGCTGGGCGGCGGCGCCGAAGTGGCCGCGCGGGCGTGAAGCCCGAATAGGATTCGATATAACAATACGCGAGGCATTGACATGGACTCTCGAGTCAAACAATCCGATCTCGACCCGGTGACGCTGGAAGTCATCCGCAACGCCCTGCCCGCGATTTCCAACGAAATGTCGGCGGACCTGCAGCGCACCTCCTACAACATGATGATCTACGAGGTGCGCGACTACTGCACCGCGCTGGTCAATCCCGCCGGGGAACTGGTGAGCCAGAATGTGGGTGGCGTGTCGCATTTCATAGCAGACCTTGGCGTTTTGATCGAGGATGCGGTCAAGCGCTACGGCAGGGAGGGTTTCAAGCCGGGCGACGTGCTGATCACCAATCACCAGGCGGTGGCAGGCCAGCACCTCAACAATGTCGCCATTCACCTGCCCTTCTTCTTCGAAGGTGAACTGCTGATGTTCGCCATCTGCCGCGCCCACTGGATAGACGTCGGCGGCACCTCCACGGGTTTCGGGTCGGGGCCGGTCGCCGATCCCTGGCTCGAGGGATTGCAATTCGACCAGCTGAAGATCTACGAGGACGGCAAGCTGAACGAAATGCTTTACCGCATGATCAAGGACAACATCCGCTTTCCGGAATCGTCGCTGGGCGATCTGAAATCGCAGATCGCCGCGTGCCGCCTGGCCTTGCGGCGGCTGGATGAGCTTTTTCGCAAATACGGGCGCAACACGGTGGTCGCCGCGATCGCGCGAATCTTCGATGAGACCGAGCAACGCTGCCGCAATATCGTCGCGGGCTTTAAGGACGGTACCTACGAGGCGCGCTCCTCCATCGACACCGACGGCATCACCGCCAACCAGCCCTACAATTTTCACGTCAAGGTGGTGATAGCCGACGGCAACATGACTATCGATCTTTCGGACTGCCCCAAGGAGCGGCAGGTCGGCTGGAACGCGCGCACGCGCGCCGCGCCGCGCATCGCCTACAAGGCGCTCACACTGCCCCAGGATCCGGTGAATGAAGGCTCGTTTCGCGCCTTGAACGACATCATTCCGGAGGGCAACATGATGATGGCGCGCTACCCGATCTGCATGTCAGGCTGGTCCACCTACATACCCACGGTGGTCGATACGATCGTCGCCGCGGTCGCGCCCGCCATGCCCGAGCGCTGTCCGGCGGCGCACCACGGCAATCTCGGCGGCGCGGTGTTCTTTGGCATCAATCCGAATACGAAGCGCCGCTACATGCTGCAAACCATCGAGGGCGCGGGCTGGGGCGGCCGCCCGCACGAAGACGGTGAATCGGCGCTGGTGTCGGTGTGCCAGGGCGACGTGAGAAACGCCTCCATCGAGGCAACTGAATTGAAATGTCCTTTGATCATCGAAGAACGGGCGCTGCGCCGCGACTCGGGCGGTCCGGGCAAGCACCGCGGCGGCCTGGGCACGGATTTCCGCGTGCGCAACCTCATGGAAGGCCGCTGGGCCGCGCGGCAACCGCAGCGTAAGGCCTGCCCGTCGTGGGGATTGTGGGACGGCGAGCCGGGCGAAGTCGGCACCTACCTGCTGAAACTGCCCGGAGAAAAAGAATTCAAACAGCTCGACGCATTGGTGCGCACGGTTCCGCCGCAGTCGGTGGGCGTTGTGCGGCATGGGGGCGGCGGCGGCTGGGGCGATCCGCTGGAGCGGAATCCTGAGGAAGTGCGCTGGGATGTGGTCGAGGAGTTGGTCTCCAAAGAAGCCGCGCGGGAACGCTACGGCGTGGTTTTGCAGGGCGATGGCAGCGTGGACGCGGCGGCGACGCGGGCACAGCGGGAAACCCTGCGGTCCAGGCCGAAGTCAACGCCCATGCATAGCGTGAATGCGCGGGGGACCGCGCTCGCCGCCGTGGCCGGCATGGCGCTGGCCGCGGCGATGGCCGGGACGCCGCTGCCAGCGAATGCGCAGCAGCCTTCATCCCGCACGCTCCAGCTGGTGGTGCCCTTCGCACCGGGCGCGGCCAACGATAACCTGGCGCGCGTGCTATCCGCCGAGGTGTCGGAGACCTTTGGCCGGGTGGTGATCGAAAACCGACCGGGCGGCGACGGCAGCATCGCCGGCCAGTATTTCAAGCGCGCCCCCGCCGACGGCAACTCCATCATGCTGATCTCCAACAGCTATGCGATCAACGCGGCGATGCGCGACTCGCTCCCCTACAACGTGCTGCGCGATTTCGCGCCGGTGATCCACGCCACCACCGTGCCCTTTTTCCTGGTGGTCAACCAGGAGGCGCTGCCGGTGAATTCGCCGGGCGAACTCGTCAAGTACGCGCGCGCGAATCCGGGCAAGCTCAGTTTCGCCTCGGCCGGCAACGGCTCGCCGCATCACCTGGCGATGGAAATGTTCAAGCTGCGCGCCGGCATTGACATGGTGCACGTGCCCTATAAGGGACTGGGTCTGGGCATGGGCGATTTCCTGACGGGCCGGGTGCAACTGGTCATCACCGGCTTTCCCGCGGTAGCCAATGCCATGAAGACCGGAAAGCTGCGTGTGCTGGCGGTGGCGGGCACCGCGCGCAGCAGCCTCAACCCGGATGCCCCCACCTTCAAGGAATCCGGCGTGGAGGGCGTTGCGATCGACGTATGGCAGGGCGTGCTGGTGCCCGCGGGTACGCCGGCGCCCATGATCGAGCGGCTCAATGCCGAATTCAACCGCATACTGCGCCTGCCCCGCGTGCGCGAGAAACTCGTGCCGCAGGGCATCGACGCCGTGGGCGGCACCCCTGTGGAATTCGGCATGCGCCTGCGCTCGGACATCGAGATGTACCGCGGCCTGGTGAAAGCGGTGAACCTGCGGGTGGAGTAAAGCGCGAGCCTTCCTAAAGAAGGCGAACGATGAACTGGACAGGCAGAGCCTTTGCGCACCGGGAGCTCGTGGCCTGTCCGTGGCTGAAGAGGAGTTGCATCGACGGGAACGCCGCGTTTGACGCCAATCAAACGCCGCCTCGCTTACCCGGTTATATTGCGGCACAGTGCCCCAAACCGGACACGATCAAGGTTTGCCGCACACCCGCCATTGCCCCTTCGTCGGCGGACGCAGGGCTGGCACGGTCGCTGGAATGGATTTCTCAATCGAGGAGCAGGCGATGATTAGAATCTTGCAGGCGGCATATGCGGTGATCGCGCTGGGCTTGAGCGCCGCGGCACTCGCGCAGGGCTATCCGGTGAAGCCGGTCAAAGTGATCGTGCCGGTTCCCGCCGGGGGCTATTACGACGCAGTGGCGCGCATCGTAAGCCAGAAGCTCGGCGAGAGGCTGGCGCAGGCTTTTGTCATCGAGAACCGCGTCGGCGCGGGCAGCCTCACCGGCACCGCCTATGTCGCGACAATGCCTGGGGACGGCTATACGCTGCTGGTCAACGGCACCGGCGGCATGTCCATATTCCCCAGCCTGTACGGCAGCGCCAAGATGCCCTACGACACGCTGCGCGATTTCGCACCGGTCGCATTGCTCTCCGGGGTCCCCAACATCGTGGTGGTGCCGGCGTCGCTCGAAGTCAAGTCGATCGCCGATCTGGTGGCGCTTGCCAAGGCGCGCCCGGGCGAGCTGCCTTATGCCTCGAACGGCAACGGCACCACGCAGCATCTGGCGGCGGAGACCTTCGCCGTCGCCACCGGCACCAAGTTCACGCATATCCCGTTTAACGGCAGCGCACCCGCGGTGACCTCGCTGCTGGGCGGGCAGACCAAGCTGCACTTCGGCGTGGCGACCGACGTGATCCAGCAGATCCGCGCCGGAAAACTGCGCGCGCTGGCGGTCGCGACCGAAAAGCGCATGTCGGTCCTGCCCGAGGTGCCCACGCTCGCCGAGGCCGGCGTTCCGGGCATCGAAATCGAAATCTGGTGCGGCATGTTCGCCCCCAGGGCCACGCCACCCGACGTCGTCGCGCGCCTGAATGCCGAGACCAACCGGGTGCTGCAGATGGCCGATGTGCGCGAGCGCATCGCGCCGGGGGGAATCGGCGATACCAAGAGCGGCAGCCCCGAGCAGTTCGCGCAATTCATCCGCACCGAACTCGTCAAATGGGCGAAAGCCGTGAAAGATTCCGGCGCCAAAGTGGAATGACGCTTTATTCCCGCTGCAGCTTGGTGTCGCGCGCGATGCGCCGCCAGGTCTCGCGGGCGGCGACAATTCCTTCGTTGAGTGTTTTGGGCGTCATGGCATTGCTCGATGAAAATCCGAAGCCGCGGATGCGCTGCACCACCTCGGGTTCACGCAGCATGCGGTCGACTTCGCGATTGAGGCGCTCGACGACGCCGCCGGGAATGCCGGTCGGCCCCATCAGGATGAACCTTCCCTCGATGACCAGGCCCGGATAGTCTTCGGCAATGGTACGGGTGTCGGGCAGTTGCGGAAAGCGCTTGCTGGAACTCACGCCGATGATGCGCAGCTTGCCGGCGCGCACGAACGACTCGATCGAGGGCAGCGAAATCAGCAGCACCGGGATCTCGCCCGCCACTGCGCCGCGCGCGGCCTCGGGATTGACCTTATACGGAATGATCACCATGTCGGTGCCGGCCATGACGTTCATCCAGCGCGCCAGCGTGTCGCTCGCGCCAACGGTGACACCAACCGAAAGCTTGCCGGGCCGCTGCTTCGCGTAGGCCACCAGTTCCGGGTAGCTCGTCACCGGCACCTCCGGATGCACCGCGACCACGAACGGCGCGCTGTCGATGACATTCGCAATGGGGATGAAATCGCGATTGGGATCGTAGGGCAGTGACTTGAAGCGGTAGAGGTTGGCCGCGTAGATATCCTGGTTCGCCATGAAAAGGGTATAGCCGTCCGGCGCGGCTTTCGCCACCATCTCGGCGCCGATGAGTCCCTGGCCGCCGGCGCGGTTCTCCACCAGCACCTGCTGCCCCAAGGCTTTGGACAGGCGTTCGGCCACCATGCGCGTAACGATGTCGGGCGACGAGCCGGCGCTGTTGGACACGACGATACGCACCGGTTTGACCGGCCAGTCCTGCGCGCTGGCGGCTGCGGCGAGCAACGTCGCCGCACACAGTATTCCCATGCGGAGCATCATGGATTTCTCCTTGCTGTTCATCAGTGCAGCCCCGCCGCCGCGGCGTGAATCTCCAGCAGGCGCGGCACGGTTGCCGGATCGCGCCGGCCGAAACCGCATTCGGTGGCAATCGCGAAGTCCTTGCGGTACTTTTCGGCCACCGCCATGCGCGCACGCGTGCCCTCGATGCCGTCCGTGACATGCACCAGGCCCAGCGCGAGCGTGGTTTCGGGCTTCAGTTTCAATTCGCCCAGCGCCTCGAAATAGGCATCGTCGCCGCGGTTGCGCGGCACCGGCATGTGGATGAGTTGGATGCTGCGCCGGGTCTTGGCGGAAAGCTGATTGGCGAATTCCACCAGCCAGCGGATGCTCGCCGGCTCGATGGAATGGCGGTGGCGGGCATCGCCATAGCAAAGATGGATCAGCAGGTCCGCGCCCGCGGGCACCGCGTCGCCCAGGCGCGCGTGCCAGGTGCTGAAGGTGTCGATAATCTCCGCGCGCGTCCTGCCGTGCGCGCAGGGCTCGCCCGCCTCGATGTACTGGAATACCGCCGAGGCCACGTCCCACTGGATCGCCAACTGGTCGCTCGGGACGGCTGCGGCGATCTGCAGAATCTGATCGAAGAGCGCCTGCTCATAGATGGGCGCCAGCACCCCGCGCTGCTCCTCAACCACGAAGCGGCGGATCACCGAATTGACGCCAGCAAAGCCCACCTGGAAGCGCACCCGCGCCGGAATCACACCGGCCTGTTTGAGGCGCGCGAACTCGCGATACGACGCCAGCGCGATGCGGGCATAAGGAAGATTGTGAAAACGCGCCCCGGCCGGATCGATGCCCGCCTTGACCCGGTACACCGGATGCGACTTGGTTTCATGGATGCGCTGGTAGCGCTGCGGCGTGGGCTCGAACTGGCCATGGTCGGCGAACACCGGTTCCAGCCATGGCAGCCACGCCTGGCGCACGCCGGTTTCGCCATCGGGCAGCCAGCGCAGCGCCGGCCCCACGGCCTTGCTCACGGTGTTGAAAACCTCGCTGGAATCCGCAAGGGGGATGGTGCCGACGAAATAAATATCGCGCATGGCGTGGCGAATCCTTCTCTTGTGTCCGCGTGGCGCCCAATGCTAGCAGCTTGTCAGGCGACGCCGGTGACCCGCCCTACAGATGCGACTCCTGGTAATCGAGATCTTCCTCGATGTAGTGCAGCACATCGTCGCTGATCTGGTTGTCGCGCCAGATGCGCAGCAGTTCCTGGCGCTCCGCCTGCAGTGCCGCCTGGCGCAGCCGCCCGGCCAAGCCGGCGCGCGGACCCTGCGCCGGCGCGCCGCCGGCGTCCGCGGTGGTGTGGGCGATCTGGTCCGCGAACTCCGCATGGATGCGCTCAGCCAGTTCAGGCGCGGCGTTTTCCTCGGCGGCAAGCTTTTCGATGGCTGCTGCGGCGGCGCTACCGAGCGCTTGGCGCGCGCGCGCGTGCTCGTCGAGCAAGCTCCAGTCGCTGCCCACTTTCAGGCCGCGGATGAGCGGCGGCAGCGTCAGCCCCTGCAATACCAGGGTGGCGAAAATCACCACGAAAGTGATGAACACAATGCTGTCGCGCTGCGGGAAGGGTTCGCCGCCGGGAATAATAACCGGCAACGCCAGCGCGGCAGCCAGCGAAACGATGCCGCGCATGCCGCACCAGCTCATGATGACTAGCTGCTTCCCGGGCATGGCGGCTTCGCCGGCGCCCCCCAGGGCGCGCGCCAGCCTGTCGGCCGGGTATATCCAGGCAAAGCGCACCAGAACTGCCACGGCGCTCACCAGCAAACCGTCCAGCGTCAGGCCGACGATCGAAACTTCTTCCAGCCGCTCGACAATGTCGGACAACTGCAGGCCGATGAGAATGAACACCAGGCTGTTGAGAAGAAACACCAGCAGGTTCCAGGCCGAGCGCGCGATGATGCGCATCTCGGCCGAGACGATCTCCGGCGAATAGCGCCCGCGCACAATGCCCGCGGCCACCACCGCGAGCACGCCGGAGACATGCAGCGATTCGGCGAGAATATAGGCCACGTAAGGCACGGCCAGCGTGGTGAGCACTTCGATCAGCGTGTCCCTGAGGCGTATGTGGACGGCGACGAACACCACCGCGAGCACCATGCCGACGGCAATGCCCCCCAGCGCCACGCCGGCAAATTGCGCACTCGCATCGAGCAGCGAAAACGCGCCCGTCATTACCGCGGCCACGGCAAATTTGTAGATGACCAGTCCCGAGGCGTCATTGACCAGGCTCTCGCCTTCGAGAATGGTTACCACGCGACGCGGAATATTGAGCCGGGAAAGAATGGCGGTGGCCGCCACGGCGTCCGGCGGCGACACAATGGCCCCGAGTACAAACGCCGCTGCCCACGGACATTCGGGCACCAGCAGTTTGAAAGTGAGGCCCACCGCAAGCGTGGTGGCGATCACCAGCCCGATGGCCAGCAATCCGATGGGGCGGATATTCGCCTTGAAGTCGCGCCAGGAGGTCAGCAGCGCCGCCTGATAGAGAATCGGCGGCAGCACCAGCACCAGAATGAACTGCGGATCGAAATCCAGTTGCGGCAGGCGCGGGACGAATCCCAGCG
>MGYT01000159.1:8707-8874 GCA_001801865.1 Gammaproteobacteria bacterium RIFCSPLOWO2_02_FULL_61_13
CCTGTCACCAGCGCAATCGGATAAGGAAAGTGGAATCGCCGCGCCAGCCAGCCAAGCATCATCGAGCACAAAAGCAAGAAGAGGATTATCTCCAGTAACTCCATCTGCGGCACAATCCTTTCCGTTTTTCCGGCGTCCCTTCCAATTGTATGTGACTCGGGAGCAGG
>MGYT01000159.1:8891-9007 GCA_001801865.1 Gammaproteobacteria bacterium RIFCSPLOWO2_02_FULL_61_13
CAGGAATGATGATTCGCAGCACCGGGCGCGGCCTGGGCCAAGGCACCGCCACGCCGTCGGTATGCCAAGCGACGTTGAATGCCATGGCCGAAGGTGCGAAGCTCGCATCCCGGGAG
>MGYT01000159.1:9054-10319 GCA_001801865.1 Gammaproteobacteria bacterium RIFCSPLOWO2_02_FULL_61_13
AACGGCAGCATCTTTGGGAAGATGTTCATGAAGTTGTTTGCGCAATCGGGGCTACTGGTTTCGTTGCTGATCGCGGCTGGTGCGTTCGCGCAGAGCCCCTACGAACAGATCAACCGCGTGCGTGCAGACCCGCCCTGCCCGGCGCCCGCGGTGCGCGAGCCGCTGCGCCGCAACGAAGCACTGGAGCGCGCCGCGGGCCTGCTGGCCGCGGGCACGGACCTGGACGCAAGCCTCAAGCAGGCGGGCTACCGTGCCGCGCGCAGCAGCGTGGTGCGCATGGCAAGCAACGTGCCGCCGGCGGAGCTGATCACCATGTTTGCACAGCGCAATTGCGCGCTTATCGTGGAACCGGTTTTCATTGACATCGGCATACACCTGCAGGCGGGCGCCATCACCGCGCTGCTGGCGCAGCCGTTCACGCCGCAGGTGGTGCAATCCCAGGAGGACGCCGGAAACAATGTGCTCGCGCTGGTCAACCGGGCGCGTGCCGTGGCGCGAAGGTGTGGCGACAAACCCTTCGCCGCAGCCAAGCCCCTGAGCCGCAGCGCCATGCTCACACTCGCGGCGCTCAGTCACGCGGCGGACATGGCACGCAACAACTACTTCAGCCACGATGGGCGCGATGGCTCGAATCCGGCGCAACGCGTGGAACGCGCCGGCTACCGCTACCGTGCCACCGGCGAAAACATCGCCGCAGGCATGAACACGGCCGAGCTCGCGGTCGAGACCTGGATCAAAAGCCCGCAGCATTGCGCCAATCTCATGAGCCCGGCATTCACGGAGATGGGTGTCGCTTTCGCCATTGATCCGCGCAGCCAGCTGGGCGTTTATTGGTCGCAGTCTTTCGGCGCGCCAAGGTGACACGGAATCGGTTGCATAATGATTTTCGAACGGCGCAGCGAGTCTGGCACCGTTATTCCGTATCGGAAATATGAAACCTCGTTTTCTGCATGGATGGTTTGTATCCATGCAGAAAACGAGGTTCACGCGCGCAGCGCGTAAATTTTTGCCAAAACCTGCACAGACGATAAATCCGTCCGTGCGCAAGCGAGGATCTTTTATAAAAACTCGCTTTTCACAATGTAAAACGGACGCATCAGTGATTACCACATGGGCACAAGGCGCCAGATAAAGCTCATCGGCTTTCTGCACGCCGAGCACGGATCGCTGCACTCGCCCTCGTGGCGGCATACCGAGGCGGCCACCGATTTCCGCTCCCCCGCGTATTTCCAGCGCATTGCGCGCGTGCTCGAAGAGGGCAAATT
>MGYT01000160.1:0-3065 GCA_001801865.1 Gammaproteobacteria bacterium RIFCSPLOWO2_02_FULL_61_13
GACAGGTTGCGCCGCGCCGGCTGGAACACAAGCTGCACGTCCGGCCGATCCAGTCCCTCCGTCGAGCGCAGGAACCCGGTGGATTCGAACAGGTTCGAGGCCAGCGGCCCGCGCCGTAGCAGCAAATACTTGAACAACGCGGCCACGTTCCGCGGCGCCGCGCGCCAGGACAGGCCGTAGGATTCCGGCACGTCGGTCTTGTACAGGATGCCGATGGCGACATGGTCATGATAATTCCGGCCCACCGCCGGCAGTTCGTGCTGCATGGCAATACCGAGCTTCTGCAATTCCCGGCCGTCACCGATGCCCGAGAGCATCAGGATCTGCGGTGAGCCGATCGTTCCACCCGCCAGGATGACCTCGCGCCGCGCCTGTACCTGCACCAGTTCCCCGTCCCGGTTCACCTCTATACCCGTGGCACGCCGGTCCTGCACCAGTATCCGCGTCACCAGCGCGTTGGTGATGATTTCGAGATTGCCGCGGCCCCTGATCGGTTTCAGGAACGCCGTCACACCGGATTCGCGCCGCCCGTTCCTGATGTTGCCCTGGCGCGTGTTGAACCCCACCGGGTCCATGGCGCCGTTGAAATCCTCGCAGCGTGGGTAACCCATCTGCGCCGTGGCCTCGAGGAACACCGCGTTCATCGGGTTCGGATCCACGATGCTCGACACGGTCATGGGTCCGCCGACGCCATGCCAGCGGGGATCGCTGAACGTGTCATTGTTCTCCGAGCGGATGAAATACGGCAGCACCTCCCTGAAACTCCAGCCCGGGTTGCCGCCCGCGGCCCAATCGTCGAAGTCCTTCGGGTGGCCGCGGTAATAGACCATGCCGTTGGTGGAGCTGCAGCCGCCGAGCACGCGGCCGCGCGGTACCAGGAGGCTGCGGCCGTTCAGGTGCGGCTGCGGCACCGTCTTGTAGCCCCAGCCGAGTTCCTTGTGGTTGATCAGGAACGCGACGAGCGCGGGGACGTGGATCAGCGGGCTCTTGTCCGGCGGCCCGGCCTCGATGAGACAGACGCGGCAATTCGGATCCGCGGACAACCGGTTGGCCAGCACGCACCCCGCCGTGCCGGCGCCGATGATCACAAAGTCGAATTCACCAGGCATCTTGTGGGGCTGGCTATTGTGGGGCCGGCTTTATGCCGGCCCTCTTTGTTGGCCGGGATAAACCCGGCCCCACACAACATTGAGCTCAATTCGGTGGAATACGGCGCGCTGTGCGCGCCTAATCCACCCTACCTTGCGATGCGCCGCATACGAGATCGTAGGGTGGATTAGGCGCGCAGCGCCGTAATCCACCGAACAAATCCACGCGCGCCGAGGTTCCAGCATGCCATCAGATCGCCGCGGACGCGGCCAGGTCGGAAAGCTTCTGGAAGCGATCGAAATTCGCGGCCCGCTCCATGACGCCCGTGGTCAGGCACACGAAGGTCATGTCCAGCACCGGGTCAATCCAGTACAGCGAGCTGCCGAAGCCGTAGTTGCCGAAGGTCTCCGGGGAGGTCAGCGTGCCGAGCAGGTTCGGAAAGATGGTGTGCCCGCGCAGGGAATATCCGAGACCGATGTACGCCGGGTATGGCTCCCGACCCTGTGACTCCGCCAGCGGGCGGTACAGTTCATTGGGCTTTTCGCCGGTCTGATTCGTCCGCGCCAGGCGCAGCAGTGCGGGTGAAACGATGCGGGCGCCGTCCAGTTCGCCGTCACGCCGCAGCATCTCGGCAAAGCGGTGCATGTCGCCAAGGGTGGAGTAACTACCGACCCAGGGCATCTCCGCTTCCTCTTCCTCGAAGGCGCCGTTGGGGCCGAGGTTGCTGTGACCCAGGTGCTCCACCGGCGCCGGAGTGATGAAGATCGGCACGTGGTAGCGCGCCCGCAGGTCGCGGCGTACGCCGATGGAAGTGTCGTTCATTTTCAGCGGCTTCAGGATCTCGTCCTCCACCAGTTGCCGGTAGGAACGTTTCTTTGGGTCCACCCTGCGCACGGCCTCGCCCATTAACGCGTGATGCGCCAGCGGCGAGTAGTCCACGCGCTCACCCGGCTTTCCGATCGAATGGACGTTCTCGCAGATGGCGGCAATGATGTCCGCGAGCCGGTCGATGTACATGCCGGGCCGCGGGATGTATATCGACGGCAACCCGGAACTGTGGGTCAGCAGGTGATAAAAGGTGACGTCCTCCCGCAAACCGCCGCTGAATTCCGGGATCACTTCGCTGACCTTCGTCGTCAGCGTGAACTGGCCCTGCTCGATGGCGCGGTAGACCAGCGTGTTGGTAAACGCCTTGGTGGTGGAGAACAGTGCGTACACCGAGTCCTTCTTCAGCGGCGCCTTCCCTTCCGCGTCGCCGTGACCAATGCATTCGAACAGGCCGCAATGCCCATGCCGCGCCACGGCGATGGCGGCGCCGTAATAGCGGCGCTTCGCGATGTCCGCCTCTATCAGCGAGCGGATCAGTGCCAGGCGTTTCGTGTCCAAGCCGTGCGCGGTACTGTCAGTCATGGCGGGGTGCCTCTTTGCCGGGTTTGTGGGCGATTCTAGGTTGGCCGTGCCGCCCCCGTCCATGGCCACGAGCAGCCGAACCGGTCGGTCTGTTCGTGCCCGGTAAGGCATAATAGGCACGACTTATACTGTGGGGCCGGCTTTACGCCGGCCAGGCGATGGCCGGGATAAACCCGGCCCCACAAGGTATGCGATAAGGACCCATGCCCGACACAACTGACATCGTCGTCATCGGCTCCGGCCACAACGGCCTGGTGGCCGCCGCCTACCTGGCCGCGGCCGGCCGGTCGGTGCACGTGCTGGAGCGCAACGCCTGGTTCGGTGGCGGCGTGGTCACCCGGGAACTCACCGTACCGGGCTTCCGCCACGACCAGCACAGCATGGCCCACATCTTCATCCAGGCGAATCCGCTGATTAAAAACGACGAGTTGGGACTGCTGTCGAAATACGGCCTCAAGTACATCTACCCGGACACGCCGACGATCTCGGTGTTCCCCGACGGCGAGACCCTGACCCTGTACCGCGACCGGCAGAAGAATTACGCGGAGATCGCGCGCTACTCGAAG
>MGYT01000160.1:3079-16972 GCA_001801865.1 Gammaproteobacteria bacterium RIFCSPLOWO2_02_FULL_61_13
ACCTGCCGGCACTGCTGGGCACGTTGTACTCGCCGCCGGCGCCGGTGGGCGCCATGTACGCGATGATGGACCAGAGCCGCGAGGGGCGCGAACTGATGGCCATCATGCTGAAGAGCGCCTACGACATCGTGCTGCACTGGTTCCGGCACGAGCGCGTGCGCCTGCACTTCCTGCGCATGGTCAGCGAGAATCTCACCGGCCCGGAGGAGAAAGGCACTGGCGTCGGGCTGCTGATGTTCCTGTCGTTCCTCGAGCAATACGGCATCGGTGTCGCGGTGGGCGGCAGCGGCATGCTGACGAAGGCACTCATCGACTGCATCGAGGACCACGGCGGCAAGGTCACCGCGAACGTCAGCGTCGAGCGCGTGCTGGTGAAGGACGGCCGCGCCGTGGGCGTACGCGCCGCGGGCGGGCAGGAATTCATGGCCAAGGAAGCGGTCATCGGTGCATTGCATCCCCATGTGCTGCCGAAGTTCGTGCCGGAGATGGACCCGGCAGCGGCGCGGGCTGCACAGCAGACGGAGATCACGGCCAACTGCGTGCTGACGATTCACGCGGCGCTGAACGAACCGTTGAAGTTCAAGGCCGGGGATCATGTCGGCCGCGCGATGATGATCGAATTGTTGCCGGATCGGGTCGACGTGCTGCGCGAACATTTCGACGACTTGCGCTATGGCCGGCTGCCACGCCATTCCCTGATCGGCCTGGGCTCGGCATCCAACCTCGATCCGACGCGGGTGCCGCCGGGCAAGGCCATCATGCACGCGTGGGACTACGTCCCCTACGAGCACCCTGACGGCGGCGCGGCGCGCTGGGACGAACTGAAAATCCCGTTCGCGGAAAGGATGCTGGAGAAGATGCGCGCCTACATCCCGAACCTGACCTCGGCGAACATCATCAAGTACCACTGCGACAGCCCGCTGGACATGGAACGCACCTCGCCCAGTTTCCTGCGCGGCGATATCCACGGCGTCGCACCTTATCTGTATCAGTTCGGTGCCCACAGGCCGACGCCGGATCTCGGCCAGAACACCGTGCCCGGTGTGGAACGGCTCTACCTCGTGGGACCGTTCCAGCACCCCGGCGGCGGCGTATTCGGTGCGGGACGTGGTACCGCGATGCGCATGTGCAGCGACCTGAAGATCGATTTCGACAAGGTCGTCAAGGGGGCGAAGTGAAACTCTATTCCCAGGACGGCAGCGAGTTGATGCAGGTCGAGTCGCTGGAGCGCGACGGCAGCGACCTCGTGATCAAGGGCAAGGTGTTCGGTTCCATGCCCATGTCGGCGCGGTTGAAGCCCGAGGAAGCACGCAAGGGGCTCAAGCTGCTGAATGTGAGGATGATTGGATTCCTGCTGACGTTGTTGTTCCGGCGTTAATGTCGGTGGATTACGGCGCTGCGCGCCTAATCCACCCTACGGTCCTTATCGCCACGCCAATTTAAATTCAGGCGTGAGCGCGCTGAACTGAAGTCGGTGCGCTATAATTTCGCTATGACTCAGGTGACTCCCGCAGAAGTCCGCGACTATCTGGCTGGCCTTGCCCTTGCCAGCGAGTATGAAATCGAGGAACTGCGCAATACTCCGATCGAAACCAAGCTTCGGCAAATCTGGGCGCTGATGGGCTCCACCGCGCTGTTCGAGGATTCTGCGCAGCGCGGAGCGGACCACCGCGAGATCCGGGAACGATGGGCGAGACTGCACCGGGCTCACTGTGCCTGAGCACGTTCCGGAGGCATTCCTCAAGGTCCTGGCCGATCTGACTAACTGGCTGGAAAGCGCCAACGCTCCCGCAATGGTGGTCGGCGGTATCGCTGCCTCGATACTCGGCCGGCCGCGAGCGACACGAGATATCGACAGTCTGGCCTTCGTGCCGGAAGAGCGATGGACTGCATTGCTGGCTGAGGCCGGGAATCATGGAATTGGCCCTCGCATCGAACAGCCGCTGGATTTCGCAAGACGCACACGGGTTCTTCTTCTTCGACACGCTGATTCCGGAATCGACATAGACATTATCCTCGGCCGATTGCCTTACGAAGAAGAGGCCATAGCGCGCGGCGAATTCCACGATCTTGCAGGCGTGCGCGTGAAGCTGCCGCAGGTCGAGGATCTGATCATCATGAAAGCAATCGCGCAGCGCCCGCACGATCTGCGCGACATTGAGGGGCTACTGGACGCGCATCCCGAGGCGAACATCGGTCACGTTCTTCAGTGGGTCCGGGAGTTTTCCACGGCTATGAGCATGCCTGACATTCTTGACGGCCTCGAAAGACTGCTGGCGCAGCGCAAGCCTCGACGCGGTTAAGGACTCGTCCCGCCGAGCCGGCATGGCGGGTTAGGCGCGCGCCTGAAACCGGAGGAGGCGCGGAGGGGATTGAAGCTGCTGAGCCCCAAGATGACCGCGTTCCTGATGACGCTGCTATTCCGGCGATGAATTTGCGGATGGTGGGTTACGGCGCTGCGCGCCTAACCCACCCTACAATTATCCGTACCGCTCATTTGGGTCGTAGGGTGGATTAGGCGCGCAGCGCCGTAATCCACCGAGAAATGCTTTCAACGACTCTGACCCCCCTGATTTCCCTTTAAGGGTATTGATTTGCATAGCCTCCCGGTGCATTCTCGTCACACTATGTATATAGCAATATCCAGCGCCCTTTCCGAATATCACTAAGTTCGGCGCTTGCAAGGTGGCCGCCGAACTTCCTGAGTCAGATTGGAGGGTTTTGCGCAAATTGCGCAAGGTTGCGCTTGAACGCTTCTGCGAGCGTGTGCTGGGTGAGTTGGAGAGCGTAGTATCTGACAAGCAGACTGCATCTCACAGGCGATATCTCATGATCTACGAGCTTATCCAGGAACGAGATAGCGCCATCGCGCAGGCGTTCAACGATCCGCGCCGTTCAAATGCTTTGGTTCAACTGTCGATCATCATTTCGCTGGACCTGGTCACTGAAGACGAACTGCGTTCCTTCACTCCGCGAACACAGAGTGTTGTGGCAGAATTGGGCAAGACACGCAGGGATGGACGTGCAATCAAACGCGCCTGACCACGCGTTCGTAAACAGACGCTAGAACCTGTCCAACCGCAATGGCAAAGAAAGTTTCGAGCCCGATCCTCCAGGTCAAGGTGACGCTGGAAGGCATAAGACCGCCGATATGGCGGCGCCTGCTGGTTCCGGGCGACATTTCACTGCGCAAGTTCCACGACATTTTGCAGATCGCCTTTGGCTGGACCGACTCGCATCTGCATATGTTCGTGGCCGGGGAAGATAGATACGGGTTGCCGGATCCCGACGGAGAGCTTGACTGGATGAAGA
This sequence comes from Gammaproteobacteria bacterium RIFCSPLOWO2_02_FULL_61_13, assembly GCA_001801865.1. Lineage (GTDB taxonomy): Bacteria > Pseudomonadota > Gammaproteobacteria > Eutrophobiales > Eutrophobiaceae > 2-02-FULL-61-13. The sequence goes on from MGYT01000160.1 coordinate 6,392, forward strand.
ACGATGCCCGCGTGAAACTCGGGCAGTTGCTGTTGAAGCCGAAGGACTCCCTCACTTACGAATACGATTTCGGTGATGGCTGGATTCATAAAATTGTGCTCGAGAAGTCCGGCGCGGAATCGGCGCCGGCAAAGGTCCCGAGCTGCATCGGTGGCGCCCGGGCCTGTCCACCCGAGGACTGCGGTGGACCGTGGGGCTACATGGAATTCCTCAAGGCGATAGGAAACCCGCGTCACCCGGAGCACGAAGAGATGCTGGAATGGGCAGGCGGCGAATTCGATCCAGAACTTTTTGACGTTGAGGCGGTAAATCAGGAGCTTGCTGACTAAAACTGCGGACTCCGACCAGCGACTCTGCGGCAGCGGCTCGCCGCGCCCAGATCGTGGAGAACGCCAACTCTCCCACCATGGTGGCCGGCGAATTGTCCATTTCGGCGTAATGTGCTACATTTGTCGCACATTAACCCCGGGGCTTGGAACCATGGCTACTGCACCGCTGCGAAAGTCGGGGGGGTCCGTCACCGTCACGATCCCGCCCGTATACCTGAAGGAGACCGGCCTCACCGTCGGCTCGGTCGTTTCGCTTGAAGTAAAAGGCGACAAACTCACCATTTCCCCTGCTCGTCATCGAGTCACACTCGCTGATATCGTTGCCGCTGCCCCGAAAAAAGCGGCAAAGATGCGCGCCCCTGGTTGGGATGAAATGGCGCCGGCCGGTAACGAGGCATGACGCCGGACGCCGGCGATATCCTGCACCTGTCGTTTGATCCCGCAAGCGGTCGCGAGATGAAGGGCGCTCACTATTGCATCGTGCTGACTCCCAGGGCATTTAACGCCACGTTTGGCCTGGCCTGGACCTGCCCTGTCACTACCGGACCACAGGAGACGGCACGAGGCCTGACGGCAATAACGCTCATGGGAACCGGGCTGAAGGTTTCCGGAATCGTGTTGTGCCATCAGATCAAGGCCGTGGACTGGCGCGCAAGGAAGGCCAAGGCGATTGACCGTCTCAGTGGGCCGGTGTTTCAACAGATTCTTGAGGTCTGCAGCGCCATAATTGATCCGGCCCGGCGCTGAATCGCGACGGCCGGACCTACGATCCACGATCCAGCCGACGCCCCCACGCAGGGTGGATTAGGCGCGGCGTCAGCCGCGCCGTAATCCACCAAAAATTGCTCTCAACAACTCAGAACGAGGTAACCACCATGACCACCAATACCGTCCGCCTGCACCGTGTCCTCCGCGCCACTCCAGAGCGCGTGTACCGCGCATTCCTCACCGCCGATGCGCTGGCCAAGTGGATACCCCCGAACGGCTTCACCGCGACGGTCCACCACATGGAACCCAGGGTCGGTGGAAACTTCAGAATGTCATTCACGAACTTCACCACCGGACAGAGCCATTCCTTCGGCGGGGATTACCTGGAGTTGGTGCCAAACGAATTGCTCCGTTACACCGACAAGTTCGACGACCCGAATCTCCCCGGTGTCATGCAGGTCACGATTTCATTGAAGGCGGTTTCCTGCGGAACCGATTTGAACATCGTCCAGGAAGGCATTCCCGCCGTGATCCCCCTGGAAATGTGCTATCTCGGCTGGCAGGAATCTCTGGTGCAACTTGCGATGCTCGTAGAGCCGGAGATTCGCCAATAACGTGACCATCCAGGCAGAAGATTATTACCCGTACCTGAAAGCGGCGATCGCGGAGGCGAAGGCGGCGGGACTGGACGCTGCGGCGACGGAACTCGAAGACAAGGCGTTTGCCGCGTACACCACCTCGTCGGAACTGCTTGGTGAACATGGCCTGGCAATCCGCCAGTTCCTCGATTCCGGCGGCGCGGCGGTTCCCGCCGGCGTGAAGGCAAATCTCGACCGATGCCTTGCGGAGATCAGAAAGGTGTGGCCGTAGAAATCAGGGGAGTCGCCGCCGCTGGAATTCCCGCGCCGGGGGAATCAATTCAGCTAACACCAAGGGTCCGATTTTTACGTAACAGCCTGAGTCCGCGCAGATTTTGCCATCAAACACAGCCGAAAATATTTTTAGCCCTGCAGACCCTGCCTTTGAATATTGGAATCGGCAAACCCGGCAGGGAGATATTGAACAATTTTCATGCCTACCCTTTTCAGGGTATTGATTCCAATACCCTTCCGGCGCATCCTCCAATCACTATGTACAGAACATTGTCCAGCAGCCTTTCTGGCCAGTATTAGGTTAGAGCGCACACAGTGACAACCGAGCCGCATTATCTTGAGACCCTCTACAAGGACTTGGCGCTCGCGCTCGGTGATGCAGTTTGGGCGTTTGCGCGGATTGAGTGGCTCGTCTATGAGCAACTCGGTCGCTTGTCCACGGATCGCATAGACGAACTAGTAGGCGACATGAATTTCAGGCACCGCGCAAACATACTTAGACGGCTAGTTGAGCGTCGCGCGACTGACGAGGTGAAGCGCGAGCGAGCACTTTCGGCAATTCAGGCTGCAGAGGCACTGTCTGATCGTCGCAACATCATCGTCCACAATCCTTGGCGCATTTGGGTAGACCTTAATGCCAAGGAATTCATGACCGAGATTCAGAAGTATTCGAACCGTGAAAAGAAAGTGAACCTCGACGACTTGCGGAAATTTGCGGCAGACGCCGAGGCAGCAGAATCGGCGCTGCGTGAGGCGCTAGGTGCGCTCTAACCGCACGCCCCACGCGGACGCGCGCGGGAGCCACCGTGCTAGTTCGAACGCCTTCAGGCGCGCGCGCCGGTGGGCGTGAACGTTGTGCGTCAGGAAGACTCTAGCGAATATAATGATTCCTCAAGAAAACTCCTTCTGGTGGCGCGGTGGCAAATAACTTCAAGAGTGACGACAGTTTTCTGAGAAAACTTACTGTCGGTGCCGCGGGCACGAATGCAACGATCAATCAACTAAAAGCGATGGGATTCAACCCGATAGAACTTGAGCGCGGTTCCACAGGCTTCAAAATCTGGAAGAAGATCAAAATCAAGCGTGTAAGGGTTCCTGACATCCTGTGTTTGAACACGGGCATACGGTTTGAATCCCGAGGCAAGACGAAACCTGAAATATCAATGTCTCATTCTCTCAATGACCCGAAGCGGGCTTGGGATGCTGGTATGCGCGACGACGACCTTGTTTCAATCGTTGTCTTCGCTCAAAGCGACGATTCTCCGATAGACCTGAAACAAATCTCACCTGTTCACTTCGTCAGTGTCAGAGACATGGGGCAAGCGTTCGCCGCAAGACAGGTATCCATCACCCAGCCGAAAGGGGTTGAGGAAGGTTCGGAAATAAGGGTGGTCTGGACAAGTGCCGCCGCCAACCAGAGATCAATTGTTTCGGCAGTGGAACCCGGTAGGATCAGCCTTACCCCAATCGCGGAGACACGGAAACAATCGATCCAATTGAGCCGGAGACGGAGCAAAGGTAAGATAACCTTGCTGCCGCAGGTCAACCCTGGTGACACTGTCGAGGCCAATCAGATTGTGGCATCGGTTGTTCCGGTCAAGACAAAGCTCAAATGCCCTAAGGCGGTTAGCGAAGCCTTTTTCGTAAAAAAACTCGCAAGTGTCAACTTGAGCGAGCGGTACGCCGCCGCAAAAGCGTTGCGGTATCGAGGCTACACAACAGCCAAACCGGTGCTCGAATCGAGAATGATCGATGCCGACGAGGACATTTACGTCCAGCTTGAGGCCGCGGCAGCGCTTGCGGCATATGACGATCCGAACGGCTGGGCGTTCATAGAAAACAAACTGCGCAGTCCGGTCATCACGGTTCCACTTGAAACGCAGCTTGAAACGGTCATTGTCGCATCCGAAATACCCAAGAGTCGGGGCGAACAACTATTGATCGAAGTGTTGCGGGACTCGCAACGTGACGACGAGCTGCGTGCTGGAGCAGCATGGGCACTTGGCCAATTCGCTTCCGCTACATCAGCGACTGCACTTGTTGATACATTCAACTCAAGTCCATTGGAGATCAAGGTTGAAGCTGCACGCGCGCTTTTGCGGATCGCTGAGCCACAAATACCTCACTTGATCAATCTCCTAAAAAACGGTGACCCCGCCAAGCGCGACGGCCTATCGTGGGTGCTTGCTCGAACTGGCCAATTCAATCCATCAGACATGGTCGTCGGGGCCGATCAGAACCTTAGAAAGTGGATAAGCTACATCGTCGGCTATGGCAAAGATAAGTTCGACCAGAGCGACGTTGAAGCAATCTGCAAGGCAGACCCGCAAGTCTATTTCGCCGCAAGCGTGTTGTGGCAGATCGTGGCAAGTTGGGTCAACGACTTGAGGGAATACTGACATGCGCAGCAAACCGCTTTACTACACCACCAGAGGTCAGGCGTATGCTGGTGATTCGCTTGAGCTTCTCGCAGAGTTACCCGACAACAGCATTGATCTAGTGATGACATCGCCACCGTTCGCGCTTCGGCGCCAAAAGACCTACGGCAATGTTGAGGAAACAGAGTACGTCCAGTGGATTAAGCCATTCGGGCAAGAGGTTTTCCGAGTTCTCAATGAAAACGGAAGTTTCGTTCTCGACTTAGGGGGAGCATACCGTTCTGGCATGCCATCACGCTCTCTCTATAACTTCCGCGTGCTCTTGGCTTTTTGTGACGAGATTGGGTTTCACCTTGCTGAAGATTTCTACTGGTTCAACCCGGCAAAGCTGCCGTCACCAATTGAATGGGTGAACAAACGAAAGATTCGGGCGAAGGATTCAGTTAACACTGTGTGGTGGTTTAGTAAGACCGAATTTCCGAAAGCAGACGTTCGGAAAGTTCTGGCTCGGTATTCCGACCGGATGAAGAAGTTGATCGAGGACCCGGAGAGTTTCTATACGCCAAAAAAGCGCCCGTCAGGCCATGACATAAGTGCCGGCTTTGGCAAAGATAACGGAGGGGCAATTCCTTCCAACCTCCTATCTATACCGAACACCGACAGCAATTCAAGCTACCTCCGGCTCTGCAAAGAACTCGGACTGGAACGCCATCCGGCGCGATTTCCTACTGACCTCCCCGCGTTCTTTATCAAAATGCTGACCGACGAGGAGGACGTCGTCCTAGACATTTTTGGTGGATCAAACACAACCGGATTTACTGCCGAAGCCCTAAAGCGAAAGTGGCTAACTTTTGAGATGAACCCGGAATATCTTGCTTCATCCGCACTTCGGTTCCTTGAGGGGCATAGTTCTGAGGCTGTGAAGCGCGTATTAGGGGAGTTGAACAACAGCCATGCCAATTACTTTATTGGTGAGACGGTCTGCGCATTAGACCCAGCGAAGAAAGCAAAGTCGGATGAATCTATGGGGCAAGGAGCATTGTTTGTTTCCGGGGCAGGGGCGACGTAGCCAATCTACTGGGAGACGCGCAATCCGAGCGCAGACAACGCTGCGCTCAGATCATGGAGAAGGTCAAATACCGAATGGGGCACGGTTGGCGCGGACGATCAGCGCCTGGAACTGGATGTGATGATCGAGATCCTCGGCGCGGCTTGCAGCATCGGGCCAGTCGGGCCGAACAGCCTTTATATGAAGCCACAACAGGTGCGCCCTGCGCAGCAAGTCATCGTCTCCCAGCCGCCGCGCGGCAGAAGAAGACGCAGTGTCCTGCTCCGCAACCTTCCAGTTCCGGCCGGCAAATTTGCGCAGTGAATCTGTGTCGATCATCTGATTATTTTACTCCTATTGTTCTGCATCTGCTCCGTTTCGCCGAAGATGACAACGGTATGTCCAGCGGCAGTTCCGTCGAGTCCTCAAACTCGGGGACTGCGATAAAAATGGTGGGTTAGGCGCGCAGCGCCGTAACCCACCGAAATCACAATTGCGTCTCCAGCGGCAATTCGGTCGTATCCTTAATCTCCGTCACCGCGATCGTCGAGTGCGTCTCACGGATCATCGGCATCACCATAAGGTTGTTGCGCAGGAACGCCTCGAAGTGGCGGATGTCGCGGGTGACGATCTTCAGCATGTAATCGGTGTCGCCGGTCACCGTGTAGCACTCGATCACTTCGGGAAAGCGGCGGATTTCCGCTTCGAACTGCTCGAGGTTTCCCCGGCCGTGCTGGGACAGCCGCACGGTGACAAAGGCAACGACCTCCATGCCCAGGCGCGCGTGATCCAGTACTGCCACGCGCTTGCGAATGATCCCAGCCTGTTCCAGTTGTGAGATGCGGCGCCAGCATGGCGAAGTGGACAACCCCACCTGCCGAGCAATGTCCGCCACGGACAGGGAACAATCCGACTGCAGGAGCTTCAGGATGGCTTTGTCATACTTTTGCAGTTCTTCAAGCATAATCATCCATATATATTCAGTTACAGGGCATAATATACCCGATTTTCCGGTTTTTCAGGCAACAAAGGCAAAATAATCCTCATCGCGTAGCTTATACTTTTCCGTTCTGGGTCCGTGGCACTTGTCATTTCGAAGTTGCGGAGCAAAGCCCTCAGAGCAAGATTCCTCCCTCCGGTCGGAATGACAGTGCACCGCAGGTCGGAATGACAGTGCTGCGCTCGAAATGACAGAGGTTAATTTGAGCCACTTCCGGTCAGGCAATTGAAGAGGGTCCGCGATGGCGACCAAGCTCCACATCCCCCATGCCCCGTTCCGGCCCGGGGACAAACCTGATTTCAGCAACATCAAACTGCCCAAGGCCGGCGAGCTGCGCCGTCCCCCGATCGGCATCCACGCCAATGAAACTCGTGACCTGCCGTTCAGCATGATTCGCGTGCTGGATGAGGAACATCGGGCCGTGGGCGAATGGGATCCGCATCTGGATGCGGAAACCCTGCGTCTTGGATTGCGGCACATGTTGTTGAACCGCGTGTTCGATGACCGCATGTACAAGATGCATCGCCAGGGCAAGATCTCCTTCTATATGCGCGCCACCGGCGAAGAGGCGGTGGCGGTGGCGCAGTGCATGGCCTTGCAGCCCGGTGACATGATGTTTCCTTCCTATCGACAGCAGGGCCTGCTGATCACCCGTGGCATCAAGCTGGTGGACATGATGTGCCAGTGTCTTTCCAACTCCCACGACAACCTGCAAGGGCGCCAGTTGCCGGTGTTGTACAGCTTCAAGGAAGTGAACTTCTTCACCCTCTCCGGCAACCTGGCCACGCAATTCTGCCAGGCCGTGGGCTGGGCCATGGCGGCCGAATACAAGGGCACCAGTGACATCGCGGTGACCTGGATCGGCGAGGGCAGCAGTGCCGAGTCGGACTTTCATTACGCGCTCACCTTCTCGTCGGTGTATCGCTCTCCGGTGGTGCTGAACGTGGTCAACAACCAGTGGGCCATCTCCACCTCCCAGAACGTCGCGGGCGGAGACCAGAATCCCTTCGCGGCGCGCGCCATCGGTTACGGCATTCCAGGCCTGCGTGTCGACGGTAATGATTTTCTGGCGGTCTACGCCGCCACGGCGTGGGCCGCGGAGCGGGCGCGCACCGGCGCCGGCCCCACGCTCATCGAGTTGTATACCTACCGCGCCGCGCCACACTCCACCAGCGATGACCCGGGCCGCTACCGCCCGCTGGACGAATGGCAATACTGGCCCCTGGGCGATCCCATTGAGCGGCTGAAGAAGCATCTCATTGCGTTGGGTGAGTGGACCGAGGCACAACACGCGACGCTGGAAAAAGAACTGGCCGATCACGTGCTGGCCTCGTGGAAGGAAGCGGAGTCTTACGGCACGCTCAACGAGGGCCCGTGGCCGCCGGTGAGTGCGATGTTCGAGGACGTGTACAAGGATGTGCCGCCTCATCTCATTAAGCAACGAGATGAACTTGGCAAGCTATAAGCTATAAGTCATAAGCTATAAGTGAAACACGAACTCGATTCACGAGATCTCGATAGAAGTTCGCCAGTCCACCGGTATCCGGCATCTTTTCACTTATAGCTTATTGCTAATCGCTTATGACTCTCTTTTCACTTATAGCTTATAGCTTATTGCTTATGGCTTCCTTTCGGTGGCATGCATGACGACCATGAATATGGTTCAAGCGTTAAACTCCGCGATGGACGTCATGCTGGCGCAGGATCCCAATGTCATCGTGTTCGGCGAGGACGTGGGCTACTTCGGCGGCGTGTTCCGTTGCACCGAAGGCTTGCAGAAAAAATACGGCGACCACCGCGTGTTCGACACGCCCATCGCCGAGGGCGGCATCGTTGCCGCGGCCATCGGCATGGGCGTCAATGGGCTGCGGCCGGTGGTGGAAATCCAGTTCGCCGATTACATCTATCCGGCGTTCGATCAGATCGTCAGCGAGCTGGCGCGCCTGCGCTACCGCAGCGGCGGGCAATACTGGTCGCCAGTTACCATCCGCACGCCCTGCGGCGGCGGCATCCGTGGCGGGCAGACACACTCCCAGAGTCCGGAGGCGATTTTCGCGCATGTGTGCGGCATCAAGACGGTGATCCCGTCCAGCCCCTACGATGCCAAGGGCCTGTTGATTGCGTCAATCGAGGACGACGATCCGATCATCTTCCTGGAACCCAAGCGGCTGTATAACGGCCCGTTCGAGGGCGATCCGAAGAAACCGGCGGTGGCCTGGAGCACCCATCCGGGCGGTGAAGTACCCGAGGGTCATTACACCGTGCCCATCGGCAAGGCCAATATCCTGCGCGCCGGATCCGACCTGACCATCCTGGCCTATGGCACCATGGTGCACGTGGCCGGCGCCGCCGCGCAGATGGCGGGCGTGGACGCGGAGATCATTGATATCCGCACCATCGCACCGCTGGATGTGGACACCATCGCCACTTCCGTGTGCCGCACCGGCCGTTGCGTCATCGTGCATGAGGCGACGCGATTCGGCGGCTACGGCGGAGAGTTGTCCGCCATCGTGCAGGAGGAATGCTTCTGGAACCTGGAAGCGCCAATCCTGCGCGTATGTGGCTGGGACACGCCCTACCCCCATGCGCAGGAATGGGAATATTTTCCCGGACCGCAACGGGTGGCGAAGGCGATCCGGCAGGTGATGGGTTGTTGATTTGTGGGGCCGGCCGCTTCGGACATCCTGTCCTCGCGCGGCATACCCCACATCCGTGTGGGTAGCTTTATGCCGGCCCATGCTTTCGGCCGGGATGAACCCGGCCCCACAGGATTGCTGGAATCGGGGGAGAGAATTGAAATGGGCGCGTACACATTCAAATTGCCGGACCTCGGTGAAGGCACCGTGGAATCCGAGATCGTCCAGTGGCGCGTACAGCCCGGCGATTTCATCGAGGCGGAACAACCGCTGGTGGACATGATGACCGACAAGGCGACGGTGGAAATCACCGCGCCGGTCAGCGGCAAGGTGATCAGGCTGGCGGGTCAGGCCGGCGACATGATCGCGGTCGGGGCGGAACTGGTGGTGTTCGAGACCGGTGATGATTCCGGTGCGGACCGACCGAGCGCGGATTCCGACGATCTTGCGCCTGCTGCGCTGACAGCATCGGGTGGCGCCGTGGCCGCCACGCCGGGCGTTACAGCGCGCCCGTCGATGAAAAAGGCGCAGGCATCGCCGGCCGTGCGGCGCCGGGCGCGTGAGGCCGGCATTGATCTGGCGACGGTACAGGGCAGTGGCCCCGCCGGCCGCGTCACGCGCGAGGATATTGCGTCACTGGCTACTCCGGCACGCGCAGGTGCAGCACAGGGAGACAAGCGTACCGGGCAGCAGGAGATCAAACTGATCGGGCTGCGGCGCAAGATCGCGGAGCAGATGTCCGTGGCCAATGATCGCATTCCGCACTTCACCTACGTGGAAGAAGTGGATGTCACCGAGCTGGATGGCCTGCGGCGGCATTTGAACGAGATCAAGGACGCCGGGCGGCCGAAGCTGACGTTTCTGCCGTTTTTCATGCGCGCCATGGTGCGCGTGCTGGAGAAATTTCCCCAGGCCAATGCGCACTTCGACGACAAAAAGGGAATCATCACGCGCTTCGACGCGGTGCACATCGGCATTGCCACGCAGACCGGCCAGGGCCTGATGGTGCCGGTGGTACGGCATGTGGAGGCAATGGACCTGTGGCAGTGCGCGGCAAATTTGCTGCGCGTCACCGAAGCGGCGCGCAGCGGCAAGGCGTCGCGCGAGGAATTGTCCGGCTCCACCATCACCCTCACCAGCCTGGGCGCGCTCGGCGGTATCGTCTCCACCCCGATCATCAACCACCCGGAAGTGGCCATTATCGGCATCAACAAGGTGCAGGAGCGGCCGGTGTTTCAGAACGGCGCCGTCGTCCCGCGCCTGCTCATGAACCTTTCATCCTCATTCGACCATCGCATCGTGGACGGCTACGACGCCGCGCGCCTGATCCATGCCATGAAGGCACTGCTGGAACACCCGGCGCTGCTGTTCCTCTGAGAATTCCTTGTCATCGGCTGGTGGATTACGGTGCGGCACGCAGTGACGCGCCGTAACCCACCAGCCAATTCCAGATGAGGCACATTCCCGGTATTCTGATCCCATGAAAAAGGCGGAAACAGCCATCGTCGTCGGTGTCGGGCCGGGGCTGGGGCTCGCGATCGTCAGGGCTCTGGCCGGCGCCGGCATGAATGTCGTGGCCGTGGCGCGGAATGTTGAGCGCGTCGGGAAGC
>MGYT01000161.1:0-13487 GCA_001801865.1 Gammaproteobacteria bacterium RIFCSPLOWO2_02_FULL_61_13
GCGCCAAGCATGCCGCGGTCCAGATCCGCGATATGCATCGAGCCACCCTTGCCGCGGCAGAGCCCGTCCGCCTTGCCGAAGATCTCGAGCATCATGGCGTTTACCTCGCAACCCTTGGCAATGCAATGACCATGGCCCCGATGTGTACTACTGATGTAATCGGCATCCTTGAGGTGCATGCAAATACCAACCGCAGATGCCTCCTGGCCCGCGTACAGGTGCACGAAGCCGGGAATACGACCTTCCGTGAACTCGCTGTCGACGCGTTCTTCAAAAGCACGGATCGTCCGCATGATTGCGTAGGCCCGCAACACTTCTTCGCGGCTGAGACCCGGCTGTAAATCATGGAATCGAAGCATCGGAACTCGCCCCGGTCACGGAAATTCAAAACAGCGCCGGGCGTCCGGCCGCCGCCATCCGGTCCAGCAGCGCCTGGGCCTGAGAGTCAGGCCGCACGGTTCAAAACGACTTGCGGACGCTGACGCCCCACTCGCGTGGCCGATTGTAAAATCCTTCCGCCGTGCCGAAGGAGCTGAGTGCCGACAGGCCGTTGACCAGCACTCGCTCATCCGTGAGGTTGGTTCCGAAGACGGCCAGATCCCAGCCACCGCCGAAGGTCGTGGCGGACAGATTCCAGGTCAGCCGCGCATTGAATATACTGTGGGCGTCCCGCGCCAGGACCGGCGTATTCTGGATATCGGCGAAGCTCCTGGCCTCATAGGTCCAGTCGCCGCGCACCGTCACCCGGCCGTATTCTCCTGCCGGCCATGCATACTGGATGCCGGCGCTGCCAGTCCATTTCGGGGTACGGATCATCTTGCTGTCGAGCGTGGCTTCCGTGCCCCCGGGGTCAAGTTCCACAATCTCGAAATCCGTGTAGCCGACCGCGCCATTGATATCGAGTCCCTCCATCGGCCGGGCCAGCATCTCGATCTCGAAGCCGGTGACCTCCGCCTTGCCGACATTGTCCACCACCAGCAGTAATGTGCCGGAAGCCGGATCCACGGACACGGCGGTGAACTGAAGATCATCATAATTATAGAAAAATGCGGCCGCGTTCAGACGCAGGCGCCGATCGAACCACTCGGACTTGATGCCCACCTCGTGGTTGACGAGGAACTCGGGATCGTAGGACTCCACCGCCGCCGCGACGATGGGACGCCCATTGAACCCGCCGCTCTTGAAGCCTTCGGAATAGGTGAAATAAGTCATGAGCGCGTCGGTCCACCGGTACTGGACGCTGAACATGGGCGTCGGCTCGTTCCAGCTTGCCTCCACGTTCGTGGCGGGCACGATGAAGGTATTACTGGCGATGCGCCGGTGCTCGAGGAAATACTCCTTCTTCTCGTAGGTGTAACGCAGACCGGCGGTAATGCTGAAGCGGTCGGTAAAATGGGCCGTGGCCTGGGCGAAGGCCGCATAGCTGGTGATATCGATCTCGTTGAAGATATTGAAGTCCAGGTCCAGCAACGGGTTGATTGGGTTGCCGGGACAGCCCGGGGCCAGGAACGGTGGGGCGCAGGGCGCTCCGGTTAATTGCACGGGAATGGATTCGAGCGCGTTGAACAGCCCGGATGTCAATACCACGTCATTCTGATCGCGTCCGAATTCGTCGAAATAGTAGAAACCCACCACCCAGTCCAGACGGTTATCAAAGCTGCTGCCAAACAGTTGCAGTTCCTCGCTGACCTGATCCTGATCCTGATCCTGATCGGTATGGACGATGGGCAGCGGCGAGCCATCCCCATCCCGCCCGAACCCGCCTTCCATCTCACGGTAGGCCGTGATGGACTTGGCCGTGGCCCAGCCCAGATCCCACTCAAACGTTGCGTTGATGCCCCACGCGTCCAGTTCGTTGTGGTTGGGACCGGTGCCGAACGATTCGTCCTCGTCATCCGTGATGAAAGCGGTACTCATGGGCAATCCGCTGGGAATCCCTATCAGGGCATTCCAGAGGATGATCGGTACGCCTCCAAACTCTTCGAATTGAAGCAACGTGGTCGGGACCGACTCTTCGCGCTCACGGGAATAATCGAAAATGAAATCTGCGGTGAGATCGTCCGAGATCTGCCAGCGCAGGGCGCCACGTGCAGAGAGTGCATCCTCATCGCCGGCCTCATCGATTTTTTCCCCGCTCGCGAAATCCAGCCGCTTGCCATAACCGTCACGATTCTTATAGGACAGTGCCGCCTTGGCGAGCAACTGACCCGGGATCAGCGGTACATCGACGCTGCCGCGGAAGTCGGTACGGTCAAAATCGCCGTAGGTGCCCTCCACGTAGCCGCCGAATTCCTCCGCCGGCTTGCTGGAGATCACGTTGATGGCGCCGCCAATCGTGTTACGTCCGAACAGCGTACCCTGAGGACCACGCAGAATTTCGATACGCTCGAGATCAAGCAGGTCCATTACCGCCCCCAGCGTCCGGGCGTGATAAACACCGTCAATGTAGATGCCAATCCCCGGGTCGGTGGTAAACAGAAAGTCGAGTTGCCCGATCCCGCGAATATAAACCTGGCCATTGCCGCCGCCGCCGCTGCCGCCCTGGCCCGTCCCCATGATGACGTTCGGCGCGAACGAACCCACCTCCATCAGGTTGGTCATGCTGCGCACTTCCAGTTCCGATCCCGAAAGGGCCGACACCGCAATCGGGGCCACCTGCAGGGACTCCTCCCGCTTGCGCGCCGTTACAACAATTTCCTCCAATTCCGACCCGGCATCTTCCGCGGCAAGCGCATTCGAATAAACTGTCGACCCGCCGGCAACCAGCGTGACACCCAGTACCACACCAGGCAGCGTTATCATTCGGCCCAGCCGTGCTTGCGGCCCATGACGCAGTAATTTACGTGGCATCGTGACTCTCCTCTTGCTTCGAACTTGAACGTCTGAAGTCCCGGCAACAGGACGCGGCCGCCCGGATTAGGTTCCGTGCAGTGCGCCATCAGCCATACAGCGAATCCTACCGGTCAATTCGAGCCATTGTGACTTTTGTGCCACACAGAACGATCGGCTGGAATAAATCGACGGATTGGAGTTAGGATGCACCCACCCAAAGGCGTTAAGAATAGCGAAAATTACCTATTGTTTATGTCGTTAGAGACAGCCTTGCTGTTCCGGCCAACGTCTGTTGCATTTCACGTCCATGTAGGTTTCCATCCGTCCTTGCTACGCACCCGCCCATGACGCAACTCACACACAGGGATCTGCAACGCATTCGAGCCGCAGGCGGCATTGCGCTGGAGTGCTCAACATCCACAGACATCAGGGATGAGTTATTGCGACACATTCAGGCGACATTGGACGCGCGCAGCAGCGTCTTTTTCCACTTTCGGGACGACAGCAGCAGCGGCAAGTTCTACAACGGCTTCTCGCTCGGCGTGCCCGAGGAGGCGCCGGAAATCTGGTGCCGCGATTACCAGCAAGTCGATCCCTTTGTAGGTCACTTCCTGCAGCACCTGAAATCCGGGGGCGAGCGCGTTGTCATCTCCTCCCGTGTGATAAGGAACCGGGACTATGTCCGTACCGCGTTCTACTGCGATTTCCTCAGGCCCCAGTCCGTGCATCATGTTCTGGTCGCCGGACTGGTCAGAAATTCCGAACCCATTGCCCTTATGGGCCTGCACCGGCCGCAGGAGGCTCCGCCATTCGAAAGCAATGACGTACTCAAGATGAATCTCATACTGCCGCATCTTTCCGCAGCCGTCGAAAAGGTAGGCATGATGGAAAAACTGGGCGCCCGGCAGAGAATCATCGACACGCTCGCCCAGGACCTCGCCGGCGCGACGGTACTCATGCTGGACAACGATTATCGCATCCTGGTGGCCAACGAATCCGCAACTACGCTGCTGCACCTGCCGCGCGGCGACACCGCCACCGGTGCCCGTGTCGTGGCCGAGATTCGGGCTGGTTGCGCGGCGTTGCGTGCGAAAATCGGCCGTTGTGCCTGTTCCGCCCCGGAACACAGTCTCAACTTCACAGTCCACATCGAAGGCGTTGCAACGGACGGATTCATTCGCGCCCATGACTGCGCACCCGATGGACTGCGCTTCATCGTCTGTTTCGGACCGGAAGGCCGCCGGTCATTGCGTTCCGGGCAGATAATAGATGAGTTCGGGCTGAGCAAGCGCGAAGCGGAAATCGTGCATCTGGTCAGCCTGGGCTTGACCAACCAGCGCATCGCGGACAAGCTGAACATCAGTGTGCGCACCGTGGAGAATCACCTGCGCTCCATGTATACGAAGGTCAAAGTGCACAATCGCACCAGTCTGCTGGCGCAACTCGCAAGGGATCAGTAATAGGAAACAGACTCCGGCGCTGCCGCTGCGCACCCCGCCGGAGTCCGATGACCGGGTTTTGAACACCGGCGCGGACTACACTGCACTCAGGCTGTCTCCTGACACATGACTGCTGCCGGACGGCAGTCAGCCGCGCAGCGCCTTGCCGACCCGGTCCGCGACCAGCGCCAACCCCTCGCGGCCGGCATCCAGCGCGCCGGCAAAGGACAGGAAGCCGTGGATCGTGCCGTCGAAGCAGCGGTATTCCGAAGGCACACCGGCGGCCACCAGCCGCTCGTGATAGAGACGCCCCTCGTCCAGCAGCGGATCCAGTCCGGCCGTGATGATCAATGCGGGCGGCAGCCCGCGCAAGTCGGAAGTCAGCAGCGGCGATGCAAGCGGACTCAAGCCCTCCCGGGCCTGGTCGGTGAAATACATGTCACTGATCCACGCGATATCTTTCAGCGACAGAAAATACTCTCCGCCCCCCAGCGCCTTGCGTGACGGATAGTTGACGCCCACGGACTGGTCCACTGCCGGATACACCAGCGCCTGAAAGGAGATGGCCGGCCCATTTCGGGTTTTTGCCGCCTGACACAGCGCGGCGCTGAAATTGCCGCCGGCGCTGTCGCCGGTCAAGGCGATGCGAGCCGGATTCGCGCCGAGTTCACCGCCATGGGCGGCGGCCCATTGCAGCACTGCGTAACAGTCCTCTATACCGGCGGGAAATTTGTGCTCCGGCGAACGGCGGTAATCCACGTTGATGACCACCACGCCGGCGCGGGCGCAGTAAAAGCGCGCCATGTTGTCGTGGGTGCCGATATCGCCCAGGGCGTAACCGCCGCCGTGGAATAGCAGCAGGATCGGCGGAGGAGAACCGGCTGGCATTGCCGCCGGCCAGTAGATGCGCACCGGCACGACGCCATTCGGCCCCGGTATTTCCCGATCTTCCGTCCGGCCCACTTCACTGCGCGCCACATCCATTGTCCGTGACAACTGCTGCAATGCGGCCCGCGCCGCCTCCAGAGGCAGATCACTTAACGAGGACGGCGCGCCTGATGCGGCCATCTGTTCCAGCAATACCCGGGTCTGGGGTTCAACACTCATGGCTCATGACTCCTTCCGGCATCTGGGGCCGATTTCAACATGGAACGAATGATGGTGTGTTCATTATCAATATACGCGCATGGGTTCGGCACTGCGCACCGGCGGCGAGAGCACCGGCAGCGGTGCGGCGTTATCGGATTCGCTGCACAACCAGCGTTCGATCCTGGGCAACAGCGGCAGCAGTCTGCGCGCCTTGCGATAACCCCGCTCCAGCTGGAACGGATCGGCCAAGTGCGACTCCGGCAGAGGCATGCGCAGGCGGCGTAGCACCGCGCCAAGCGGAAATTGCATCCGGTCCTGGGTCTTGATGGACTGCGCCAGCGTTTCGGCCAGGGGTTCCAGCAGATTGCCAAATCCGGAGCGTGGCTGTCCCCATCCCACCAGGTATAAATGGCGATACTGCGGCGAAATCATGCCCCAGTAGTTACGCACCACCGAACCGCGCACCTCGGCCAGACCCGGGGCCAGGAATGGGTAACTGACGTGGTACCCGGTGGCGCAGACAATGAGGTCCGCACCGACCCGCGTGCCGTCCACAAATTCAACCTCGGCGCCGTCGTAGCGCGCCACGTCCGGATGCGGATGGATGCGCCCGTGCTTAAGGTAATGCAGCGCCTCGGTGCTGACGCTGGGATGCCGGTCGAATAGGCGATGGTTCGGCAGCGGCAGGCCGTAGCGCCGGTAATCACCGACGCAAATGGCAAGCACCACGCGGTGCACGATCCGCTGCAGCCATAACGGGTACGGACCGATCAGTTCAACGATGGGTTTGCCTAACGCCGTTTTCGGCATGAACCAGTAACCGTGGCGCAGGCTCAGATGCGCGTCCGCGGCGACGCGCGCCGCCTCGGAGACGATGTCGCAGGCGGAATTGCCACCGCCGATGACCAACACGCGCCGGCCCCGTAATTGTTCCGGGCTCTTGTAATCCTTGGAGTGAATGATCTCCCCGTTGAACTGGCCCGAATAGGACGGCCAACGGCGATCCCAATGGTGCCCGTTGCACACCACCACGCCTTTGTAGCGCCGGTATTCCCCGCTCTCAAATAAAAGATTCCAACTTCCGCCGGGCAACGGCTGAACCAGCGTAATCTTTTTGTTAAATGTAATCCGGTCGCGCAGCGCAAAATGTTCGGCATAGGCATTCAGGTAATCCAGCACCTGCTGCTGGCTCGGAAAATCCGGGTAACCCGCCGGCATGGGGTACTCGGGAAACTGGCTGATCTTCCGCGATGAGATGATGTGCGCCGTGGCATAGGCGCCGTGGTACCAGATCCCGCCCAATGCGGCATCAGCCTCGAACTGATCATAGGGAATGCCGTGGCGGACAAATGTCCGCGCCACACACAGACCGCTGGGGCCGGCGCCGATGATGGCAAAGCGCGGCAGGACGTCCTCCAGGTCCGGCATCGACATTACAGCCGGTCGCGGCCCCGCTCCCGAATCGGCGCGCCCACGTTCATGCCCCGGGGATGGATGTTTTGGGCACCGACTGCAGGCCCGAGGCTGCCAGTGCTGCCTGCAATTGCAGCTTCTGCCAGGGGAACAACATCATTTTCGGCATGCGCATTTCACCGCCGGTGAAGCCCAGCAATGAATCCAGAAATTTCCACTGGTCAAAGTTATACATGCCCATCAGTGCACTGGGCATGGCAATGGACAGGATGGCCTTGCGCAACGGGTCCATGCGCCAGTACAACTCGCCGGCTTCGTCCATGCTCCCGTCGCGGATGAAGTTGAACAGGCGCACCTCGCGCGGGTCTGCCTCGGTCTGCAGGTTGTGCCACGGCGCAGCGCCGGACCATTGCATGCCGTATTTCCGGATCATCGTCGGCCATGCGTCATCAAACGGATAACTGATCAGTACGCGATCGCCGAACAATCGGAAACAGGCGTCAATCCAGTGCCATTCGAGCACGCCGATCTTCAACGCAATGACATTATCGAGATCCGCCAGCCGCGCCAGCGTCTGCGCCGACACCCGGTACGGTGCGGCAAATTCATTTTTCACCGACGGAAACAGGATGACGCCGATGCCCGTGGCATCCGCTATCGCCTTGGTGTACTGGTAGATTTCCTCCTCCGAGCGTGGATGAAAATTGGTCGGATAGCTGATCATGATGCTGTGACAGCCGACCGCCTCCGCGTGGCGCGCCATTTCGATGTTTTCCGCCAGTGTGTAGTAGCGCACATTGAGCGTGACGCCGACCTTGCCGCGGGCCTCGTCCACGCACCACTCGACCCAGCGCTTGTCCTCTTCCAGGGTCGTGCCGGCCTCGCCGCCGGAAACCAGCGTCACC
This sequence comes from Gammaproteobacteria bacterium RIFCSPLOWO2_02_FULL_61_13, assembly GCA_001801865.1. Taxonomy (GTDB): domain Bacteria; phylum Pseudomonadota; class Gammaproteobacteria; order Eutrophobiales; family Eutrophobiaceae; genus 2-02-FULL-61-13. The sequence goes on from MGYT01000161.1 coordinate 7,679, forward strand.
GCGAAGAACCCCTGCCGGCACAACATCCGCATGTCATGGCGGATGCCGGCCTCGTCCAACTTCAGTTCTTCCGGCGTAAAACAGGGCAGGATGGTAGTGTCAAGTCCCCGGTACGCCTCTTTTGCCCACTCCTTCGCCTCGGTCTTTTTGTAAAGCATGGTTTTACCCTCCTCAGAATCTGCCGGAAACAGAACTAAATTCTGTCCCCATTTATTGACGTTCCAGGTTGTCTCGAACACGTTTAAGCAAATGCACCAGCGTCGCGTGTTCAGTGCGGCTCAGGCCCCGGATCAGATCCCGGTTCATGGCTACCGCGATACTGCGCATTTCGGCCATCACGGACTCCGCCTTGGCTGTGCGCAACACGCGACGCGCACGCCGATCATCCGGGTGCCGGCGCCGGCGTATCCAGCCATTGACTTCAAGCCGGTCCAGCAGCGCACCCAGCGCCGCCTTGCTGAAGCCGAGTTCCTCGGCCAGTTCCGTCTGCGTCACGTCATCGTTGAAATACAGCTTCGCCAGCACCCACCATTGCGCCCGCGTCATGCCCAGCGCGCTCATGCGCTGGTCGTAAACGCGATTCAGCAGTCGCGCATTTTCGTGGATCAGGTAGCCCGGCGTGCTGCGAAAGGTGTCTTTCATGGGATGTGCCGCATTCTGTTGATACATGGGCATAAAGTCAACGCGTTTACTAACATTCCGGCTGCCGGTGGAACGCACCAACCGGGACGGGAAATCAGGTGGGCAACAGCAGGCGCCGGAACACGCCCGGGGTGAAGCCGTACTGGCGTTTGAAGTGCCGGTTCAGATGGCTCTGATCGGCGAACCCGGAGGATGTCGCGATGCTGCTCAACGACGTGCCGGACGGGAGCAGGCGCCGGGCGTGGTCCACGCGCACGCCAATCTGGAACTGGTGCGGCGGAACGCCGGTGGCGTGCCGGAACAGCGAGATCAGGTAACGTTCGTTCAGATCCACCTCGCTGGCCAGCGACTCGACGTTCAAAGGCTCCGCATAATGGTGGCGGATTATGGATTTCACATGTTCGATGGCCGGGTGACGTATCTGGCCGGCGGAGATTGAACGCCTGCGGCCGGACTCCAGCGCCAGCAATCCGTCGAGTGCAGTGGCGATGCTGTGCACGTGCTGTTCCGGCCCGTGGTCACCCAGCAATGATGTAACCAAATCGGACAACAAGCGATCTGCACTGCCGCGCGGAATGGTTTTCAGCGGCAGCGATGCCCCCGAGTTGGCAGCGCGAAAGTACTGGGTAATAAAGCCTGGCATGAACAACCTTTGCGGCACGTGAATCAGGCAGAACCTGATGGGCCCGGTACTCAGCGCTGCACCACCGCCATGAATTTCGTACGGGCTGACGATGCATGCCTCACCGGCGTTGAGCAAAAACTGACGGCCCCGGCACTCGATGGCGCCGCGGCCCTCCTGCATCCAGATGATCTCCATGGCCTCATGCAGATGCAACGGGTAACAACGCTGATGTGCGGTGGATTCCACGATGTCCAGGCCATCCACATAAGGCGAGCGCCACAGACTGAAGTGGAGGTCAGCGGTCAGCTCCGCATCGTCATTACGCTCCGCTACAGGATTGCAATCCAATCTGGACACGACCCCTCCCCTTTCGGCCACGCGGCCCGAAACCCCGCTTTCCCCAGCGCCGCAGGCAAGGGATGGTTCGCACAAGCCGGCAGGAGAAAATGAGGATTGTTCAATATACCGGAGCCATTAGATGGGAACATTGTAAAGTTGCGGAATTCATCACTTCGTTGCGGCATTGATACGGCCAATAGGAGAAAATTTATGCTGCAGTACAGCAAAAATCGAATCAGCCGTCGGGGGATGCACGTGGCACCCACCCTCGTTGCCGGTCTGCGCGCCAGCATGCTCGCCGGACTGGGAATGGGACTTGCATATCCGGTCACGGCTCAGGAGGCCCTGGAAGAAATCATCGTCACGGCCCAACGGCGCGAGGAACGGATGCAGGACACGCCGGTATCGATCACGGCCTTCTCCGCCGACCACCTGAGCGAACTCTCCATCAACGACCTGGCCGGCATCGGCAGTTTCACGCCTAACATGAACTTCAGCAACAGTCCCGGCGGCAGCGGCGGCGGCAACAACGCCCAGATCTACATCCGCGGCGTCGGCCAAAACGATTTCCTGCTTACCACCGATCCCGGCGTGGCGGTATACGTGGACGGCGTATACATAGCCCGCTCCATGGGCGCCATCATGAACCTGCTGGACATGGAACGGGTCGAGGTGTTGCGCGGACCCCAGGGCACACTGTTCGGCAAGAATGCCGTCGGCGGCGCCATCAGCCTGATAACCGCGCCACCCATCGATGAACTCGATGGCAACGTCGAGGTCACCACCGGCAGCCGCGACCGGATTGACGCCCGCGGCACCGTCAATGTCCCGCTGATCCCGGGCGAATTGCTGGCGCGCGTGTCGGCATCGACCCGTAATCAGGACGGCTACGGCGATCGCCTCCTTGACGGCGTGGACCTCGGCGACGTCAACGAGGACGCAGTACGTGCCAGCCTGCTGTGGCAGCCATCGGACACGCTGAAATTCACCCTGGTGGGCGACTACAGCCGCGGCCGCGAGGAATCCGTGTCCCAGCACCTGATGACTGTCGACCCCACCAATGCGCCCCTGCTTAATTTGTGGAACGCTCTGGTCGGTTTCCCCTCCGGACAACCCATGACCTCCGACCTGGTACTCGATGACCCCTATGACACGCTGCAGACCGGCCGCAGCATCAATGAAATGGATGTCTACGGGATCAGTCTCACCGCCGACTGGCAGGTGGGGGGAATCAACATCAAGTCCATCACCGCCTATCGCGACAGTGACGTGGACTTCTCCCGCGACGGCGACAACTCGCCGGCGCCGTACGTGGAAACCTTCAACAACACCGACCAGAACCAGTTCAGCCAGGAACTGCACGCCAGCGGCACGGCATTTTCCGACCGGCTGGAGTGGCTGGCAGGTGTCTACTATTTTGACGAGAACGCCATTGACCACACCGACGTGATCCTCGCGGACGGCCTATTCGACGCGCTGGAGGCCTTGCCGGCCCCGCTTATCCCGCTCGGTCCGTGGCCCTGCCCGCAACCGCCCGGATCGCCGTTGCCGTGCATCGGCGGCCCCGGCAATCCGATCAACGAGCAGTTCGATCTGCGCTTTGATGTCTATAACGAGATCGACATCGAGAGCGTGGCGGTATTTGGCCAGGGCACATTCCATCTCACCGATCAATGGAGCATCACCGGCGGCCTGCGCCAGACCTGGGAATCGAAGGACTACCTGCTGATTCACCGGCGCCTGCACGCCGGCACCTTTGTCGTACCGCCCACCACTATCGGCGACGACTGGAGCGAACTGACACCGCGCGCCGGCACGGAGTACAAGTGGACCGAGGACCTGATGACCTACTTCGTGGCGTCGAAGGGATTCAAGAGCGGCGGATTCAACGGCCGCCCCACGACCCAGGACGCGGTGGAATCCTACGACCCGGAATTTGCCTGGTCCTATGAAATAGGCGTCAAGTCCGAATGGCTGGATCACCGGCTGCGGGTCAATGCGTCAGCATTCTTCAACGACTATACCGACATCCAGTTGACCAGCGTGCAGGCCACCGCCGAGGGCAACCTGCTGCTGGTGGTGGAAAATGCCGGCGAGGCCGAAGTCGCCGGCTTCGAGATTGAAATGGTGGCCCGACCGGCCCACTGGCTGGACCTGTCCGCCGGCTTGGGCTACACCGACGCCGAATACTCGAAACTGAATCCTGGCGCCACCATCACCGAGGATTCGAAGTTCATCCAGACTCCGGAATGGACCCTGAATCTGTCCGCCCAATTGACCTGGCCCATTGCCGACTGGGGCACGGTGAAACTCCGCGGCGATTACAGCTATCGCGACGACATGTATATGGACGCCAACAACACTGAACTCCTGCACCAGGACGGCTATGAGCTCGTGAATGCGCGGCTCGCATTCACAACCACCGATGAGCACTGGGAACTGGCGTTGTCCGGAACCAATCTGACCGATGAGCAATACATCGGCAATGGCATCGCGGCCCTGGACAGCTTCGGTACCGCCGAGGCGTACTTTGGTCCGCCGGCCGAGTGGAGCCTGTCGCTGCGATACCGGTATTGAGCCGTCAGGGGTCAGAGCAGATCCCTTGCACGCCATTGCCGCGGGAACATCAGGGGTCAGAGCTTAAGCTCTGACCCCTATTGCCTTGATCATGTGGCGCACCGCCGGCATCGCCATGCTCGCGGGCGCCATCGCCACGGCGACGGCGTTGCACTTGTTGCCCGGATTCGGCAGCACGCGCATCGCCCCCATCGAGACAGTCAACGCTGACGACTCACGCTCCGAAACCCTGCATTTCCTGCTGCCGGAGGACGGCGTCGCCGTCACCCATGGCGGCAATGTGCCCTTCCCTGCCGCGCCCCCTGGCGTGGCAACTTTCACCGAGGATGCCCTGAAGCGCGGGTTCGCATTGCTGGTGCGCGTGCGCGATGCCGAAGGCCGCGTCGTCGGCCTGGCCGCGGAACTGGAAGTGCATCCGCAAGGCGACATGCTGGCTGGGAATCTCGAGTGGGATACGGACTGGATCCTGGTGCTGCCGGGCCGCGGCATACTCGCGTTGCAGCAGGTCGAGCATTCCGATGAACTCGGCCCGCGAGTGATCAATCCGACGCTGGCCAGCGGTCAGGACTGGGTGGGTGACTGGACCATACAGACCACCGTCGGCCCCGGGCCCGGCGGACGCGGCGTGATCCTGGGCGGCAGCGGGGAATTCGCGGGCAGCACCGGCAGCTTTGTCGAAGTGGATCAGTTGACACGGTTCTCGGCCACCATGGGTCTCGCCGGCAAGGTTGAATTGCAGTTGCAAAGGAAAGGCCCATGACCGCGTGGCTGCGCCATGGGCTGGCGGCGATCCTGGGGTTTGCCGCGGGTGCGATGCTGGTGCTGGTCGGGCTGTACCTGTGGCCATTTTCCTTTATTGGTCGCGACCCGATTGCCATTGCCGCCATCGACGGGGGCAAGGATCGCGAATCCTTCACATTAAATATCACCGGGGACAATATTCTCGCCACCCACGGTGGCGCCTTCCCGTTCAGGCCGTTTCCTGCATCATTATCCGTGCTGCCCGACGCCAGCCTGCACGATATATTCGCGCTGGTGACAAAATTCCGCGCCGGCCCGGGCGGGGACGTGATCGGATTCGGCACCGAGCTGGAGATCGCCCATGAACACAGCAGCCTGCTGCGCGGACGGGTGATGACCCACACGCTGTGGTCCATCGTCGTGCCGGGACGCGGCACGCTGCACCTGTACCAGGTGGAAAACAACTGGCGGCTGCTGAAGCAGGTGATACTTCCGATGCTGCTTACCGGGCGCCCGTTCAAAGGCCACTTCACCGGCGTCAACACGCTTGGGCCGCTGCCCGATTACCGGGGCATCGTGGTGGGCGGTACGCGGGAATTTGCCGGGCTGACCGGCACTTTCGTGGAGATTGGAGACCTGCGCGAGTTACACCCGGATGGCACGGTGTCCGGGCAAATGGAACTGCGCGTCGGCTTCGAGCCGGCGCGGCCCTGATTCCTTCTGGTTGCCGGGACAGCCATTCGCATCCGTGGGCCCCGGGGTGGCACATTTCAACGGTAAAGTGACCATCGTCACCGGCGGCGCTTCCGGCATCGGGCGCGCGTTGTGCGAAGAACTGGCGCGGCGCGGTGCGCAGGTGCTGGTGGCGGACATCAGCGCGGAGGC
>MGYT01000161.1:13498-18567 GCA_001801865.1 Gammaproteobacteria bacterium RIFCSPLOWO2_02_FULL_61_13
GCCGGCCAGGTCCAAGGACTCGTCCAGCGCGCAGCAACGGAGCATCAGCGGCTCGATTTCATGTTCAACAATGCCGGCATCAGCGTCTGCGGCGAGACGCGTGACCTGGATCTGGCGGACTGGAAGCGCGTCATTGACATCAATTTGATGGGCGTCATCCACGGCACATTGGCGGCGTATCGTGTGATGGTGCGGCAGGGGTCCGGGCACATCATCAATACCTCATCCATGGCCGGGCTGACGCCCATGCCCCTGAACGCCCCGTACTCGGCTGCCAAGCATGCGGTGGTCGGACTGTCCACCACGTTGCGCCATGAGGCCCGAGCGCTGGGCGTCAATGTCAGCGTGGTGTGTCCGAGCGGAGTGCTGACGCCCATGTTGAAGTCAACAAAATGCGTCGGCATATCCAGCGAGTTCTTCGACCGCTTTCCCGTCCGGTTGCTGGATCCGGACAGCGCCGCGCGAGCCATATTGCGCGGCGTGGAGCGGAACCATGAGTTCATCCTGTTTCCCTTCCACGCACACGTGCTCTGGCGCCTGTACCGGCTGTACCCGCCGTTGATCCGTCTGTTTACCAGCCCGATGCTGGCCCGGGGGCGCAGCCTGCGCACGTCCTACGGAGGCGGCGCGCTTACTCCTTCGGATAAATGATGAACACAATCTTGGCCCGGAAGCGACCGTATTTTTTGAGATCAGATGTGGTGACGTAGTTGTATTCCTCGAAACGCCCGCCCTGGTAGGGGGCGAGTCCTTCCGTGGCAAGCTGCACCAGCGTGACACCGTCGGTGGACAGAAACTCGTGCTCCTTGTCATCCCAGTTGCCGCCCGGGTTTGCCACCACCTGCTGCACCAGTGCGAACGTGGGCGCGGCGTTCTCCCGCTGTTTCACCGCCAGGAACCCGCTGGCGCCGGGATGATTCAGCGTGAACAGCCACGCCGATTCTGCGTAGGGCTGCTTGGTCTCCGGATCGGTCAGCACGGTTTCCTGTTCCGTGGCAAACCCGGCCACTTCACCGTTTATGCGCACCAAGGTGGTAACTGCCAAGTGCGCCTTCAGGGAATCCACCTTGATGCGGTCACTGAGATTGCCGGCCAAGTCCGGCGAAAAATTCATGGTCGGCTTGAACGGGAAATTGTCAATGTGATGGGTAATGGTCAGCAGATCCTCGTCCATGTTCATTTCCAGCACCAGTTTTTCCGCTGCGCCGGCAGGGGTCAGGGAGCCGCAGACGAACAATAACAATGAGTGGATGACTGCACGCATGATGATCTCCTTCTTCTGAAGTTTATTTTTCGGGCTTTGGCAACGCGTAGGCGATCACGTAATCCCCGGGCGTGGTCTGGTACAGCGCATGACCACCGGCCGCAAGCACCACGTACTGGCGGCCATCCACTGCGTAGGTCATGGGAATCGCCTGTCCGCCCGCGGGCAATTTCGTCTGCCGCAACACGCTGCCGTCCTCCACGTCAAACGCGCGGAACCGATCGTCCGACGAGGCGGCGATGAAGACCAGTGACCCGGCGGAGACCATGGCGCCGCCGGCATGGGGTCCGCCCATTTCAATCGGCAGCGGCACCGGCAGCATTTTCTCCAGCGTGCCCAATGCGACCTGCCACAGGATGGTTCCACGCTCCAGATCCACCGCTGTCAACCGGCTCCACGGCGGTTCGGTGCAGGGCGCGCCCAGGGGCGACGACAACAGCCAGTTCTCCACGGAATACCGCGTGCCCAGTTGCGGAAACCGGATGATGCCCTTGGTGTCAATGCCGTCCGGGGCCGCGTTCAGAACCGGATCGTCATTACGTGGAATCAGCTTTGCGACACCGGCCACATGCAACGTGCTCACCAGCAACACCTTGCGGATGGGATCCACCGCGCCGCCGCCCCAGTTTGCGCCGCCCGCGAAACCCGGCATCAGGATGGTCCCCTGTTCCCCGGGTGGCGTGTACAGCGGACCGTGGCGCAGGGCTTCGATGCGCTGACGGCAAAGATATCGATCAATAAAGGTGAAGCCCCACGCGTCATCGGGAGAAATGCCCTGGGCGGTCAGCGGTGGCGGCGCCGTCGGGAACGGTTGCGTCGGGGACAACCATTCACCGGGCGCGCCCTCCCCCGGCACCGGCCGTTCCTCGATGGGGAAGAACGGTTCGCCGGTGACCCGATCGAATATGAATACCAGGCCTTGCTTGGTGAGTTGCACCACCGCGGGTACGACATGACCCTCCTTCAGCAGATCCACCAGGATGGGTTGCGACGGCAGATCGTAGTCCCACACATCGTGATGGGTGATCTGGTAGTGCCAGATCATTTCCCCGGTGGCGCCGCGCAATGCCACCAGGGAATTGGCGTAGCGGTTGTCGCCGTGGCGCATGCCGCCATAGAAATCCGGGCTCGGACTCGTGGTCGGCAGATACACAATGCCCCGTTCCTCGTCCACGGCCGGGGCGGTCCAGACATTGGCATGACCGGTGGTGCGCGCACTGCCGTCCTGCCAGTCGCCCGCGGTGGGGTCCGCCGGATCCCTGGGGATCGGATCAAACTCCCAGCGCAATGCACCGCTGCGCGCGTCGAAGGCCCGCACCTTGCCGCTGGGCGCGTCCGCGCGCAGGTTGTCAAATATCATGGAACCGAAGATAACCACGTCCTCGACAATGGCCGGCGGTGACGGGAACGACACAAACTCGCGCGGGATGAACGGCTTGTCCTCCACCAGCCGCACTTCGCCGTTGTCCCCGAAACCGGGACAGCGTTTCCCGGTGCGGGCGTCAATGGCGTAAATCCGGAATGCCCAGGTGCCGAACAGTATGCGGCGCTTGCAGATGTCATCCGCATTCGCCAGCGGGTCCAGCCAGTGGGAGACGCCGCGACACTTGGGATAATGGACATCCCGGGGCAGTGGATAGGTATTCGGATCAAAAACCCACCGCTCGGCGCCGCTGACCGGGTCCAGCGCGATGACGCGCGCCGTGGGCGTGCAGACGATCAGCAGGCCGTCCAGCAGGATTGGCGTGTTCTCAAAGGATTGCTCCCGGCTCCGTTCCGGCCCGAGCCGATCCAGTTCGCCGGTCCGGTAGGTCCATGCCACTTCCAGATCCCGGACATTGTCCCGGTTGATCTGGTTGAGCGTGGAATAGCGGGTGCCGGTCTGGGCCCCCCCGAAATACATCCATCCGGCGTCGCCGGTAGTGTCGGCTTGGGCGATACCCAGCCACAGCGCCAGCGCGCTGACCACAATCTGCGCCCGCATCATCTTCGTACCATCCTTGTTGCCGCCGTTCATCGCATCCTCACCCCGACCCTCTCCCGCACGCGGGAGAGGGAGGCCACGCGCTGCAAGCGCGTGGACGGGGGAGGGTGTCAGTTGACCGGGCGCCGGCCGCGATGTATTGAACAAAAATCAGCACCGGTGCCGTTATTGCATCTGAGATTCGTACAATCCATGCCGCGCCTACATTGTTATGTTGGATTCCATAGTTCAAACCGGAGATCGAAATCCATGGGGATCCGTAGCGTTTTCCTGTTGGCGTTGCTGCTCTGCCTCAACCTGCTGCCACACGCCGCGGTCGCCGCGGTGATAGAAGGCACGGTCCGTGCCGGCGCCAGGGACGCCGTCGCCGGGGCGTTGATTACACTCACCAGCGAGGATGGCATCTTTGCCGAGACGGTGTACTCCGACGCCGCCGGCGCCTTCCGCCTGGCCACGGAACAGAGCGGCTTTCTGAACCTGCGCGTGCGCAAACCCAACTTTGCCGATGCCATGCGCGATCTGGAGGTCACTGCCGATCAGACCCCGCGTCAGGACATCAGGCTGCGGGCGCTGGTCGCGGACAAGGACATTTCCGATCAACTCACCGCCAGCGCCCACTACACCCGCATTCAATTCGATGACCCGAAGGATCACGGCTTTTTCCAGATTGAATGCCTGACCTGCCACCAGTTGGGCAACGCCTATACCCGCGCGCCGCGCACCACCGACCGCTGGCAGGCCATCGTCACACGCATGCTCGGCTTCTACGGCATTAGCGACGCAGAGCGTGTCAACCGCTATGCAAAAATTCTGGAGCAGGCATTTGACGGGAAACCGCTGGCTGTCCGCCAGGAACAACCCATCGATATCGCGTTGTTCCCGGCGCGCATCACCCAATGGAAACTCCCGGGCGCGTTAATTGCCCATGACGTGGAATATCACGCGGCCGACGGCAGGTTCTACACCGTGGACCAGGGCAAGGATCTCATCTACATCACCGATCCGCGCACCAACCAGACCGAGACGTTCACCATCCCCAACGAAGGCATCCCGGTGGGCGGAAAATTCCTGCGAGACTTCAATAACCCGAATCCCTTCAGTCTTGCAGTCAGCCGCGGGCCGCACAGTCTGCAGGAAGGACCGGATGGCAAGTTCTACACGACCGACACGGTCAGCGGGCAAATCGGCGTCTTCGACCCGGCCACGCGCACCTATGTCGGCCATGACATCGGCGGCAAGGCGATGTATCCGCACACCCTGCGCTTCGACAAGCACGGCATGGTGTGGTTTACCGCGGGTGTATCCAACCAGGTGGGCCGTTTCAACCCCGGCAGCGGGGAAATGACGCTCATCGAACTACCCACGACCAGCGACCGCCCGGAGATACCCATACTCATGCCGTACGGCATAGACATCCATCCCAGGGATGGCAGTGTGTGGTACACGCGCTTGATGGCGAACCGCATTGGACGGGTCGATCCGAAAACCCTGGCAGTCGAAGAATTTGAGCCCCCGGTGATCGGGCCGCGCCGCATGCGCTTCGCCAAGGACGGAACACTGTGGATACCCTCCTTCGGCACCGGCGAACTGGTGGCGCTGGACACCGCGACCATGAAATACCGCAATTACAAACTCCCGCCCCTGTCGGATGGCGAGATCGAGGCACCCTACGCGCTGAACATCCACCCCAAAACCCAGGAGGTGTGGATTACCGCCAACATGTCGGACCGAATCTTCCGTTTCCTGCCGAAGGAAGAACGCTTCATTTCCTATCCGCTGCCCACCCGGGGCATTTTCCTGCGTGACCTGATATTTATTCCC
>MGYT01000161.1:18635-23340 GCA_001801865.1 Gammaproteobacteria bacterium RIFCSPLOWO2_02_FULL_61_13
CCCCAATTTGGTGGCTTGTCAGTGCGGGCCGGACCTGTGAAGATCGGCTCCTGAGCCCCGGTAGCTCAGGGGATAGAGCGACGGCCTCCTAAGCCGTAGGTCCCAGGTTCGAATCCTGGTCGGGGCACCAAAAATATCAACTGGATATGTAAATTTCTGTTCTGTGTTCGAATGTATGATTCCCTATTGCTGTAAGTTCCGCTGTCAGTGAAGTTGGTGATTCAACTAACCGCAGCCTCGATGAGCGGGCATGACGTATTCATTCTCTTTATCCAGCCGGGCAAACCCAATCAGAATGCATTCATCGAACGGTGCAACTGGAATTATAGGAATGAGGTGCTGGACCTGTACCTGTTCCGAAACCTGGACGAGGGGCGGGAAATCACGGCTGGCTGGCTCATCTAATACAACGAGCAGCGGCCACATGATGCGCAGGATGGGATACCACCGGCGATTTACACAACCAGAAATGCCGGAAACTCTACTTTAGAACTGTCCACTTGACGGGGAAGCTCACGGGCTTAGGCCGCATTACTACCCGGATCCAGAAGGCGCCAGTGTTCTATTACGGTGAAGAACTGCACCAGCAGTATCACGGCAAGGTACCGGCGGGACATTGCGCCATGGGCGGTACCGGCGTCAGCTATCCTGGTGACCGCCGTTCCGGCGTGGCGCCCTTGTTTCCGCCAGCAGGCGGCGAGATCGGCCGCTGAGCGGCACGATCAGCAATTTGCCAGTTAGCGCATTCGTGTCCACATACAACTCGGTCTCAAAAACACGGGTTAAGTTGGCATAGTTCAGTACTGTCCCGGAACTTCCGCATGCGGCGATGGTCCGGTCCGACAACAGGTAAACCTGATCGAAATATTCCGCCGCCAGATTCAGGTCATGCACGGCAGTAAGCACGGCGCAACCCTGAACTTCGGCCAGCTCGCGCACAATGTCGAAGATTTCAACCTGGTGGCGGATATCAAGAAAGCTAGCCGGTTCGTCGAGCAGCAGTATCATGGGTTCCTGAGCGAGTGCCCGGGCAAAGACGACCCGTTGTCGTTCGCCGGAGGACAATTCATGAATCGGTCGCTGGCCGAGGGCCAGTATGCCGCAACGATCGAGGGCCGCATGAGCGATCTCCACGTCGGCTGCGGATTCGAAGGCCAATCCCGCGAGGTGCGGATGGCGCCCCATGAGCACGATTTCCAGCACCGAGTAGTTAAAACTGAATTCCGGTTCTTGCTGCACCATCGCCACCAGCCGCGCCAGCTTGCCACGCGCGAATGACCGTACTTCGACCCCGGCCACCTGTACCGAACCGCGATAGCCAGGAAGTGTACCTGCGATGATTTTCAGCAGTGTGCTCTTCCCCGAGCCGTTGGGGCCGAGCAGGCCGACAATCTTTCCCGCACCCACGCTGAGCCTGATGTCGTTCAGCACGGTGCGACCAACATAGTCGAAGCTCAGATCGGCGACCTGGATCGGCGTATCGCGGCTAGAAGGCATAATTCCTTCCCCTGGTTCGCAACAGGTAAAGGAAAAACGGCCCGCCGATTAGCGCCGTAACTACGCCTACAGGAAGCTCATTCGGGACCAGAAGGAGCCGTGCAGCCAGGTCCGCCAGCACGAGAAAACTGGCTCCACCCAGAAAGGCGGCAGGCAGCAACAAGCGATGGTCCGGACCAATTACCAGGCGCAGCATGTGCGGGACCACAAGCCCGACAAATCCGATTAACCCGGCCACTGCGACGCACAGGCCCGTCAACAGCGAACCGAGGACAAACGTGAAACGCTTCGTACGTCCGACGTCAACGCCCAATAGCATTGCGCCTTCCTCTCCCAGACTCAGGGCATTGTAATCACGGCACATCGTGTACACCGCCAAGTCTACAATCACGATGGCCAATGCCAGTACGGCAAGTTCCTGGTAACCAAGCGCGGGGACCCGGCCCATCAGATAGAACACAATCTCGTGCAACTGCTGCAGCGATGCGACACTCTGGATAAAATAGATGAGCGCAGCAGCAAAGGAATTGAAAATTGCGCCAGTCAGGAGAATGCTGTAAACGGTGAGTTGGCCACCCACTGTCGCAATGGACTCGATCAGCAGAAGTGCGGCCAGTGCACCGGCGAACGCAAACGCAGGAACAGCAGCGCCCCCCATCACGCCGACGGAACCCAGCCCGAGCAGCAATGCGACTACGCCGCCAATACTGGCACCACCGGCGACCCCCAGCACGTACGGGTCCGCCAACGGGTTGCGCAGCAAGGCTTGAAACACAACACCCGCGACCGCCAACGCGCCGCCGAGCAAGCCTGCGGCCAGAACGCGCGGAAGGCGAACTTGGAGAAGAATTGCATGTTCGACTTCCGTCAGGCTCCCGCCGGGTAGCAGTGAAGAGAAGTTAACCGTTCCTGCACCGAATGCAATACCGCCCCCGATGCACAGGGCCAGCAGCGCCGCCAAGAGCAAAGTAACAATCAACACACGCCGGCCGGTCAGGCGCTCAGTTCGGTGCACCATCGCGATCGTATTCCAGGGCCAGGTAATCACTTGGGTCGGGTTCTCCGAATATCTCGGGATGAATGAGCTTGCCCATCAGCTGCGCCATGTGGGGGAGGCGTATGCCGGGTATAACAAGCTGTGATGGGTCGATCCAGTACACGCGGTTATTCTTGACCGCGGGCAGAAAGTCCCAAACACCCCAGGCGCCGGGTTGTCGTCCGCGTAACGAGTTTGCCCGATTGTCCGATGTATCTATGATCGCTTCCGGCTGACGCTCCAGGATCGATTCTTTCGACATTTGTTGATATGGCGCCGTCAGATCCTGGCCGATGTTCACACCCCCGGCAATTTCGATAAGCCGGTCCAGATGCGAGCCTGGGCCTGCCACGAATTCCGGATCGCGGCCGATGACAAACAGCACCCTGCGCCGAGGGACGCCGTACACGCGCCGTTCAACGTCCTGTAATTCAACTCGCATGCGCGCTGCCAGTTTTTCCGCCATTTTCCCACGATTGAAGATGTCCCCCAGCAACTTGATGGAATTGAATACACCTTCATAAGTTGATGTATCCAGTTCCACGACCCGCACGCGAAGTTTATTCAGCCGGCGATGTGCGGGTGCGGCGGCTTCGCTCTTAACGGTGAATACAACGTCGGTACCGAGAATCACCAGTCGTTCGACATTGGGGCTGTCATATCCTCCCACTTCCGGCAATTCTGCGATGGATGCGGGCCAGGGGCCAAATTGGCCGATGCCGACCACGCGATCGAGGACACCCAACACGTCTAGAATCTCTGCAGTTGCCGGTGCCATCACGGCGACGCGTCGCGGCCCGTCGTCCGCATCCGGGGGCGGCGGCGGGGTCTTGGAGCAGGCCGATGCAAGCACGAGCCAAGCGACCCCGAACACCACTTTTTTTGCGCGCAAGCCTTTCACCTTGTCAAATCCGGTAACGGGCGCCCGGTATCCGGCGCTGCATCGGAGAACCGAAATGCGTCTCGTGAATACTATATCGTTACGGTGTACCGAAGTCCGGAGTTAGACGAATCCCTGCAAAAGCGGCAATTCCCGGTGTCTCGAATCCGAACACCTCCTGGTAGTTTTCATCGGCGAGGTTTTCGACACGCCCAAAAATAGAGATGAAATTGTTGATTCGGTAACTGGTCGCAACGTTAATGATCACGAAGGAATCCATGGTTTCCACCGTTGCCGGAAACATCGCGAAATTGTTGTCTTTGAATTCACCCGTGTAATCGAGACTGAAATTGACGTTGGCGCGATTATCGAGAAAGCCAAGGTTGGCGACCAGGCTTGCAGTATTCTTCGGCCTGCGTATCTCGCGCGCCTGGCTGCCGGACAAATCCGGCTCGGTTGCATCCAGATACGTGTAGCTGCCGGTAAGGGTCAATGCGGGCAGCGGCCTCGCCTCCAGAATGAATTCAACACCGTCCCGCTCGCTGGTGCCATCCACGTTGGCTGCAGTGAAGCCACCGAATGGTGGGATGGCCGGATCGAAAACAAAACCATTTATCTCGTCTTCCAGATCCTCAGAAAAGTATGTAACCCCTGCGAATAGCCGGTCGTCGAACAAGCGTTGCTCGATGCCAACGTCCCAGCTTTCCGACCGTTCCGGAGACAGTCCTGGATTACCGGCAAATGTGTCCGGGAAAAACCCGAATCGTTCCGTAAACGTGGGATTCTTGACGCCGGTACCGTAACTCGCGCGTAGTCTGGTTCCATGTTGCGGAAAGTCGTACGCGGCAGTGCCCCGGCCGGTCGTCGAATTATCGAATTTGTCGTTGTCATCCCAGCGCACCGCGCCACTCAGGAATACGCGGTCCCAAAGTCCTAGCCGATATTCAATGGCGTAGCCGATCGTGGTTTCACTCTGGTCCTGGTTGGGATTGCCGAAGAAGCTGGCCGCGCCGCGTTGGGAATACTGGTCCAGTTCCCGGTCAACCAGAAACGTGAGCGTGTGCGAGGCGGAGGCGAATTCCGGTGTATCGAAATACACATTCGTCTGATAGTCCAGTCGGAACTTGCGGCCTTCGGTTGAACCTGCGTCGATGCCGTTGGAAAAATTCTCATTGTCGGTATTGGAAAGCGAGCTGCCGATGAGGTGTTCCCAGTGACCATCGAGAAAGTCCGCGTGGGCCTGGACACGACTGTATAACTGGTCGGTGTCTGTCTCATCGTCCCCATCGGCG
>MGYT01000161.1:23355-27416 GCA_001801865.1 Gammaproteobacteria bacterium RIFCSPLOWO2_02_FULL_61_13
GGAACGGCGAGGGATCGAGTTCCACCTTGGTATCCGTGTATCGAACGACCAGGTCGAGTCCGCTATTGTCTGTCGGGACATAGCCGCCACGAAAAGTGACAGTACCGTTCTCATAACCGTCGTCTTCGTCGCCGACCTCGGCGATATTGATACCTCCCGTTGAATAATAGCTGCCGTTCAGCGCGAAATTGTAGTTTTCGCCGGCACCAGAAATACTGCCTCCCCCCTGTGTAGTCGAAAAGGAGCCATAATTTCCGAAAATGCTCAGCCGTGGTTTTCCGGCGCCCTTCCTGGTTATCACGTTGATTACGCCGGAAAGCGCATCGGCACCCCAAATCGAACTCTGCGCCCCGCGCAGGACTTCGATTCGTTCGACGTCATTTGCCTGCAGATGGGCAAAATTGAACTGCCCGTCCTGTGCCACGTCGTTGGCTTCGACACCGTCGATGAGTACCAAGGTTTGGTTTGCTTCGCCACCTCGGACCCTGACTTGGGAAAGTGTTCCAACCGGCCCCAGCCTGCTGATATCCACACCGGGCACCGAATCCAGCAAATCGGACACGAACGCGTACTGGCGTTGTTCTATTTCTTCCCTGGTGATTACTGTCACGGAACTGCCGACAGCATTGGCGGGTACCGGCGTTCTGCTCGCCGTGACCACGATCTCGTCCACGAGGCCAAGGCCCGTGGCGTGAACTGTTAGTGTTTGAAATAGGATAAGCAATGGGAAAAATGCGGAACGGATTCTTGGGTTCATGGTCCCCCCCAAGGCCACGTTCACCCACCGTGCGCGCGGCCTAAAGATTGCAAAGATCGCAGCAAGGCCGCAGAGGAGCATTACCGACGTCACCCACCGCGACATTACCGGTTCCGACTTCAGGCCGGTCTACGGGCTCGTGAGTGGATCCGGCTTTCGCCAAATCCGGGGTGGGGCGCCTTCCCGCGCGATCGCGCAGTGGCATGATGACCCACCCTATCTCAACCTACCGTTGCGGGGGCAGCGCCGGCTTTGACAGGATGACCTGTGCACCGGCTTCCCGATTAACTCCGCGGAAAGAATTCCCTTGGAGCACCTGAAGCAGTAACCAGCGCACTTTATGAAGCAACGCCGCAGATGTCAATAAAGAGTAACTTTGATAATATTTGATTGCGGATTCAACTCTGAAGTGCAACGTTGCTCCCAAGCCACGTAGGGATGGGCAAAGAAGAAATCGGCGTTCGGCGCCCTGGCAATGCGTTCATGTAGGGAGAACTCTTTGCCATTATCCGCGGTTACGGTAATGCCTTCGCGCTTCCGCAGCCAGTCGCTGATCTACTCCGGGCTCCACTCCTGTCGCAGCCAGGTTTCAACCCGGCGCCACAGGCAGGTGGAAGTGCGCGGCTGGCGGCTGACTGTGCGCCGCGCCAACATAAAGCATTGGGCTTGCTTGGGGCTGTATCCGCGCAAACCCCGGTTGCGGCTCACCTCCCGGCTGACCGTGGCCTTGTCTACGCCGATAACTTTTGCCACTTCCGACTGGTCCTGTCCCGCTTTCATCAGAGCGTATATCTGGTAACGTTCGTGCTCGGTAAGCTGCGTATAGTGTCTCATCAGACTGAAGTTCGAACCCTGGTCGGGGCACCGCCATAATTGGGTGCTTCGTTCCATACGGTGCAATGACGGAACCCGGGGGGCAGATCGTGTCACGCAAAATGGGATCTTCGTTACCTATTTGCTCGCGGCGGCAACTGCTCACAGCCGCTTCCGGGATGGGCGCGTTCCTGGGACTGCGCCGGGTGCTCGGGGCACCGGAGAATGGTGCCGCGGCTACGCCCACCCTCCCCCGCTTCGGTGCGCTACGCCCCGACCCTGCCCGCATCCTGGATTTGCCGCCGGGCTTTTCCTACCGCGTCATATCGAGGGCGGGAGACACGATGCATGACGGGCTGCGCGTTCCGGCCGCCCATGACGGCATGGCCGCTTTCGACGGCGGCAACGGCCGCGTCATCCTGATCTGCAATCACGAACTAGAACTGGGTGATGGCGCGCTGGGTCCGTTTGCCGCCGGCGGCCGGCATCCCGCGCTGGCGCGCTGCTATGACGATGGCGGTGGAGAGCCCTGCGCGGGCGGCACCACGACGCTCATTTATAAACCTTCGACGGGTAAGGTGGAAAAACATTTTCTAAGCCTGGCCGGCACTGAGAGAAACTGCGCCGGCGGTCCCACACCCTGGGGCAGCTGGCTGTCCTGCGAGGAAACGGTCACGAAGCCGGATGGAAAGCGGACGCGCACTCACGGCTGGGTTTTCGAAGTGCCGGCCGCGGCCCGGGAACCGGTGGACCCCGTCCCGCTCACCGCGCTCGGGCGCTTCAACCATGAGGCCATCGCGGTGGACCCGGCCACCGGCATCCTGTATTTGACCGAGGATACTCCGGACAGCCTGCTGTATCGCTTTCTGCCGTCCGAGCCAGGCCGGCTGGACGCGGGTGGCCGCCTGCAGGCGCTCGCGCTGCCGGATCTGAAACACGGGGACACCCGCAACTGGGGGGACACGCCGGAACAAATCGAAGCAGGCCATATCTTTGCCGCCCGCTGGATAGAACTCGAGAACACGGATTCGCCGGATGACGACCTGCGCCTCCGCGGGCATGCGGCCGGCGCCGCGCTGTTCGCGCGCGGTGAAGGCATCTGCCATGGAGGCGATGCCATTTACTTCGCGTGCACCTCCGGGGGAAGGATCGGGGCCGGCCAGATTTTCCGCTACCGGCCTTCCGCATCCGAAGGCCGGGCGGAAGAATCAGCGCGCCCCGCCACCCTGGAGTTGTTCGTCGAATCCACCGACCGGCGCCAGCTGGAGAATTGCGACAACCTCGTCATGGCGCCGTGGGGAGATCTGATTGCTTGCGAGGATGCGGATGCGCCATGCGCACTGGTGGGAATAACGCCCGCCGGCCAAATGTACCTGCTCGCGCAGAATTCCTGGAGCGATTCCGAACTTGCCGGCGCGTGCTTTGCCCCCGACGGCCGCACGTTGTTCGTCAACGCGCAGAAGGCCGGCCTGACATTGGCCATCGAGGGCCCCTTCCCCGTTTGAATCCTGATTGTCCCGCCACCCTGCGCAAGCTTTAACAAGCGCCAGTCCCGATAAATTCACGGGGGTGGCTGGGAGAACTTTGCAGAGTTCGCGATCGTTACCGCCGTGTCGTGCGTCGTACCGATCCTGACCGGACTATGAAACAATACGGCAGCTTCTATTGAGCCTTGTGTAATTACTGAACAATTACATCGTAGGGAGGGTTAGGCGCGACGCGCCGTAACCCACCGAAAATGCTGCGGTTCCAAGGTGGGTTACGCTACGCTAACCCACCCTACGATTGTTCATCGTTAATGCAAGTCTCGGTAAGGACGGGCTCGAATCCGGCCCCAATGAATTCGGAAGAGGCAAACCATGCACGATTTCCAGTATGTCACCCCCGGAACGTTGAACAAGGCGATGAAGCTGCTCGCCAAACATGGTTCTTCGGCGCAACTGCTCGCCGGCGGCACCGATCTCATAGTCAAAATGCGCGTGTACCGCTCCCAGCCGGAACTGGTCGTCGACGCCAAGCATATCCCGGAACTGAACCTGCTCAAGCTCGATGCCACCGGCCTGACCATCGGCGCGGCCGTGAGTTGTCGCCGCATCTACCTGCATGAAGGCATCGCCGCACGCTACCCGGCGCTGGTCGATTGCACGACGCTCGTCGGCGGCATCCAGATACAAGGGCGCGCGACCGTCGGCGGAAACCTCTGCAATGCCGCACCGAGCGCCGATACCATCCCCGCATTGATCGCGCTCGGCGCCGTGGCGCACCTGCGCGGCCCGAAAGGGAAACGGAAACTTCCGGTCGAGGAATTCTGCCTCGGCCCCGGCAAGACTGCGCTCCGCAAGGGTGAAATGCTGATCCACTTGAAGATCCCGAAGCCCGCCCGGCATTCCGGTGCATTTTTTCTGCGCTTCATCCCGCGCAACGAGATGGACATCGCCGTGGTGAACGCCGCAGCCGCAGTGGTTCTTGACCCCAAGGGGAAGAAGTTCGT
>MGYT01000161.1:27503-35813 GCA_001801865.1 Gammaproteobacteria bacterium RIFCSPLOWO2_02_FULL_61_13
GGAAAACCTGATTGCGGAAGCGGCGCGCATCGCCGCGCTGGCGGTGCGGCCCATCACCGACATGCGCGGCACCGTCGAACAGCGCCGCGACCTGGCGGGTGTGCTGACTGCGCGGGCGTTGCGCGGCGCGATTCAGCGGGCGAAGGGGGGGAAGAAATGAGCACTAAAAAGCGCGTGGCTGCAAAAGTGAACGGCGATGCAGTGGAGTTCCTCTGTGAGCCGCGCCAGAGCTTGCTAGAGGTATTGCGCGAAGTGTTGTCCATGACCGGCACCAAGGAAGGGTGCAACGACGGCAATTGCGGCGCCTGCTCCGTGATCGTGGACGGCACACTGGTCAATTCCTGTTGCATGCTCGGCGTCGAGATAGACGGCTGCGAGGTGCAGACCGTGGAAGGGCTGTCGAAGAACGGCAGGCTGCATCCGTTGCAGAAGACCTTCCTGGAGGAGACCGGCATGCAATGCGGCTTCTGCACGCCCGGCTTCCTGATGTCCTCCAAGGCCCTGCTGGACGCGCACCCGGACCCGAACGAACACCAGATCCGTCATTGGCTGTCGGGCAACCTGTGCCGCTGCACCGGCTACGACAAGATCGTGCGCGCGGTGAAGAAGGCGGCGCGCATGCAGGAGGCGGAAAAATGAACAAGCCCAAAAAGCCCCCCGGTTTCCGTGTCGTCGGCACCAACCCAATCCGGCCCGACGGGTTGGACAAGGTGACCGGGCGCGCCGTCTATGGTGATGATTTCAAGATCGCCGGCATGCTGCACGGCCACGTGCTGCGCAGCCCGCATGCCCATGCCCGCATCAAGTCCATCGATACGCGCAAGGCTTTGAGGCTGCCGGGTGTCCGCGCCATCATCACCGGGGCGGATTTCCCGAAGCCGTCGGTGCCGATGGTGGGGATGGGCGAAGGCGGCCACTTCGACATGAACGACGCCGCGGACAACGTCATTGCAAAGAAGAAGGTTTTTTACGACGGGCATGTCGTGGCAGCCGTGGCAGCGGACAACCCGCATCTTGCCGAGGAAGCTGCCGCACTGATCGAGGTCAAATACGAAGTGCTGCCGCCGGTGATGGATGTGCGCAGCGCCATGGCCCCGGGGGCCCCGGTGCTGCACGAGACCTTCAACCCGGGCGCGTTCTTCATGAAGACGATCAAGGTACTGCCGAACGCCAGCCGGCTGGAACTTGGCGCGGGCGACATCGCCAAAGGCTTCGCCGAAGCGGACGTCATTGTCGAGCGCGAGTTCACCACCGAGACCGTGCACCAGGGATACATCGAGTCGCACATCTGCACCGCGCAGTGGGACGAACGCGGCCAGGTGACGATCTGGACCACGACGCAGGGCGCGTTTGCGATCCGCGACCAGGTCGCCATCATCTGCGCACTGCCCATGAGCCACGTGCGCGTGGTGCCGCTCGAGATCGGCGGCGGATTCGGCGGCAAGGATACGGCGTACATCGAGCCGCTGGCGGCCATGCTGGCGAAAAAGGCCGACCGGCCGGTGAAGGTGGTCATGAGCCGCGCCGAATCGCTGCGCGCCACCGGCCCCAGCCCCGGCACTTACATCAAGGCGAAGATGGGGGCGAAACGGGACGGCACGCTAGTCGCCGCCGATCTGTCCCTTGCGTTCGAGGCCGGCGGATTCCCGGGCGGCCCGATCGCGGCCGGCACGCTCACGTCCATCACCCGCTACAACATCCCGAACGTCAGGCTGGAAGGCTTCGACGTGCTGGTTAACAAACCGAAGATGAAACCTTACCGCGCGCCGGGCGCCACGCAGTCGCACTTCGCCGTGGAACAGTTGCTGGACGAGCTGGCGGAAAAGATTGGCATGGACCCGGTGGACTTTCGGCTGAAAAACGTCATGAAGACCGGCGATCGGTTGATCCTCGGCTTCCCTTCCCCGCCGATCGGCGGCGCCGAATTACTGGAGGCGGTGAAGAAGCACCCGCATTACAAGGCGCCACTGAAGGAGAACCAGGGACGCGGCATGGCTTTCGGCTTCTGGTTCGGCGCCGGGCTCACCTCCAGCGCGGAACTCAGCGTGAACAGCGACGGCACCGTGCAGATGTGCACCGCGAGCTGCGACCTGAGTGGCACGCGGCTGACACTCGCCATGCAGGCGGCCGAGGCCCTCGGGATCGATGTTGACGATGTCTCCCCGACAGTCGGCGACACGCACTCCGTCGGCTACGCGCTACAGACGGTCGGCAGCCGCACGACCTTCGCCACCGGGATCGCGGTCATTGAAACTGCGCAAAAGGTCCTGCAGGAGATGGCTTGCCGCGCGGCGCTGCTCTGGGAGACCGATGCGGCCAATATCAACGTGGAGAACGGCATTTTCACGGACCGGAACAACCCCGCACACAAGTTCAATTTCAAGGAACTGGCGGACAAGCTGGAACATAGCGGCGGCCCGGTCAGCGCGCAGTCGACGGTCACGCCGGAACGCGTGGGCTTCCAGCTCGCCGCGCTCCTGGTTGACGTCGAAGTCGACACCGAGACCGGCAAGGTGGACATCCTCCGCTGCACGGCGTTCCAGGACGCCGGCAAGGCCGTGCACCCGGACTTCGTCGCTGGCCAGGTCCAGGGCGGCGTCGCACAGGGGCTGGGCTGGGCACTGAACGAGGAATACTGGTACGACGCGAAGGGCCACCTGTGCAATGCCAGCCTGCTGGATTACCGCATGCCCACCGCGCTCGACGTGCCGATGATCGACGTCGTCATACTGGAGACGCCGAACCCGGGCCACCCCTACGGCGTGCGCGGCGTGGGCGAAGTGCCCATCGTGCCTCCGGCCGCGGCGGTGGCGATTGCGATCCATAACGCCATCGGGGTGCGCATGGACCATCTGCCCATGAAGCCAGGCTGCGTACTGCAGAAAATCAAGGACCAGCGGGCTGCGGCTGCCGCATAACCTTGGCTATTGTCTGGATCCCGAGCCCGTTGCAGTCCCTCACCAACGGTGAGATCACCGTTCGCGCGGACGGCGGCAACGTCAAGGAACTGGTCGAGGACCTCGACCGCAACTATCCCGGATTCAAGTCGGCGATCGTCGCCGAAGGCGTGCTGGTACGTCCCGGCATCAGTGTCGTCGTCGACGGCCGCGTCGTAAAGAAGGGCCTTTTGCACCCAGTCGGCGTGGAAAGCGAAGTGTTCTTCATTCCCGCCATCGGCGGCGGCTGAAGCGTCGGCTTCGATACCGGCAATAAGAATCAATTCCCCGTTGCATCAATAAAGGAGAGCGTAAATGATCGGCTACGTCACGCTAGGTACCAATGACATCGCCCGCGCGGCGAAATTCTACGATGCATTGCTGAGCGAAATGGGCGCCAAGCGCGCCATGGAATCGGACCGGTTCATCGCCTGGGCCACCGATCCAAAGCAGCCATCAATCGCCATCATCAAGCCTTTCGATGGCAAGCCGGCAACCGTCGGCAACGGTGTCATGGTTTCAATCGCCGCTGGCAGCAAGGATAAGGTGAAGGCATTGCATGCGACCGCCCTCAAGCTCGGAGGCAAGGATGAAGGCGCACCGGGTCCTCGCGGCGAGGGCGGTTTCTATGCCGCCTATTTCCGCGATCTCGACGGCAACAAGCTCTCCTGTTTCTGCATGGGCTAGTGTGCTGCCCTGCAAAGAACTTGCATAATTCCCTGTAGGGCCGGCCGCTCCGGACGTCCTGTCCTCGGCTCTGGCTCCTGCTTCGCTCTACCGCCTACATCCATGTAGGCGTCACGCGGCATACCCCACATCCTGTGGGTAGCTTTAGCCGACCGCTGGCAACGCGGCGGGATAAATCCCGCCCTACAGAAAACTCCGCACTTGGAATTAATGCGGATTCTCGCGGGACAGGACACTAGGAGCGCGCACCAGCCCCTGGCCCCAAGGAGCACGTGTTATGGCCCTGCCCTGCCCGGATTGCAAGCAACCCCTAAGGTGAGCACGATCCATTTTGACCTGTGCGCGCAGTGCGCGAACCTGTGTCTGGACCAGAGGGAGCTGGATGCAATCCAATTGGACTACGAAATAGTCAGCGACAACATGGCCAGGTCGAAGAAACTCCCGGCGGAGGCTCCCGCGCAACGCAGGACAGCCGCGGCAACTGGCAAATTGAGGAAACCAACAGGTCCGGACTTTAGAAAACTCGAGACCGGCTTTGCCGGATTCACTGCCGCGCGGCCCGACGTCACCATCCAGCGCGTGCACTTTCCGGACAGCGGGATCACCTTTGCGGCCACCGGTTCAACGCAGCAGGAAGTCGACCGGCAGGCCCGGGAGTTTCAGTCCCTGATGTCGTCCTTCCAGATTTGCGGCACGCCCCACGTGGAGATCTATGGCCCGGAACAACAGGTCATTGCCCGGGACGTGTGCGGCGACAAGTCCGGCACGCTGCACCTGCGCAAATGGATCGCTGCGGAAACGCGCACTTCCACCACGGCGTTGTTGACCGACACCGGGACCGCCGGTGTCACGCCGCTGCCGGTCAGCCGTTGACGACGTACAGCGCAATCAACAACATGACGACCGTTATCGCCTGACTCGCGACCCGGGCAAACATGAATTGAGTGGCGTGCTGCTCATCGTAGCTGCCGCCACGGGCCATGGACGCGACGCCAAACCCCAATGACAGCACGGTGGCAACCAAACCGATCAAAATGACCACAGTAAGCAATGCCATGGCGACCTCCTTCCGGGCAAACCCCGGCTATTTTTTCTATCTTAGGCAAACGGCCAGATGAATTCCTTGACCCTGGTCAAGCGCCGGGAGGATCGCCGGCGCAGGCGGGCGTCTGCGCTATCATTGGGGCTCACCCACTCCGGAATCGGCTGATGAACTCATCGCGCGAACGTAATGCATTCCTATGCATCCTTGCCTGGCTGTTTGCCGCGGCGGCCAGCGGCGCCGGGCGGCCTGATTCAATCACCACCATCGCCGAGCAGTCCGGTCTCCGGAAGACGGGACGCTACGCAGAGGTGGAAACGTTGTGCCGGGCGTTTTCCTCCCACCACCCAGAACGTGTGCGCTGTTTCGACATGGGTACGACGCCGGAGGGACGCACGCTGTGGGCGCTGGCCGCCTCCAATGACGGCACGCTGACACCGGAACGGGTGCAGAAGCGCAAGCGGCCCGTCATTGTCGCCCAGGGCGGCATCCATGCCGGTGAGATCGACGGGAAGGACGCCGGTTTCATTTTTCTGCGCGAACTGCTGGAGGACAGGGAACGCGACGCGGCGCTGGACGTGGTGACATTTGTATTTATTCCGGTCTTCAACGCCGACGGTCACGAGCGCTTCGGGCCCTGGAACCGCCCGAACCAGGCGGGCCCCGAGGAAATGGGTTGGCGCACCACGGCGCAGAATCTGAACCTGAACCGGGATTACATGAAGACCGACACGCCGGAAATGCAGGCCATGCTGCGCCTTCTAAATGCCTGGGACCCCATGGTCTACGTGGATTTGCATGTGACCGATGGCGCCGACTTCGAACATGACATCTCCATCACCACGGAGCCCAGTGGCGCCGGCGATCCGGAATTGCTCGCGTTGGCCGTGGAGATCCGGGATCAGGTGATCGTGCATCTGGCTGCATCCGGATCGCTGCCCCTGCCCTATTATCCGAGTTTTGTCGTCGAGGACGACCCGGCGTCGGGCTTCGCTGTCAAGCCATCCGCAGCGCGCTATTCCGATGCCTATTGGGGCCTGCACAACCGGGTCGGCATGCTGGTGGAGACCCATAGCTGGAAGGATTACCCGCACCGGGTGCGGGCAACATTGGAAACCCTGCGTGGGTTGCTGGCGGCAGCGGCCTCGCACGCGCCACGCTGGCGGCAAACCCTGAATGCCATCGATGCACGCGAATCCCGGCTCAACGGCGCCCCGGTGGCGCTGCAATTTGAGAATACCAATGACGTGCGCATGGTGGATTTCCGCGGCTACCAGTATGAACGCACCGATTCGGAAATTTCCGGCACCTTGATGACGCGCTACGATCCCTCCCGGCCGGAAATCTGGCACCTGCCCATGCGCGATCAGATCCGGGCGACGCTGGAAATACCGGCGCCCGGCGGCGGCTACGTGATCCCGCCGCTGGTCGCGCAATGGCTGGTCCCCAAACTTGCGCTGCATGGGATCCGCACCGAACCCCTGCCCGCCATTGAACCGGCATCCATTCGTGCCTGGCGCGCGGATTCCGTGACCCTGGCCACCAGCAGCTTTGAAGGCCACGTGGAAACCAAACTGAGCGGGGCGTGGAACCCGGAGCCGCAGAAGATCCCGGACAAGTCTGTATTTGTCCCCATCGCGCAGCTCAGGGCCCGGCTCATCATGGCCTTGCTGGAACCGGAGGCGCCGGATTCCCTGGCGGCGTGGGGTTTCTTCCCGACCGCATTCGAGGTCAAGGAGTACATGGAGCCTTATGTGGCAGAGCGCGTCGCACGCGAGATGCTGGCAAAGGATCCGGAACTGGCCGCGCAATTCAAACGTCGGCTGGAAGAAGATGCGGCGTTCGCCGATGACCCGAAGGCGCGGCTGGATTTCTTCTACCGCCGGCATCCGTCCTGGGATGCGCGCTACAACCTGTATCCGGTGTTGCGGGTGGAATAGTCGATGATCGAAGCCGGGGGGCACACACCGGCGCAGAAGGAGGATTTTTGGCGAGTAGTCTCGCCGGGCCACGCCGGCGCCCGTTATCCCCCCGGCTTCAAAACCTTGTCACTGCTCGGCGACCTGCCCGTATTCCTCCATCGGCACACAGCCGCAGAACAATTGCTTGTCTCCGTGTACGTTGTCTATTCGCCCCACGGGTGGCCAGTACTTGTCATCGCGGATACCGGGCATGGGATAGAACGCCTCGCGCTTCCCGTAAGGCAGATTCCATTCCTCCTGCAGCAGCAATCGATGCGTATGTGGCGCGTTCTTCAGCAAATTGTTCGACGCCGGCGCTGCACCGGACTCAATGGCGGCGATCTCGCGGCGGATATTGATCAGCGCGGTGCAGAAACGATCGAGCTCGCGCTTGTTTTCACTTTCCGTGGGTTCGATCATCAGTGTTCCGGCCACCGGGAACGACACCGTCGGCGCATGGAAGCCGTAGTCGATCAGCCGCTTGGCCACGTCCTCGACGCTGACTCCGGTGGCTTCCTTGAGGGGGCGCAGGTCAATGATGCATTCGTGGGCCACCATGCTATTGCGCCCGGTATACAGCACCGGGAAATGGGGCGCCAGCCGCCGTGCAACATAGTTGGCGTTGAGGATCGCAACCTGGGTCGCGCGTCGCAGCCCGTGGGCGCCCATCATGAAGATATACGCCCACGCGATGGTCAGTATGCTCGCCGATCCCCAGGGCGCGGCCGCCACGGTGCCGATGGTGCCGGCGGGGCTTGCCGCGGGATTTACGCCATCCACACAGGGATGATCCGGAAGGTAGGGCGCCAGGTGCAATTGAACACCGATGGGCCCCATACCCGGCCCGCCACCGCCATGGGGAATACTGAAGGTCTTGTGCAGGTTGACATGCATGACATCGGCGCCGATCTCGGCCGGGCGGCAGATCCCCACCAGGGCGTTCATGTTGGCGCCATCAAGATACACCTGCCCGCCATGTTCATGGACGATGGCGCAAACCTCGCGGATTCCTTCCTCGAACACGCCGTGAGTGGACGGATAGGTGATCATCAGCGCCGCAAGATTCCTTGCATGCTGCGCCGCCTTGGCGCGCAAATCTGCCAGGTCCACGTTGCCGCACGCATCGCAGTCGATGACCACCACCTTGAGACCGGCCATGACGGCGCTGGCCGGATTGGTGCCGTGAGCCGAGGCCGGTATCAGGCACACGTCGCGCCGGCCCTCTCCGCGCGTCTCGTGATACTTGCGGATCACCAGCAGCCCGGTGTATTCGCCCTGGGAGCCGGCATTGGGCTGCAGCGAAAATGCATGAAAGCCGGTCAGGTCGCAGAGCATGTCTTCCAGTTCCTCGAACAGCTGCTGGTACCCCTGGGCCTGTTCCAGTGGCGCAAACGGGTGCATGGAGTTGAATTCCCGGTAGGACAGGGCTGCCAGGGCCGTGGCGGCATTGAGTTTCATGGTGCAGGAACCCAACGGGATCATGGCCCGGTCCAGCGCGATGTCGCGGCGGGCAAGCCAGCGCATGTAACGCATCATTTCGGTTTCACTGTGATACATCGAAAACACCGGGTGCGCGAGGACACTCCCCTGCCGCTGCAATGCGGCGGGGATGCACTCTTCAACTTCCGCATCCAGGCCCGGAATGTCGATGACCTGCATGCCCTTTGGCGCGAACACCCCCCAT
>MGYT01000161.1:35836-35905 GCA_001801865.1 Gammaproteobacteria bacterium RIFCSPLOWO2_02_FULL_61_13
CGTGGTCTCGTCGAAACTGACGCCGAGATGATCGGCATCGAATACGCGCAGATTGATGCGCGCCGCGCG
>MGYT01000161.1:35927-50320 GCA_001801865.1 Gammaproteobacteria bacterium RIFCSPLOWO2_02_FULL_61_13
CACCAGGATCTGCATCAGCCGATGTGTGCGGGCGGCGATGACACGCAACTCCCGCGGGCCATGGTAGATGGCATAAAAACCGGAGATCACCGCCAGCAACACCTGCGACGTGCAGATATTGCTGGTGGCCTTCTCACGCCGGATGTGCTGCTCACGGGTTTGCAGTGCCATGCGCAGGGCCACGTCGCCGTGGCCGTCCTTTGACACACCGATAACGCGGCCCGGCATCTGCCGGACGTATGCGGCGCGCGTGGCGAAAAATGCCGCATGCGGGCCGCCATAGCCCATGGGCACGCCAAAGCGCTGCGCGCTGCCGAGTACGATATCCGCATCCATCACCCCCGGTGGACGCAACAGCATCAGCGCCAGCAGATCCGTGGCCACGGCCACCAGCGCGCCACGCCGGTGCAGCGCCGCAATTTGCGGTTCCATGTCGCGCACCTGCCCGCTCGAACCCGGGTACTGCAACAGGGCACCGAACACGTCCGCAGCCTCCGCGTCCACGGCTGGATCGCCGACCACAATCTCAAAGCCGAAATAGCGGGCGCGGGTCCGCACCACTGCGAGCGTCTGCGGGTGGCAATCGGCATCCACGAGAAACCGGTGCGACGGCGACTTGCTCAGGCGCCGGGACATGGCCATGGCCTCGGCCGCCGCGGTGGCCTCATCCAGCATCGACGCGTTGGCGATTTCCATGCCGGTGAGATCCGAGACCATTTCCTGGAAATTCAACAAGGCCTCGAGCCGGCCCTGGCTGATTTCCGCCTGATAGGGTGTGTACGCCGTGTACCAGCCCGGGTTCTCCAGAACGTTGCGCTTTATGACCGCCGGCATGATGGTGCCGTAGTAACCCATACCGATCATCGATATGAACACGCGGTTGCGCTCACGCAGGCCGCGCAGGTGGGTGATTACCGCGCGCTCGCTGATGGTCTCCGTAAGCTGCAGCGGCTCGCGCGACAGGATACTGTCGGGGACGACGGCCTTGATGAGGTCATCGAGACTGGTGAGTCCCAGCTCTCGGACCATATCAGCGATCTGCTGAGCATCCGGACCGATATGGCGGCGAATGAAATCGCCGCGCATTTCCAGTTCGTCGAGCGCGATGCGCCGCTTTTTCTCGATCATGCTTCCATTGCTTCCAATCAAAGACCGGCGATCAACTGATCATAGGCGGCCTGATCCATCATCGCGGCGAGCGCGCCAGCATCCGCCAACCTGATGCGGACCATCCAGCCCTCCCCCATGGGGTCCTTGTTCAGCAGTTCCGGCGCTGCCGCGAGTGCGCCATTGACTGCAACCACATCTCCCGCGGCAGGGGCCTTCACGTCACCAGCCGCCTTGACAGACTCGATCACCGCCAGTTCATCGCCTGCGGCAAAACGCCTTCCCGGCTCCGGCAATTCCACGAACACGACGTCACCAAGTTGTTCCTGGGCATAATGGGTGATGCCCAGGGTCGCGGTCCCATCCGCTTCCGCGCGCAACCATTCGTGATCCGGGGTAAATCTCAATCCACTCATTGCCTGCCACTCCTGTTGGATGTCGATGCGTAATACCGGTGCGGGACGAAGGGTAGCGCGCAGACATGCAACGTCCGCGTGCGACCACGCACTTCTGCCTGCAATGTCGAGCCTGGTTGCGCGCAGTGTGCTTCCACATAGCCCATGGCAATGGGTGCGCTGACGCTGGGTCCGTACCCACCACTGGTGATATGTCCGATGGCGGCCCCGGTGGCGTCCAGGATCGGCGTCCCGGCGCGCACCGGCGCCTGCCCGTCGGGGCGCATGCCGACCCGGTGGCGCACGTTGGGATCCTTGAGTTGCCCGAGAATGATCGCGGCGCCGGGGAACCGGGCGCGCTCGGCGCCGTCGTTCCGGTATTTCGCGGCGATGGTCCAGTTGAGGCCCGCCTCCACCGGCGTCGTGCGCGTATCGAGGTCGCTGCCATAAAGGCACAGGCCCGCCTCAAGGCGCAGGGAATCCCGGGCACCCAGGCCCGCCGGCGCCACGCCTTCCTGCGCCAGCAGCGCGCGCGCCACCCGCTCTGCCTGCGAATCCGGCACGGAGATCTCGAATCCATCCTCGCCGGTGTAGCCGCAACGATGAATCAAGACACGTGTTCCGAGCAGATCGAATTCGCCGCCGTGCATGAATGCCAGCGTCCGCGCTTCCGGACACAGGGCCGACAGTGCGCGGCTCGCAGTCGGCCCCTGCAATGCGAGCAGCGCCCGGTCTGAATGCATGCGCACATCACATTGCGCGCCAATCCGTTCACGCAAATAGCTCAGGTCACTGTCCCGGCACGCACCGTTGACGACCAGCCACAGGCCATCGGGCATACGGGTCACCATCAGGTCATCGATGACCCCGCCGATATCGTTGGTAAAGAGCGTGTAACGCTGTTGCATCGGAACCAGACCGGCTATATCGCCGGGCACGAGGTCTTCCAGCAGGCGCGGCGCGTCCGTCCCGATCACCTGGATCTGGCCCATATGCGAAATATCGAACAACGCGGCATGCGCGCGCGTGTGCAGGTGTTCGTGCTTGATACCGGCGGGAAACTGCACGGGCAGGTCGAAGCCCGCGAAAGGGACGGTTCTGGCGCCCAGTTCAATGGTCAAGGCATGAACGGCGCTGCGCCGCAGCCCGACCTCTTGGGGGCAATTTGTGGTGGACATCCTACTTTCAGTCTCTGGCTTCACCCGGGACGGGCGCGATAATGCCGGAAAACCGCGCAATTATCAAAGCAATCCCCGCCATGGATGCGAATACATGGGATCGGACTGATTTATACCGCAGCGGGGCCACCTAAAACCTGATTAGCGCCGCATCGGCGTGCCGGACGGACTATACTTTTCAATGGAGTATGTATCATCGCGTCGCCGTGCTGTCCGGACAGAGAAAAATCCGGTGGCAGCGGCCATCGTTGTTGCCCGCTGCTCTGCGCGACGCAGGAGGCGTGACCATGTCAGTTTCAACAACTGTGCAGAACTGCATAATCCGGGAGGGCATTCATTACGACGTAATTGGACACCCGTCCACCAGGGACAGCATGCATACCGCGGAAGCCGCGCATATTCCGGGTGATCAGCTTGCCAAATGCGTGCTGCTGGAAGATGAGACCGGGTTCCTGATGGCGATAGTGCCGGCGACCCATAGAGTCGAGCTCGGCGCTCTGCGCCGGCAGCTCAGCCGCCGGCTGGGTCTCGCCACGGAGGCGGAACTTGGCGGGCTGTTCACGGACTGCCAACCCGGCGCGATCCCGCCGCTGGGCATGGCATACGGGATAGAGACAGTTCTTGACGAGAGCCTCACCGAATGTACGGACATCTATTTCGAGGCTGGTGATCACCTGAATATCGTGCGCGTCACCGGGAAGTATTTCCTGAAATTGCTGGTGGGATCGAGACGCGGTCGGTTCAGCCACCACGTTTGACCGCTCCGTGCATCTGCGTAGGACTAAATCGGCACTGCTTGCGTTGCTGCTGACCACCTTCGCCGTCGGCGGCACGGAAGGCGGCGCCATTGTGGTGCTCAAAGTCGATGATGCCATCGGCCCCGCCATCAGTGATTATCTGCACCGGGGTCTGGACGAGGCAGCGCGTCGCGCTGCATCGCTGGTGGTGATCCAGTTGAATACGCCGGGCGGCCTGGACCTCTCCATGCGTGACATCATCCGGGACGTCCTCGCTTCTTCCGTACCCGTGGCTGTTTACGTGGCGCCGGCGGGCAGCCGGGCCGCAAGCGCCGGTACCTACATTCTTTATGCTGCCCATATTGCCGCGATGGCCCCCGCCACCAATGTCGGCGCGGCCACACCCGTGCAGATTGGTGGAATTCCGGATTTCGGGTCCCAGGATCGTCCCGGCGACAACCAGGCCGGGGACCAAGCGGAGGATGAACAATCCGCGGATGACAACGCAAAAGATTCAGATGACAAGCGCGCTGCCGGGAAAGCGCCTTCACCTGGGTCGGGCGATGCGATGGAGAAGAAACTGGTCAACGATGCGGTGGCGTACCTCCGCAGCCTCGCCGAGATGCGCGCCCGAAACGCCGACTGGGCGGAAAAAGCCGTGCGGGACGGCGCCAGTCTGTCCGCACAGGAAGCCCTGGAGAAAGGCGTCATCGATGTCGTGGCAACTGATCTCGAAGGATTGTTGACGGCAATCGATGGCCGCGCAATAGACGTGCAGGGCCGGAATCAGCGGCTGAGCACCAAAGGGCGCCCCATCGAGAACATCGAACCGGGCTGGCGCAGCCGTTTGCTGGCGGTGATCACCAATCCCAATGTTGCCTACATTCTGATGCTGCTCGGGTTCTACGGGCTGTTCTTCGAGCTCGCGAACCCCGGTTACGTACTCCCCGGTGTGGTGGGGACGATCTGCCTGTTGCTCGCCCTTTATGCACTGCAGGTTCTGCCGGTCAACTATGCCGGGTTGGCGCTCATACTCGTGGGGGTCGCATTCATGGTGGGCGAGTTGTTCGTATCCAGTTTCGGTGCGCTCGGCATCGGCGGCATGCTTGCCTTCGTTGCCGGCTCGGTGATCCTGTTTGAGCCGAACATGCCGGGATATGAACTGTCAATGGGACTGATCGCAGGCTTCACAGCGCTGAGCGCCGCATTTTTCATGGGCGTCGCAACGCTTGCCTTGCGCATACACCGCCGCCGCGTCGTCAGCGGGCGGGAGGAAATGATCGGAAGCCTGGGCGAGGCACTGGCAGACTTCGAGGGAACGGGCCTCGTGCGCACACACGGCGAATCCTGGCAGGCGGTTTCGCGGGTGGCATTGAAGCAGGGACAGGGCGTGCGTGTCACCGGTCTGGACGGACTGACTGTCATCGTAGAACCACTGAAGGAGGAACACTGACATGCCATTCACCGTGACAACTCTGCTGATTGTTTTCGCTTTCCTGTTCCTGTGGTCGATCCTGAATATCCTGCTGGAATACCAGCGCGGCGTCGTATTTTTCCTCGGCCGGTTTCAGGAGGTCAAGGGACCCGGTCTCATTATTATTGTCCCCGGCATACAAAAGATGGTGCGTGTGGACCTGCGCCTCGTCGTGCTGGACGTACCACCGCAGGATGTCATCTCCCGTGACAATGTTTCCGTCAAGGTCAATGCGGTGATCTATTTCCGGATTATCGATCCGGAAAAAGCCATCATCCAGGTCGAGAACTTTAACGCGGCAACCAGCCAGCTTGCCCAGACCACGCTGCGCTCGGTACTCGGGCAGCATGAGCTCGACGAGATGCTGGCTGAACGCGAGCGGCTCAACGTGCACATCCAGAAGATCCTCGACGAGCAGACATCGGCCTGGGGCATCAAGGTCAGCAACGTTGAACTCAAGCATGTTGACCTGAACGAAAGCATGGTTCGGGCGATCGCCAAGCAGGCCGAGGCCGAGCGCGAGCGACGCGCCAAGATCATTCATGCCGAAGGCGAGCTGCAAGCCTCCGAGAAACTGCTCCAGGCAGCGCAGATCCTGTCAAAGAACCCGCAAAGCATGCAGTTGCGTTTCCTGCAAACGCTCACCGAGATCGCCGGCGACAAGAGTTCCGTCATTGCCTTCCCGTTGCCGCTGGACCTGCTGAAACCCCTGGTGCAGGCGGCCGGGAAACAGCCGGGCGACTGAAGTCCATGCGGTCCTTGTGACGACAGACTCGATATTTGTCCTCAATCCGGCCTTCGCGCCGTAACAGCGCCTGGCTGCGCCTGGCTGCGCCGATAGCAATGGCGGGGCCCGGCTTGCTGGAAATCCTTCCAGTCCAGTGACCTGCATTGCGCGATGCAACTCACTGATATTGCTAATAATGTGGCATGAATGATTCGTGTTCCACGAGGTCTAACACATATGGCAATGACCCGCTGGTTCGCGCCGGTTGCCCGTACAGTCCTCGTCGCAGTCTGCACGAATCGACCCAGGCGCATGAAGAGACTCCGAAAAGGAGTGGTGGTGGAGTATGGACGCGATCAGAAAGTTGTGCAGATTGTGGTTCCTGGTTTGCCTGGGCCTGGTTTTCCCCGGCCTCGCCCGCGGGGAACCCTGCACCTACTCGGATGACGCGTTGCTAAGCGACGCCCGCCGCCTGTCCGGTTATCGCATTGTCACCGCCCCGGAGTTCGTGGATGCCGGCGCGTCGTGGTCATTGAATGACCTGGTGTTCGCACTATATTTGGACGAGGGAAACCGCATTCTGCTGAATAACTATCAACTGGACAAACTCCCCGCACTGGAAACCTGCGGCGTGCGCCTGCATGAAATGGTTCACCACTTGCAATACCTGGCCGGGGTCCGCGATCGCGAACAACTCCAAGCCCGTGAGGTTGAGGCTTACGAAGCTCAACAGGCATGGCTGCGCGAACATGAATCAGAGTACCGCACTGCGATGCATGACGGCATCTTTGCCGTAATGCACTTCAAGCGCATGCAGAAATACCTGGCCCGGGACAACACGCCGTCCGACCTCGCCGGCCTGGCCGCCGATTGTCACGGGTGGAATGCAAGACCCAACCTGCCCGTGACCATATGCGAGATGCATTGATGCAATGGCTGTGGATCGTGGCTATACATACCGGCCACAAGCGCATGGGTAGTGCATCAGTTTGTCATCCCGAACGAATGTGAGGGATCTTTCACCATCAAAATCCCAGGATTTCTCAGCCACTTCGTGGCTTCGAAATGACAGATTCTTCAGTCAGAAATTCAAACTGCGGCACTACGCACCACCGTTCTTCCATGTCAGTGATTCTCCCGGGTGAATGTGATACTGTATACTTATATAGTACACAGGAACGCCAGCATGCACGAACTGACCGCGCGCCAATTCCAGATCCTGAAGCTCATCCGGGACAATATCGAAAAATCCGGCATGCCGCCCACGCGCGGCGAGATCTGCACCGCGTTGGGATTCAGTTCGCCCAACGCCGCAGAGCAACATCTGCGCGCGCTGGCGCAGAAGGGCGTCATTGAAATGATCCCGGGTACCTCGCGCGGGATCCGGTTGCTGGCGCTGGGGGCGCTGACCCCGGAATTCTCCCTGCCGGTGGTGGGCCGCGTCGCCGCCGGGCAACCGATGCTGGCCGCCGAACACATTGAAGACACCCTGCGCGTGGACCCGGGGCTGTTCAAACCCCGCGCGGATTACCTGTTGCGGGTTCACGGGCTGAGCATGCGTGACGCCGGCATCCTGGATCGGGATCTCATCGCAGTGCGCCGTGCCCGGCGTGCGGAAAATGGCCAGATCGTCGTGGCGCGGGTCAATGGAGACGAGGTAACAGTGAAATATTTCCACCAATCCCGGAGCCGGGTCCAATTGCGCCCGGCCAATCCGGCCTTCAAACCCATCGAGATTGACCTCCGCCATGAGGAATTTTCCATCGAAGGCATCATGGTGGGTGTCCTGCGTATGTAGGGCCGGCTTCAGCCGGCCGTCTCCCGAAAATATGGCGGGCTGAAGCTACCCACAGGACGTGGGGTATGCCGCGTGACGCCTACAGGGATGCAGGCGGTACGGTTACAGGGAAGTAACCGGTAGGGTCGAGCCGGGAGCGGAGACCGAGAGCGACGCAGGAGCCTAAGCCGAGGACAGGATGTCCGAAGCGGCTACCCACAGGACGTGGGGTATGCCGCGAGAGGACAGGATGTCCGAAGCGGCCGCCCTACAGGAACCTGCGCAATTCCCACTCGCTCACTGCGTCGCGTGACTCCCGCTCCTGGCAGCGCCGTGTCTCCGCAAACACACGCTGGAACTCGCCGCCGAAATAATCGGCGACCATGGGCGAGGCTGCGAATTGTTCGATGGCCTCCACGAAAGTCCGGGGCAGCCGCACCGACTCCGGCCATTCCCGTGTTGACTCATACGCATTCCCAACCAGCGCTGCGGAGGGTTCCACGGATTCCTCCATGCCGCGCAGTCCCGCGGCCAGCACTGCACCCAGCGCGAGATAAGGATTGGCATCCGCACCGGGGAGTCGGACTTCCAGATGCATTTCTTCAGCCGCTCCCGGCATCACCCTGATGGCCGTGGTGCGGTTGTCCACGCCCCACAGGCACCAGCGCGGATCGAATGACCATGCCCCCGCGCCGTAGCGGCGGAAAGAGTTCACGTTGGGTAGCAGCATCAACAACATCTCCGGCAGCCAGCGCTGCAATCCGCCGATGAAGTAGAGACCAGCCCGGCTCATTTGCCCGGGCCGCGAGTCATCGTGGAATACCGCCCTGCCGCCGCGATTGCGCAGGGATACATGAATGTGTCCGGAGTTGCCCGGCGCGCTTCCGGACCAGCGCGCCATGAAGGTGGCCAGCAGGCCGGCTCGCGTCGCGTGGGCCTTGACCAAGGCACGAAAGATGACTGCATTGTCGGCAGCGCGCATCCCAGGCACCGACGCCATGATGATCTCGTAAGTGCCGGATCCAAATTCCGGGTGCATGGCCTCAACGGGGATGCCGGCGTGGGTCAGCGCGGCCAGCAATTCAGACCAAAATTCCGACTCGGCCAGTGTGCGCCAGATGCCATAGAGATCCGACTGGCGTCCAAAGGGCAGCAGGTCCCGGAACTGCCTCGCCTGCACGGTGTCATGGGATTCCTGCAACAACGTGAACTCATATTCCACTGCCTGGTACGGTTCCACGCCGTGTTCGGCCGCGCGCTCCAGCACCCCGCGGTACAACACGCGCGGATCCCATTGGGCCTCCGCGCCGGTCATTTCCGCCAGAAACATCACCGCCGGCACGGCACCGCTCCAGGGCAGATCGCGGCAGGTATCACGCACCACCTGCGCGTGGCCGTCCCCGAGGCGATCCAACGCAGCATTGACCCGCACCGGCAGGATCGCATCGGCGAAATCGGTGACCGGAAAGATGGGCGGGAAAGCGCAGCCCTGCGCCAGGCAGGCCGCGAATTTATCCATGGACAGCGTCTTGCCGCGCAGTTGACCCGCCAAATCGCACAGGGTCATCAGCACTGACTCGACGCCGCGATCCCGCAGGGAACGCAGCAACGCTTCGGCTTGCTGTGGGGGAATTTCGGTCATGGCTGGCATGGAGGCGTGCAGTATAATTGCGCTTGAGTCGCTTCCCCACAGTCCCGGCACATTCTCATGCTTTCATTGCATCTGGTTCGCCATTTTAGGCCGCTGGCCGCGCTTGCGCTGGTATTGCTGCTGGGCGCATGCGATCAGGCAACGGAGCCACCGGCGGCAACCACGCAGGCGAGGCCGGTGGAAAGGTCCGCGCCCACCCCGGCAGTGGAGGATGTGCCGGCGGCGGATACGGTGTTCCTTAATGGTTACGTGTACACAGCGGACGCGGAACGCACCGTGGCGCAGGCCATCGCCGTGCGTGGTGATCGGATCGTGTTTGTAGGCAGTAACTCCGACGCCCGCGCCTTTGTCGGTGACCAGACCCGGATTATCGGACTGGATGGCAAGATGATGCTGCCGGGTCTGCACGACACCCATGTGCACGTGCTCGGGCTGGTGCAACCCGATGCCTGCGACCTCAACAGCGAACCCCTGCCGCTGGAGCAATTATCGACGCGGGTGAAGGCCTGCCTGGGCCAATACCCGCTGACCGATGGCTGGTTGATGGTAAACCAGTGGAACTTCGCCGCCGGTAACCAGCCCGGCGCCCAACTGCCAACGCTGCGCGCCGCGCTGGATGCCGCCTCGAAAAAAGTACCGATCCTGCTGCGCGGCAATGATGGCCATCATGCCGCCGTCAACAGCGCCGCGCTGAAACGGGCCGCCGACTCACAGGGCCGGCGCGTCGGACTGAGCGACAGGACATTGGAGTCCCATTTCGCGGCATACAGGGAATATATCGGTGTCGGCGCTGATGGCAACCCCAATGGGGCACTGAGCGAGGGCGCGCGGCTGCTGGTGAATCCTCCCGACCTCTGGGGCTTCACGCAAATCGACCCTGCGCAGATGCCGCTGGTGTCCCGGGTGCTGGCGTGGAGCGGCATCACGTCGGTGCAGGACGCAGCGACATCGCCTTCAGTGTTGCCGTTGTTCGAGACGCTGGCCGCACACCATGAAATGAACTTCCGCCTCACTGCCACCCTGTATCCGGAATTAGGCGCCTATCGCGCCGCGGATTCCGGCGCGATCCGGATAGCGGACGTGCTCGCTGATCTGCGCAGAAGCCGCGCACAGTACGCGGACCACCCGCTGATCAAGGCCACGGCCGCCAAGATCTTCATCGACGGCGTGCTGGAGGGAAATCCCTACAACGACCCGCCGACCCTGCCCAATGCCGCGGTGTTGCGCCCGTACCGGCAACCGCTGTTCAAGACCACGACGAAGGAACCGGGGATCGAAATCACCGGCTATGTGGACCTGGACAAGGAACCCTGCCGGACCGTGCAGACCCAGGCTGGCCGTTACACGAGCGCCGCGCAGGTCAAAAAATTCCGCGGCCAGCATGGTTTCCATCCGCGCCAGTGCGAAGTCAATTACGGCCGCCTGGAGCATGATGAGACTTTCATCCGCAATTTCATGCACGCGTTGGCCGAGGACGGTTTCTCCATACACGCCCATGCCATCGGTGATCGGGCCGTGCGGGTCGCAGTAGCCAACTTTGCCGAATTGCGCCGGGAGTTTGGCAGGCATACGGCGCCCTACACTATTGCCCACGCCCAGTTGATACACCCCGATGATCGGCGCCGCATCGGCGCGCTCGGCCTGTATGTGGCGTTTACTTTCTCGTGGATGTCGCCGAATCCGGCCTACGACCTGCTGGTGACACCGTTTATCAGCCGCGTGAGGGACATGAGCGATCTGTATGATCCGGCCAGTTACGTGATGAGAAACGCCTACCCGGTGCAGAGCGTCCTCAAGGCCGGCGGCGTCATCGTGGCGGGCAGCGATGCCCCGGTCGATACCCGCGACCCGCGGCCGTTTTTTCACATGGCGTTGGCGGTAAGCCGGGCCAATGAGAGTGGTCTCGTGTTCAATGCCGCGGAACGCATCAGCATCCACGACGCCATTGCCGCTTACACGCGCAATGCGGCGGCGGCGCTGCAGCAGGGAAATCTGACCGGCACGCTGGCGGTGGGCAGAAAGGCGGATCTAATCGTGCTGAACCAAAACATCGTGGAGCTGGCGGAGCGTGGCGAGTTTGCCCGCCTGGCGGCGACGCAGGTGGTCACGACCATCTTCAACGGCCAGACGGTCTTCGAGGCCAATTGAGCCTTTTGTAGGGCGGGCTTTAGCCCGCCCTACAAACCCGCCCTACCCGCGCAGCAGGTGCGTCAGCACCAGCTTCAGATCCGCCAGCGTACGCCGCGCCGCGCTCCCCTTCTGCCGGATCGTCTCCAGCAGCAACGTATTGCTGATCTTCAGGTATAAACGCGCCAGCCGCTCGCGCTCGGAAGCGGCACCCGGCACACGCAGGCGCCGGAACATCAATTTCAGGCGTCGAACCGCCAGTTCGTCCGAATGCTCGTCCAGCGCACGCAGCTCGGGGATGGTGAACATCGCCTGCACCAGATGCTGGACCCCGCGCTGTGAGCGATACACCGGGAGCATGTTGTCCACCGCCAGATCCACAAACTCCGCCACGGTTGTGCGCTCGCTGGTCAATGCTGCGACGGCATCGAAGGCCCGCTGCCAGGCATCCAGCCAGTTGGCCCCGAGCACATGCAGTATGGAATGCTTGTTGGGGAAATAGTGATACAGCGTGCCCACCGAGACGCCCAGTTCACGCGCCACCAGGTTGGTGGTGAGCCGGTTTGGCCCTTCCCGTTCCAGCAGCTGCGCAGTCAGATCCAGTATCTGCCGCACGCGCCGCGTTGATCGCTCCTGGTGCGGCCGGCGCCGCTGGCGAACGCCGTGCGCCGGTTTCACAACCGGTCCAGCAGCGCGTAGTAAAGCATGCCCAACACCAGCGCCGGATAACGCAACCACACGCCTCCGGGAAATGCCGGTGTCGGCAATGATGCCATGACGTCGAATCGCTCCGCGGTACCGGCCAGCGCATCGGCGATCAACTTGCCGGCCAGGTTTGCCAGCGCCACGCCCTGTCCGGAATAGCCTTGCGCGAAAAAGACATTGGGCGCCAGGCGGCCGAAGTGCGGCAGGCGCTTCAGGGTAACCGCGAGTGTCCCGCCCCAGCCGTAGTCCAGCCGGATACCCGCCAGTTGCGGATATACCTTCACCAGGTATGGCCGGACAAAGGCGCGTATGTCGCGGGGAAACCGGGGCGAGTAATTCTCGCCGCCGCCAAACAGCAGGCGCAGGTCGGATGACAGGTGCCAATAATTCACGACAAACTTCGTATCGCTGACGGCAATGTCACGGGCCAGGATCGCCCGCGCCCCGCGCTCCCCGAGCGGCTCGGTGGCTACGATGAAATTGTTGATGGGCAGCGCATGGCCGGCGATGCGCGGTTCCAGGTTGCCCAGGTAACCGTTGCAGGCCAGCACCACATAATCGGCGCGCACCTCGCCCTGATCGGTGCGCACCAGCGTGGGCTGGTTGCGCGTGTATCCGCGCACAGCAGATTGCTCGAAAAAGCGGGCACCCGCGGCTTCCGCGGCTTCGGCAAGTCCCAGGCACAGGTTCAGCGGGTGCAGATGATAGCTGCCCTGATCCAGCGCTCCGCCGTGATAGCGCTGCGAGCCGATAAGGGCTGCGGTCTGCTCCCGATCCAGCAGCTCAATGCTTTGGTAGTCGTAATTATGCGCCAGCTTGTCCCGGTTGCGCGTCAAGTCCCGCAGGTGGGATGGTTTCGCGGCTGCCACCAGATTGCCGGCGTGCAGGTCGCATTCAATCCGGTGCCGGGCAATGCGTTCGCACACCAATGCCACCGCCTCAAGGCCCAGCATCCACAATTGCCGCGCCCGCTCCTTGCCGTACATCTTTTCCAGTTCATCCTGCGGCTTGCGCTGGCCGACGAACATCTCGCCGCCATTGCGTCCCGAGGCCCCCCACCCTATCCGCGCCGCCTCCAGCACGATTACACGGTAACCCCGCTCGGCAAGGTGCAACGCCGCGGAAACCCCGGTATAGCCGGCACCAATGACGCAGACGTCCGCCTGCAGGGATTCCTGCAATGCGGGGCGGCGCCGGTCGCTGTTGGCCGTGGCGGCGTACCAGGAGGTGGCGTGTTCCAGCATGGGTGCAGGTCCGGTTCTCGGTAATTATTGAGCAATTGCTCAACTTTATTGTAGAATGTTCCGCCATCAGATACCAGCGCAGGCCGGTCGTCGCGATCCCTTTGTGGCGGACACGCCGTGAATACATCCATGTAGGCTCGGGTGCCGCTGTCCCTGCGGCACACGGTCCGCCACAAAGGGATCCCGCCACCCGGCGCGCTGGCAGTTCCCCCATGAATCCAACTCAGGAGCCGCACCATGGCCCTCGCACGCAGCACCCGCGAATACCAGCAAATGGATCGCGATCATTTTCTGCACCCGTTCACCGACTTCAAGGCCCTGGGCGAAAAGGGCACGCGCATCATCACGCGCGCGGACAACGTCTACATCTGGGACAACGATGGCAACCAGATCCTGGACGGCATGGCGGGCCTGTGGTGCGTGAACGTCGGCTACGGCCGGCGCGAACTGGCCGAGGTCGCCTATCGCCAGTTACAGGTGCTACCCTACTACAACAGTTTTTTCCAATGCACCCATCCCCTCGCGGTGGAGCTGTCGGCGAAACTGGCGGAGATCGCGCCGCCAAACATGCAGCATGTGTTCTTCACCAACTCCGGCTCCGAGGCCAATGACACCGTCATCCGCACTGTGCGCCGCTATTGGGAATTGCTCGGTGAACCGCAGAAGAGCGTCATCATCAGCCGCAAGAACGGTTACCACGGCAGCACCGTCGGTGCGGCCAGCCTGGGCGGCATGAAATTCATTCACGACGTCGGCGCGCGTCCGATTCCCGGAATCGTGCATATTGATCAGCCCTACTGGTTCGGCGAGGGTCGCGACCGCGATCCGCAGGCATTCGGCGTGCAGGTGGCGCAACAACTGGAGGCGAAGATCCTGGAGTTGGGTCTGGATCGCGTGGCGGCTTTCATCGCCGAACCGGTGCAGGGCGCGGGCGGCGTGATCGTGCCGCCGGAATCCTACTGGCCGGAGATCCAGCGTATCTGCGACAAGCACCACATTCTGCTGGTGGTGGATGAGGTCATCTGCGGTTTCGGGCGCCTCGGACAGTGGTTCGGATCGCAGCATTTCAATCTGCGCCCGGACCTGATGCCCATCGCCAAGGGCCTCACCTCCGGCTACATCCCCATGGGTGGGGTCCTGATCAGCGATCGCGTCACGCAAGTGCTCACCGAACGTTGCGGCGAATATTCCCATGGCTTCACGTATTCCGCGCACCCGGTGGCCGCGGCGGTGGCGCTGGAGAACATCCGCATCCTGAAAGATGAGGGCAT
>MGYT01000162.1:0-298 GCA_001801865.1 Gammaproteobacteria bacterium RIFCSPLOWO2_02_FULL_61_13
AGTCCTCGTT
Organism: Gammaproteobacteria bacterium RIFCSPLOWO2_02_FULL_61_13; assembly: GCA_001801865.1. Classification (GTDB taxonomy): domain Bacteria; phylum Pseudomonadota; class Gammaproteobacteria; order Eutrophobiales; family Eutrophobiaceae; genus 2-02-FULL-61-13. Next base: position 11 of record MGYT01000162.1, read on the forward strand.
CTCGAACTCGTCCTCGGCGTTGAGGTGGTAGAGCGAGCCCATGAACTCGTCGAAGCCGTGCGCGGTGGGCAGGTGCTCGTCGAGGTCGCCGAGGTGGTTCTTGCCGAACTGGGCGGTCATGTAGCCCTGCGCCTTGAGCAACCGGGCGAGCGTGACATCGCGCGCCTGCAAACCTTCCTTCGCGCCCGGCAGACCGACCTTGAGCAGGCCGGTGCGAAAGCCGCTTTGCCCGGTGATGAACGCCGCGCGCCCGGCCGTGCAGCTCTGCTGGCCGTACCAGTCGGTGAA
>MGYT01000162.1:339-1510 GCA_001801865.1 Gammaproteobacteria bacterium RIFCSPLOWO2_02_FULL_61_13
TGTAGCCCATCATGCCCTGGTTGTAGGCGCTGACGTTCCAGTAGCCGACGTCGTCGCCCCAGATGATGAGGATGTTGGGTTTTTGCGAGGCCGCGAGTGTAAAGGCAGGGAAAACGCCAAGCACAAGCGCGAATAATCCGATAAGCATTCGAAGCGACATAAAATTACTCCTGTCAATTTACGGAAGGTTTCCATGTTATGCGATTGTGGCGCAGTGGGGCGATGATTCATATCAATAAAACATGAAGATTTGTGGATGATCAAAATCCCTTGGCCAACGACATACCCAGCCACTCGCCATCAAAGCGCGCTTCAGCCCGGAACTCCCACATGTAGGAGAAATTCAGATTGGCCTTGATGGTGGGGAAGGTCAGTCCGGCCTGCAGGCCCACACTGAGGACCTCGTCCCCGGCGTTCAGCAGCTCATTTCGAATCTGCGGTACGTCGGCGCCGGAATCCGCATCAACCTGCCACTGGCTGTAGCCCCGGATACGCGGTTCCGCCAACAGAGTAACGAAAAGGCCGCAGGCTGACGGGTTACACCTATTAGTGGCGAGGGGTCTCACCCCTCCCTGCGCCCATTCCCGACGCGTCACCGGGCGCTTGTGAATTGGATTTGATTGTGCGCTAATACGCGCCCCAATTATCAGTGTGGTCACGCCAGAAATCAGGCCTTTTGTGCTGTTTTCTTCCGACAGCGGGCATTTTCCACCTGAATTATTGCACCAATCAGGAGCCCAAAGCATGAGCTTCAAGCAGACATTACTGGCCGCCGCTCTGGCTGCCTTCCTGGCCCCCGCCCTGGCGGCGGAGTTCGAGACCTCCCTGACACTGGATGCAATAAAAGTCCTGCCGAAAGATCTGTTGAGCGGGCCCAACCACCAGTTGGATAAGAACGTCACCCATGCCGGATTCCTGAACCACTACACGATCAACACGCCGAAGGGCGAGGTGACCGCGGTATCGACCGCGACGCTGCGCAATTACATTCCCGAAATCAATGCCGCGGCGCGCATGGAGCAGGTCCGCGGTTCAAAAGAATTCATGGCCGGTATCACGGAAAAGGCAGGTGGCGTCGTGGAGGGCACCAAGGATCTGGTCACCGACCCGGTGGATAAGATCGGCGGAGCAGTGAGAGGTGTCGGCGAGTTGTTCGGTAGCGACAAGGAAA
>MGYT01000162.1:1614-8416 GCA_001801865.1 Gammaproteobacteria bacterium RIFCSPLOWO2_02_FULL_61_13
GGATTCTCGGGCAACCTGACCGCCACCGCGTTGTTGATGGCCGTTCCCGGCGGAGCCGGTGTAGCCGTGACCGTGGCGGGGAGTTCGAAGCTGGCGCTTGCCGCGATGCCCAATACCAAGGGCCGCGACGCGTACGTCAAGTTCGCGGTGCTCAGCAATGACCCGGATGTCGCGTTTTTCCGCCAGCGGCAGGCACAAATGTACGAGAGAATGCCGAGTCCCTGCTGGCCGGGGCACCGTGATGTGCGACTGACAATGGAAGTGCCCCGAATCGTGTCCGGCACTGCTGTCCCGCACGGCGATCGCATGTCGTGAGCAAGTTCTTTACGAAGCTTGCGATTCTGGCAGCAGCGCTTGGATGTGCCGGTCACCTGGCCGTCGCCGAACCAGTCTCAGCTTCGGAAGTCAGTCCTCCGCGGGTGGCGGCTGGCGACAGTTCGGTTTTCGCGCCGCCGAATGGTGCGGGACCCGTCGTCGTCCGGGCGGGCCTCGTGATTCATGACATCAACGAAATCTATGACGGCGCGGAAACCTTCGAATTCTCCGGTGTTCTGACGCTCACGTGGCGTGATCCACGCCAGGCATTCGACCCCGCTGCGGCAGGGGCGCAGGAGAAGTTCTACACGGGAAATTTCCAGTTCAACGAGATCTCGCCGGGCTGGTATCCCCAGATCGTTCTCGTCAATGAATCCGGGCTGTACCAGAAAAACGGCGTCCTGCTTCGCGTTCAGCCCGATGGAACCTCGACCCTGATTGAAACGCTGAACGCCGCGGCAGAAACAGACCTCGACCTGAGGCGATTCCCGTTTGACCATCAGCGCCTGGAGCTGGTCTTTGAGGTTCTGGGTTTTGATCGGACTGAAGTCGTGCTTGAGGTGGAATCCGGCGCCGCAGCCATCCTCGCGGAAGACCTCAACGTCCCGCAATGGACCGTCCTTGGAATCGAAGCGTCGATCCGGGAGCGCTCCGAATCCTATGCCGGACCGCGGGGAGTTTCGTCGACGTTTGCCGTGAATGTAGACGTGGCGCGGCGTCCATTTTTTGTCATCCGGCTGGTCGTACTTCCGCTCGTCGTGATTGTATTGCTCTCATTTGTGGTGTTCTGGATGGATCGAGCATCGGTGGGGGATCGGATCAGCGTCTCGTTCATCGGCATCCTGAGCGGTGTCGCCTACCTGTTCCTGATAAACGACATCATCCCCCATATCGCATATTTCACGTTGATCCATGGCTTCCTGAATCTGAGTTTCCTGACCATGTGCGCGGCGGTCGTTATCGACCTGAAGGTGGGCGCGCTGGAAAAGCTCGGAAGACACGATATCGGGGATCGCATCGATCGGCGATGTCAATGGATATTCCCGCTCGTGTATTTCGGACTTCTACTCGTGATGACCGGAGCCGCGTTCACAATCTTTTAGCCAAAGTGCGGCAGGTGTGGGAAGTCTTCCGGCCAGGGTAGCCCGTTCGTGCGGCGGTCACTTCCGGGTGGAACAGGAAGAGTTGCGGCGCCATCGTCGGCGATGGGTGCGGGCAGGATTTACGTACCCGTCGATGGAAGCGGCTTTTGTCATCTGCGGTACGCTGGGAACGGGGCGCGCTCCAGGACGGAGCGCCAGGACCGAATACCGCGAGTTGGGTCGGAGCGGGTCAGAATCCCTTGGCGAACGACATGCCCAGCCACTCGCCATCGAAGCGCGCCTCGGCTCCGAACTCCCACATGTAGGAGAAATTCAGGTTGGCATTGATGGTGGGGAAGGTCAGTCCGACCTGCAGACCCACGCTGTGGACTTCGTCCTTGGCGTTCAGCAGCGCATTTCGAATCTGCGGTACGTCGGCGCCGGAATCCGCATCAACCTGCCACTGGCTGTAGCCCCGGATTCCCAGTTCCGCCAGCAGCGTCAGGTCCTTCTTCAGCGGGAGATACTGACTGATGCCCCAATTCAATGTGAACCGATCGCCGGGGGTCAGTTCCCGGTCCTGCCGCTCATGTCCGAACTCGTAGGTGCCTCCCACCATCACCGCCATGCGCCGGTCCTCCCAGGGATACCATGCGCCGGTAGCCTGGAACTGATGCTCCCAGTACTCCAGGCTGATGCCTTCCGAACCGGTCGGTGCGTAAAAGCCATAGCCCGCGGCCGCGTCGTAATGCTTGCCGCTCCATCCCAGCCACAGCGGCTGGACAAAAAGATCGCTGACGCCACCCACGTCGGCCTCGACAGACTTGGTAATTGTTTGATCGCGAAACCGTCCGAACCGGGCCAGATTCAGCGCGGCATCGACGCTCGAGGCGGCAAAGCCGACCGTCGCCATCGCAGCATAGCGCGCGCCGAAGATTTTCCACGGACTGGCCCAAAGCACCGCCGGGGCGACGGCGAACACATCCAGTTCCGGTTCCACGGCGAGGGTCGTGGTGCCGAGCGGGCCGTCGATGCTGAGCGAATCCACCGTGTCGCCATCCCGGTTCTTCAGGGTGTCAGTGGTATAAAGGTAATTGTATTGAACGTAATAAATGCCGGGCTCCGGCGGGACGAACAGGTCGCGGACATTGGGGTAGGAAGGCCCATAGTGGCCGAGTTGCCCGGCAGACACGTTGGCTGCGCCTAAGAGTGGCCCGCACAGCACAATCGGGACCAGAATTCGATTTCTTATCTGCACGAGAACTTCTCCTTAGGAATTTGAAACGCTCATCGTCGTGCCTGGCAGGCCCGCACCCCGAACCGCTCTGCGTCCACAATCTTCCGGTGCAGGAAGCACGCCCTTGCGGACAACTAATATCCTGGCGGCCGGGTGACAACTACATACGCGACACCGCCACCGGAATACACCTGGTTGTACCACGTGGTGTCGCAACTGAGAAAAGTGATGCCGTTCACGACAGTCTTTACCGGTGCACAGGGCAGTGTCGTCACGTAGGCGCCCATGGCCGGCTGGGCATACACGACAGTGGTTGAAGTCGTGGGTGTCGCCGCTGCGCTGACCACCGCCGCTGTGCCGACAATCACGGCGCCGGCCACGACAGCCTCCTCCCAATCGTCATCGCCGTAATAGCCGTCCCAGTCGCCATCGACTTCGTCATCATAGAAATCCTGGCGGTCCTCCTGGGCCTCACTGCCATGGTCCTGCCAGTCCTCCCGATTCTGATCCTGCTGGGTCTGGCGCGATTGCTGATTTTCCGATTGGGACTGCTTGTTCTGATCCTGCTGCGTCTGGTGACTCTCTTGTGTTTGTGTTTGCTGCTCCGATCGCGCCTGCTGGGACTGTGTCTGTTGCTCCTGGCGACCTTGCTGGGTCGTTTGCTGCTGGCCTTGGCGACTCTGCTGGTTTGTCGATTGCTGGGTAGAAGCCTGCTGCTGGCGTTGGGATGCTTGAGATGATGCCTGGGATGACTTTTGGCTGGCCTGCGAAGAGGTCTGCTGCTGACGCTGGGATGCCTGGGCAGATGCTTGCGACGAACCTTGTTGCGCGCGTTGGCCGCTCATGCTGGATGCCTGTTGCCCGCCACCACTCGTGCCTGCTGCCTTCTGCCCGCCACCGCTCATACTGGAACGTTGGCCGCCACCGCTCATGCTCGACCGCTGGCCCCCACCCCCACCGCTGGACCGTGACGAGAAACCGCCACCGGAAGCCGAACCGCTGCGCGAAAAACCACCTCCGCCCCCGCCACCGCCGCTGCGTGAAGCACCGCCGCCACCGCGTGCATCGACTTCCTGAACCGGGACTGCCAGCAAAACGAATACGCTGAGCAGCGAAGCTACGAGTAACGTGTATCGAAGTTTCATGGCTTGCCTCCTGTCTTCTGCTGCGGCGCAGCGTCTGCTGGCGCAGGCCGGATCATATGGGCCGCGAACTGGATCTGGTTGCTGCCAGCCGGCGGTGCGAAGGTAAACTGCTTGTCAGTAAGGGCGGGCTTGAAATTCCAGTCGGAAAGCTGCGCCCAAAACTGCGGTGCACTTGCCTCGTTTTTGTAAGTGATAATCACGCGATGCAGCAGGGGTTTGTCACCTTTTTCCACCCATGCCTGAAAATCCACATCTTCCGTGCGCGCCGCAAGGTGGTCGCAGCGCTTTCCCAGAATGGTGGTTTCTTCGACAAATTCAAGCGCCTGTACCCGGCGATCGAGTTCCGCGGGGAACGTGCTCAGCAGCAGCGCCGCCAGCGGCAGGCGCATCTTGAGTTCGCCGACGAAGTGCATGATCGCCTGGTCGACAGTGCCCGCGATCGGAGATTTGGCATACACTTTATGCGTTTCATCAAACGCGATCAGTTCCTTGCCGTCGACGATTATTACGCTGCGATCGCCATTGCTTTCCTCGATCTCGGCGCGGAGGTGGCCAGGACGCCGCACGAAAATCCTGCGCGTCTCGCCGAATTCGACCTTCTGCCCGGAATCCTGCACGGCGTCATAGCCGGCACGCATGTTGACACTGAAATTCGGGGCCTTGGACACGTAATTCGCCATTTTCTGGAGAATTTCCATGGCCTCCGGATCTATTGGCGGTGCCGCGGCGGACGGCTGCTCCTGTGCGATGCCGAACGCCGGTAACAGCAGCGCCATGCAGAAGAGGTGAGTTCGAAGCATTGACTTGTCTGGATTCATTCCAAGTCTCCGGTTGATGAAATTGATGATGAATTAAGTTCCGTTCTGGTCACTATATCAGCGACCATGAATTTCCTTGAATCGGTCGCGCAGGAGTCCGGCCCAGAACTTGAGAACCGTTCTCGCCTCTGCTGCGTTGTACACCGATGATGAAATCTGGAATGACGTCGTATTCCGGCCCGCCTTGCGGTCTATGGCGCGTGCCAGCATTGCCCCTGTTGCTCCATCCAGTAATTCGATATAGAGCGTGACGGCACCGGCACTGGTCACGTACGTGCGGCTGCGCCCGGCGGTCATGATATCGGGCGCCGTCACGTCGAGGTCAATCAACGCCGGTCGCAGAACCAGAACATCTTCCCCGGTGGAGGTGACCACCGGGAATCCACCTTCTTCAAGTGCTTCCGTGAACACTTCGACAAACAGGTGGCCAAGTCGCTCCTTGATACGTTCCATCTCGCTCGCAGAAACATCTCGATGCTCGCGCTTCCAGTCTTTTTTGAAGGCGATGTACGGTTCAGTGATGACGAACTTGCCGTATTGTCTGAAATCCGCATCCGGGTGGACATAGGCGGCGGCGACCTTGGTCCCGGGTACCAGTTTCAACCCATCCCAGGATTCGGCCGGTTCCTGCGCTCCCGGCGCCGTGGTTAAAAGCAGAAGACAGGCTGCAATTGCGATGCTTTGGATCAGTCGAATGCTGCGAATGTTCATGCGTCAATATCCTCCAGTGTCAATTCGTGGTCGGTTTCACGTCCACCGTCACCTTGTAAATCTTGCCGTTGAAACGGTTGTCGCCTTGCTTGTAGGCATCGGTCACGGGGGTCTCGTTGTCCACGCCCACATCGGTCCCCTCATCGCCGGAGTAGACCATCGGCACGGTGTGATCGAGGCGACCCTCCGCGACCTTCCTCCCGTTGACGCTGAGCGCGACCGTGGCGCCCTTGGCGAGCCCGCCGCCGTCGTAGGCGAAGTCCATGCGGACGTTCGCCTTGCCCGGCGCAACCGCTTCCGGCGCCGCCACGGTGAACGTCTGCAGGCCGACAAAGTTGTGCGCGTATGCCGGTTTGCCGTCCTTGAAGTAGAGACTCCATCCGGCGAAGCGACCGGCTTGGGCGATGACCACGCCTTGTGCGCCGCCCGTGGGGACCTCGACCTCGGCAGTGACCGAGTGCGACTGGTTCTTCACGTTGATGAAGGCGTTCTCCGACATGCCGGTCATGCCGTCGTACACCGTCAGCGATGTTCGGCCGCCCATGAGGTCGGGCCGCCCCGCAAGCGCAGCGTTGAAGCGCTCGAGGCTGCGATCGTCGATCGGCAGCACGCTGTTCTTCACGGCCTCCGCAAGGAACAATGCCTGCATCTCCTTGAGCCTGGCAGGTTCCCTGGCGGCGAGGTCGTTGACGAGGCTGAAGTCCTTGCGCGCGTCATAGAGCTCCCAGATATCCGCGTCCAGGGTCGCACGCGGTGTCGTGTCCCACGGTGCGCGATGCACCGTGCCGGCGAGCCAGCCATCATGGTAAATGGCACGATTGCCCATGATCTCGAAGTACTGCGTTACGTGTCGGTCCCTGGCGTTGGAATCATTGAACGTGTACGCAAGGCTGACACCGTCGAATGGCTTCTGCTTCGTGCCGTTGACCATTTTCGGAAACGGCAGTCCCGCGGCTTCGAGCACGGTCGGCGCGATGTCGATCACGTGTTGCCACTGCGAGCGCACCTCGCCCTTGGCTTTGATGCCCTTCGGCCAGTGGATAACCATGCCGTTGCGCGTGCCGCCGTAGCTGGACGCGACCTGCTTGGCCCATGTGAAAGGCGTATCCCCCGCCACGGCCCAGCCCGCCGCGTAGTGCGGGTAGGTCGACGGATCGCCCCAGTTGTCGAGATTCTTGAGCTGCAACTCAATCGGTTCGGGTACGCCGTTGAACATGGAAGTCTCATTGAACAAGCCGGTCATCTTGCCCTCGGCGCTCGCGCCGTTGTCGCCGGCGATATAGATGAACAGGGTGTTGTCCATCGCCCCGAGGTCCTCGATCGCGGTTACCAGCCGTCCGATCTCATGGTCGGTCTGCTCGCCGAACCCCGCGAATACCTCCATCTCGTGCGCGAACAGCTTCTTCTCCTCGGCGCTGAGGGCATCCCAATCCTTGATCGGCGCCGGTTTGGGCGCGAGCTTGGTGCCCTTCGGCACGACGCCGAGCTTGATCT
>MGYT01000162.1:8654-39872 GCA_001801865.1 Gammaproteobacteria bacterium RIFCSPLOWO2_02_FULL_61_13
GCCGTCGTAGATCAACGGCGACCACTGGTTCGTCTCGCCGCCGATGAAGCCGTAGAACTTGTCGAAGCCCTGGCGCGTCGGCCAATTGTTGAATGGGCCTGAAGTGCTGACCTCCCAAGGCGCCGTCTCGTGCCACTTGCCGAATGCGGCCGTATTGTAGCCGTTCAGGCGCAGCATTTCGGCGAGCGGCGCGACGCTGTTGGGAACGCGGGCCTGGTTGCCCGGGAAGGCGGTCGCGATCTCCGTCACCGAGCCCCCGTTGGCGTTATGGTGGTTGCGGCCGTACTTGAGCGCAATGCGCGTCGGACTACACAGCGCAGTGGTGTGGAACTGGTTATAACGCAAACCGTCCGCAGCGAGCCGGTCGAGCGTCGGCATCGCGACACCACCGCCAAAGGTACTCGGCTGGCCGAAGCCCATGTCGTCGATCAGCACGATTACTACATTGGGCGCGCCCTCGGGCGCCTTCACCTCGAAGCGTGGCGGCGCCTTCGCGTTGCGCGCATCCAGTTCCGTAATCGGCGGGTAGACAGGCTCTGCGATCGGCAGAACCGTGCGGTCAAGGGCTTCAGCCGCCTGTGAGGCCGGTAATGTTGACAGGCCCGATGCCAGCAGCCATGCGCGTATGAGCCACGCGGTGCGTGATGTCATAATGAGTTCCTCTTCGAGAAATGTCCGGTATTGCGTCGCTCTTCGTATTACTGCGATTTGCCGTGTTCAGCATCGAGCCGCGCGCGAAAGCGCTGAGCATAATAGGTCAACGCGGCATCCAGACTCGCCCACGATGTCTTCTTGCCCGCCGTTGCCTGCTGTTGGTCCACGATGGCGCCGAGCCGCTCGCCGGTCGACGAATCCACCAGTTCTGCCTCGATGATGGCGTCATTGAGGATCACATTGGCGCCGGCGATGTCCTTGAGCGTATAGAGCGCAAATCCTGCCGGCGTGAAGTTCAGGACGGTGCGGCCCTTTTTCCGGGTCTTCACCTCTGCGATGGCCAGGCGCAGTCCGAGTACATCCGCTCCGCCACTTTCCACGACCGGGTAATCCGGCTCCAGGTGTTTCACCAGGGCGGCCCGGAAGCTGTCGGCGATCAGCTTCAAATCGTCGGGCGAGATGCCCTGGTATTCGTTGGCGTCGCTGTACCAGATTTCCACCGGTGCAATGGCAATCTTGCTGTATTTGGCCAAATCAACTCCCGGCTTGCGATAAATCATCGAGCCAGGGCGATCAGCATCCGGCTGAAGGCCTGAATAATCCTCAAGAAAACCGGACCGGCCGGCTTCGGCCAGCGCGAAGGGGGTGTAAGTGAGGGTCAGAAGGGACAGAAACGCGATAAGGGGAAACGATTTCATGGTTCATAACTCCTGGCTGATATTTGGGACAGTTAGGCTTTTGCGAGAAGTGCGAGCAACTGACTTATGGCGCCGTTGGCGCCAATATTCAGGATGGCCCGCACGGAAGTCTGGGATTCCCATGGCGGATACGATTAATTTCGAAGTTTATAGCGCCGTGCTGGTCAACTTATTGATCTGAATCGGGTAGCATAGTCTAGGCTTAAACGATCCCGGTGCAAACTGGATTGAGATGAAGAGAATGGCTTAGCATGCGACCGGCAACGCAAATTCTGGCCGTTGGTCTGAAACCGACAAGGATTTGAATCATGTTCCTGAATTATGTGGCCTTGGTATTCATGGTTTTCGGTGCTTTGGTGTGTTTCTATCTGATCATCGCGATCCATGACATCCCCTATGAGATCGCAGTGAAACGCAATCATCCGCACCAGGACGCCATCCATGTGGCGGGCTGGGTGAGCCTGATGACGCTCCATGCCATCTGGCCGTTTCTGTGGATCTGGGCAACCATCTACCGGCCCGATCGCGGCTATGGGTTTTCATCCGGGGGCGCTAATACACCGGAATTAACCGCAAAATTGGCAGCGCTGGAAACAAGGCTTGCCGCCCTGGAAGGGAATGCCGCGCAAGGCCCGTCCGCGGCACAGGGGGCATGACATGGAAGCGTTGATGCTGATGACTTACACCGGCTTTTGCTGGGCGGTGTTCAAGATATTCAAGATCCCACTGAACAAATGGTCCGTGCCGACCGCAATACTCGGCGGTTTCGTGCTCATCGCGCTGGTTTTGCTGGTGATGAATTACAACCATCCGTACACCACGCTGGCGCGGGAGTATTTTGTCACGACGCCCATTGTCCCCAATGTTGAAGGCCAGGTCATCGAGGTGCCGGTGATGGCGAATACGCCACTGAAGGCAGGTGACGTGCTGTTCCGGATTGACCCGAGACCGTACCAGTACGAAGTGGATCGGCTTGAGGCCGCGCTGGCGGATGCCAATGCAGGCGCGGCGCAACTGGAACAGCAGTTGCGCGGAGCGGAAGCCGGAACAGGCCAGAGCCGGGAAGCTCAGGATCAGGCACGGGCTTTGGTGGCCCAGATTGCTGCCCAATTGGAACTGGCGCGCACCCAGGAAGCACGTTACCGGGAACTCGTGGCCAAGGGGCTCGTTGCCCAGGTTGAATATGACCGCATGAAGCGGCAACTGGAGAGCACGGAGGCGCAGATGCAGCAGGCGCAGGCCGCGGTAAGGCAATCTTCCGAACAGTCGCTTCAGGCACAGGCGCAGGAGCAGCAGGCGCGGCTTGGCTTCGAAGCGGAAAGTGGCGGCATGAATCCGCAGGTGCGTCAGATCGTTGCGCAACTGGCGCAGGCGCGCTGGAATCTGGAACAGACTACGGTGCGCGCGCCGACGGACGGCATGGTCACGCAACTCCTGGTGCGGCCGGGATTCCGCGCGGTGACCCTGCCGTTGCGGCCGGTGATGACCTTTATCCACAGCGAATCCGGAGACCAAGTGCTGGTGGGCGCATTCTGGCAGAACTCGCTGCAACGAATTCAGCCAGGCGATGAGGTCGAAGTGATCTACAAGGCCGTTCCCGGACAGGTATTCAAAGGCAAGGTCGACCGCATCCTGCCGGTACTGGCTCAGGGCCAGGCGCAGACTGGCGGCGCATTGCAGTCGGTGGAGTCCGTGCCCATGCCGGGCCGCGTGCCGGTCGTCATCAAGCTTGAGGATGACACCTCTCCCTACCATCTACCCGCGGGTGTGGTCGGAGCGGCCGCCATATACACCAAACATTGGCACCATGTGGCGATCATGCGCAAGATCCTGTTGCGCATGGTCAGTTGGCAGAACTACATCTTCGGCGAACTGCATTAGCTAAACCTGGATCGAATCCTTAATACGTCATGCCGGCGCAGGCCGGCATCCATTGACTGATTGGATTCGAGGGATCCCGGCCTGCGCCGGAATGACAGTTCGACACAGGAACCGATTTATCCAGACCTTCCTCACATGAGAATCCTGGCAATGGGGTTTCTGTACCTGCTGGTGACTGGATTCACCGCGTGGGCTTCGGCCGCCCTTTATTTTTCCTATGCGACTAATACCCTGTTGGCCGGCACTCTGGCAAGCGGTGCCGGGCTGGCAGGCCTTACCCTGCTGGTCGGCCTTACGATCCCCCGTTGGCGCCGCCGGGCACTGGCCGGATTTGTGTGCCTGTGCGCCAGTGTGCTGTTCTGGTGGAGCGGCATTGAGCCGTCCAATGATCGCCACTGGAAACCTGAAGTCGCGGTTGCGCCATACGCGACCATTGACGGGGATCTGGTTACTCTTCACAACATCCGCAACTTTGACTATCGCGGTGAAACAGATTTTTCCGAGGCGTACTACGATAAGACCTTTGATTTGCGGGAACTGAATGCCGTCGACGTCATAGCTTCGTATTGGGCGGGGCCGGACATTGCCCACATATTCCTGAGCTTTGATTTTGGGGCAGACGACCATCTCGCGATTTCCATCGAGCGGCGGGATGAGATCGGAGAGGGCTACTCCACGGTCAAGGGGCTATTCCGCCAGTTCGAACTTTTCTATGTGGTCGCCGATGAACGCGACGTAATCCGGTTACGGACCAACTACCGGGCGGACCCGCCCGAGGATGTTTATCTTTATCGGGTCGCCGGGCCGATTGAAAATGGACGGCGCCTGTTCCTGGAGTACATCCGCGAAATCAATTCCCTGCGTGTCCAGCCGGAGTTCTACAATACAATTCTGACCAACTGCACGAGCAATATCTGGCTGCATAGCAGGGTCAATCCAGGGCATCTGCATTACTCGTGGAAACTGCTGCTGAGCGGGCACGTTCCGGAGTATCTGTATGAGCAGGGACGCCTGGATTCCAGCTTGTCTTTCCCGGAGTTGCTGGATCGCAGCAGGATTAATGATCGCGCGCAGAACGCCGGGGCGGAAGCGGATTTCTCGCGCCGCATCCGGGAAGGTCTGCCCGGAATACCGAATTAGCGAACGCACATGCACTACATTAAATCCCGGCACGGGACATCTGAGGAGCATTCCATGAAGTCTTTAAACCGTTCCTGCGGCGTGCTTGCCGCCCTTGGCCTGTCCCTGCTGTGGATTGCGATTCCGGCGCAGGCGGCGCCGTGTGATCGCCTTGCGGCTAAAGATCCGGGCCGGCCAAAGGTTGGCCTCGTGCTCGGCGGTGGCGGCGCGCGCGGGGCGGCCCATGTGGGCGTGCTCAAGGTCCTGGAACGTATGCAAATTCCCATCGACTGCATCGCAGGCAACAGCATGGGCGCCATTGTCGGCGGGCTGTATGCATCCGGCCTGAGTCCGGAGGAAATTGAACGTGAAATGGTGGGCATGGATTGGGACGATGTGCTGGACGACAAGCCCCCGCGGCCCGAGCAACAGTTCCGGCGCAAGCGCGACGACGACAATTACCTCGTCAAGAAATATGTCGGCTATGAGAAAGGGAAGCTGGAACTGCCATTGGGATATATCCAGGGACAAAAATTCGACTTGGAATTGGCGCGCCTGACCCAGCATGTCGCGGGCGTGCCGACCTTTGATGAGTTGCCGATCCCGTTTCGGGCCGTGGCAACGGACATTGAAACCGGTGAGGCACTGATACTCGACTCCGGCAACCTGGCGCGCTCAATTCGAGCGAGCATGGCAGTTCCCGGCGCCTTTGACGCGGTGGAAATCGAAGGCAGGTTGCTGGTGGATGGGCTGGTCTCGAATAATGTGCCCATTGACGTGGCCCGCGCCATGGGCGCGGATATCGTCATTGTGGTGGATGTGGGCACGCCGATGATGAAGCGCGAAGAGATCAATTCAGTCCTGAAGGTGATTGGGCAGATATCGAATATTCTCAGCGCCCGCAATGTGGAAGAACAACTCCGGACCCTCGGCAAGACGGATGTGTACATCAAGCCAGACCTTGGCGACATTACCACGTCCGATTTCAAGCGTGCTGCCGATGCTATCGCCATTGGTGAGAAGGCGGCCACAGCTTCGCAGGGTCAGCTCGCCGGATTGCTCGCGGACCTGGGCGGAAAAGCCACGGACAGTGTGACTGCCCGTCGTGCGCCTTCACGAACCCCGCCGGAGATCGCGTTTGTCCGCGTCAATGCCGAGACCACCATCGGCGAAAATGTCCTGCTGCATCCTTTCCAGCCGCTGATTGGCAAACCCCTGGATGACGGGGAACTGAAACAGGCCATCGAGGAACTGTACGGATGGAACATTTTCGAGAGCGTCCGTTACGAGTTGGTGCAGGAAGGCGGCAAACGGGGGTTGCTGGTGCACGTGAAGGAGAAAAGCTGGGGGCCGAACTACATACAATTGGGAGTAGCCCTTGCTTCCGACCTGAATGGGGACAGCAGTTGGGATATCGGCGCGAGTATGCTGAAGACCGCGCTGAACCGCTACGCGGGGGAGGCGCGGTTCGCAGCCCAGGTGGGTGAATCACCGCTGGCATTTGCGGAGTTCTACCAGCCACTGGGTGCGGCGCTGCGTTTCTTCATCAGCCCGCAGGTCTTCTACAACGCGCAAAGCATCAGCCGCTTTGAGGGTGACGATGAGGTGGAGGAGTTCCGCGTGCACCGTTATGGCGGCGCGCTGTCAGTGGGACGCACATTGGGGCACTGGGGCGAGGTCCGCGTCGGGCTGCGGCGCTATGCCGGCGAAGCGGATCTTCGCATTGGCGATCCGGCGGTAGCGGATGAGGATTTTGACAGCGCCGAGGCCTATGCCCGCCTGACCTACGATACGGTGGACAACCGCAACTTCCCGCACTCCGGCGCAATTGGCACGATCGATTGGATTGAATCATTGAAAGATTTGGGTGCGGATGACAATTTCTCGCAATTACTGGTGAACGCCGGCGGGGCCAGGAGTTGGGGTAAAACCAGTGTGTTCGGCGCTGTCCAGTTTGAGTACACCGCGGACGAGGTGGCACCGATTCAGAATCGCTTTCGCATCGGCGGGTTTACCCGGCTTTCCGGGTTCGTCCAGCAGCAGCTCAGCGGTCAGCAGGTTCTGCTGCTGCGTGGTGGTTTCTACCGGCGCATCGGCAACATCGAGTGGTTGCCCGCATACGTCGGCATGTCGATGGAGTACGGCAACGTGTATGAGGAACGGGACGATATCAGCCTGGCCACTGACAATGCGTTGCTGGCCGCCAGCATTTTCCTCGGCGTTGACACGGTGGTCGGCCCCGTATATCTCGGATATGGCCACGCCGAACAGGGTCACGACAGTGTTTATCTGTTCCTCGGCCGACTGTTCTAGCCGGGACCGGAACCGGGGCTCATAATTCCGTTTCACCCTGTGCCGGTTACGGCACGGGGATTCCTTTTTTTATTTGTCCGGGATCAAAACATGGAACCAGTTCGCAACAAGGACCATCCCCGCATCGGCATTATTGGCGGCGGCCAGCTGGCGAAGATGACGGCTCTGGCCGGACTACAACTGGGTTGCGATGTCATCGTGCTTGAACGTAGCAGCGCCAGTCCGGCGGCAACCCTGGCACTGCATTCTATCGTCGGCGACTGGAACGATCCGGAAGTCCTGTTGCAACTGGCCGCGCAGTCGGATGTCATCACCCTGGAAAACGAATTCGTGGATGCGGGCGCATTGCGCGTACTGGAGGCGTCCGGCGCCCGATTGTTGCCGACCGCGCACAGCATTGCCCTGACGCAGGACAAGTTTGTGCAAAAGAGCACCCTGGCAGAGGCGGGATTGCCGGTTTCCGCATTTCGCATGGTGGCGTCCACCCAGGACATACATGATGCCGGCCGCGAGTATGGCTGGCCGGTGGTGCTGAAAACGCGCCGCAATGGCTACGACGGCAAGGGAAACTTCACCGTGCGTTCCGCTGCTGATGCTGCAACCGGATGGGAAAATCTCGGTGCGGGGAAGGCGGAGTTGTTCGTGGAGGCATTCTGCTCATTTGATAGGGAATTGGCGGCGATTATCACGCGGGCCCGCGACGGAAGTTCGGCTGCCTACCCCGTCGTGGAATCCGTGCAGCGTGACCATATCTGCCATGTCATCAAGGCGCCGGCCTCGTTGCCGGCTGACGTCGGTGCCCGGGCCGCCGAGCTGGCGCGTCGTGCGGTGGCCGCGGTCGGTGGGCTGGGCAGTTTCGGCGTGGAAATGTTTTTAATGGTGGATGGCAGTGTCCTCATCAACGAACTGGCGCCGCGCGTGCATAATTCCGGGCATTACACCATCGAGGCCTGTGAATGCTCCCAGTTCGAGAATCATGTGCGCGCCGTGCTTGGCTGGCCGCTGGGATCGACGCGCATGATTGTACCGGCTGCGGTCATGGTGAACCTGCTGGGTGTCGACAAAGGCTCAGGCTGGCCGGCAGGATTGAATGGGGCTCTGGAAATGCCCGGGGTGCACGTGCATATTTACGGCAAGGCGCATGCCGGGCGGGGGCGCAAGATGGGCCACGTTTGCGCGCTGGGTACCGATCCCACGCAGGTTTTGTCGCGCGCGAATTCGGCAGCGGAAATGATTTCATTTGGAGGCCAGCCATGAAAAAGCGGACGCCACTGGTGGGAATAATCATGGGTAGCGATTCGGATTGGCCCACTCTGGAGGCCGCGTTCCAGGTGTGCGCGGAGTTTGGCGTGCCTTGTGAAGTGCGCGTTGTTTCCGCCCATCGAACGCCGGAGGACATGGCGCGCTACGCCAAGTCAGCGGTAAAGCGTGGATTGCAGGTCATCATCGCCGGTGCTGGCGGTGCCGCGCACCTGCCGGGGATGGTCGCCAGTCACACACCGTTGCCGGTCATCGGCGTGCCGGTGGAAAGTAAAAGTCTCAAAGGGCTGGATTCGCTGCTCTCCGTGGTGCAAATGCCGGGTGGCGTGCCGGTGGCAACCGTGGCAGTGGGTGGGGGGCGCAATGCCGGCTTGCTGGCCGTGCAAATACTTGGCACGAGCCGGCCGGAATTGTTGCGCAGGATGGTGCGTTACAAGGCCGCGTTGGCGCGGGAGTCCCGGCGCAAGGACAAGAAGCTACGGGTGGCGCACTCCCGCAAAGTTACCGGCGCGTAACGCCGCGATCTGCGGTATACGGTTAGCACAGGTTGATGCAAAACGTCATGAGCAGGCCCGGCTGCGCGAAGACGCGGAGCGAGTCCCGAGACATATCAGATAGATAGGCGAGGGACGAGCGAGCACGCGACAAAGCAGACGGGCCGCGCAGTAGTTTTGCGTCAACCTGTCAGCGCACCAGGGACAGCACCGACTTAAACTGCGGGTGGCGGGCGTCACCCACCCACTCATATAAAACCGCCTCTGCATCGGTAATGATGGTCCCGCCATCGCGCAATCGGGCCAGGGCGATTTCATAACTCTCCCGTTGCCGCGAACACACGCCGTCTGACACGAGAAATGTCTCATACCCGGCGCGCACGAGATCCAGTGTGGTCTGCAGCACGCAGATATGTGCCTCCATGCCGCAGAGCACTACCTGCCTTTTGCCGCTGGCGGCGAGATCCGCCATGAATTTTTCCACGCCCGCCAGCGAAAAGCAGGTCTTCTGGTAGCGCCGCGAACCTTCCGGGAGGAGTTTGACGACGTCCGGTTCCAGTTCCCCCAATCCTTCCGGGTATTGCTCGCTGGCAAACACGGGCACACCCAGCGTTTTGGCACCGCGCAGCAGCAACCCGGTATTGCGTTGCAGCCGTGCCAGCACCTTCATTGGCATGGCCGCAGTCAACCTGGTCTGGATGTCCATGACGACCAGCACCGAGTCGGCCAGCGAAACCATCGCATATGCGGTCATGTCAAAACCCGGGGCCTGTCACTCAGTAGGCGAGCCACTGATTAAGCCGGGCCAGGTCTTCGGGTGACAGCGTCCCCGCGGCCTGTTTCAGCAGCAGGGAATTCTGAATGTATTCATATTTCGCCCGGGCATAGTCGCGCCTGGATTGGGACAAAACCCGCTCCGCGGCAATTACGTCGACAGCAGTTCTGGTGCCCACCTCGAACCCGGCCTCCGTCGCGCGCAGCGCGGTCTCGCTCGAAATCAATGCCTGTTTGAAGGCATGGATCTGGCTGATGCCCGAAATAACGCCCAGGTAGGATTCCCGGGTCTGGCGCTGTGCCAAACGGCGCGATGTTTCCAGGCGCTCCAGGCTCTCGTCCAGGCGCGCATGGGCCTCGCGGGCGCGTGAACTGACAAACCCGCCCGAGAACAAGGGGACGTTCAATTCCAGGCCCACGACGTCGGAATGTATCTTCGTGGCCCCGAAGCGTCCGCCGGTCTTGTCATAACCGTAACGTGCGACCGCGTCCAGCGTTGGCAGGTGACCGGAGTTCTGCACCTTGATTTCCTGGCGGGCGGTGTTAACAGCTTCTGTTGCTGCCGTAATCTGCAGGTTTTGCGCCAAGGCAGTCTCGGTCCACTGGTCAAGATCCGCGGGTTCCGGTTCAACAAACGGCATGTCTTCCGACAGGGCGCCCTGGGATTCGAGATACACACCAATGATTTCGCGCAGCGCCTCACGCGCGTTGTCAATGCCATTGGCCGCGGCTATCCGTTGCGCCACTGCGCGATCATAGCCAGCCTGGGCTTCCTGGACGTCGGTGATCGCGGTCAAACCCACATCAAACCGCTGCTTGGCCTGATCCAGTTGCCGGGCCAGGGACTTTTCCTCGGCCTCGGCAAAGGCCAGGTTGTCCTGGTTGGCAAGAACAAAATAATAGCGCTGGGAGAGACGGACCATAAGGTCCTGTTCGGCCGCGGCATACTCGGCCTCAGCCTGCCGTATGCGGCTGTTCGCCTGCAGCAGACGGACAAAACGGTCGAACCGGAACAGCGGCTGGGAAAGATTGAGTGAATAACCGTGACTATTGAATTTTACCCCGCCCCCTTCACCCACCGGGATGAATGCGGAACTGATGTCCTGATCGTTGTAATAGGAGTTACCGGTGGCTTGCACTGCAGGCAGCAGTTGGGCAATGGCCTGTGGTCTTTGCTCCAGCACCGCGCGATTGGCAGCCGCCACCCGGCGATATTCCGGATCGGATTCGAGGGCGAGATTGAAGGCCTCGACCAGATCGGTGGCGTGAACCGGGCCGGTCAATAAAAGGACGCTGTAAAATGTAACCAGAAATAGTAGCGGCGTTCGGGTAGTTGAATTATTCATGTTTGTTCCTAAGTATTAAATGGAGTCGGGTTCTATTTTTATTCAGTACTTTGGCATTTCCGGGTCGACCACCCGTGACCAGGCGTCGACGCCCCCTTCCAAATTCATGATGTTGCTGTAGCCGAGACTGTCCAGGTACGCAGCCACCTGCTGGCTGCGCGCGCCATGGTGGCAGATAACAACTATGGGATCCTCCTTGCCCAGAGCATCCAGTCGTCCCATGAGTTCCGCCATGGGGATGTTCTCGGAACCGGCGATCCGACACAAGTCGAACTCCCATGGGTCGCGCACATCCACCAGCCGGGGGGCTGGCCCGCTGTTCAGCACCTGTTCCAGAACTCTCGGACTGACAATCTGCACGTTGCCGCCCGGATCAGAATCGAAATGCTGACGGGGCGGGCAGGCCCAATAACGGCGGCAAGTCAGTTTCGAACAGGGATTCGCGACAGATGCCGCCGCCGGAGGTCCGGGTTATCAACAAAGCTTCCATGGCCGGTGATTGACCGACGACGACAAAAAGGCGGCCACCTGTCGCCAGTTGCTCCGCATACACATTTGGCAGGACCGGTACCGAGCCGGTAATGACCATAACATCATAGGGGCCTGCCTGCGGCCATCCCAAGGCCGCGTCGCCGGTATAGAGATGCACATTCCCGATGCCGTGGCGGTTCAATTTCGGCGCCGCGGAGACTGTGAACTCGGGAAAGATATCCACGCTGTGGACTTCCCCGGCGCAACATCCGAGTAACGCGGTTAAAAAACCACATCCGGTCCCCACCTCCAGCACGCGATCGATGTTCTGGATGGCCAGGCTTTGCAGCAGCCGGGCCTCCATTTTGGGGGTCATGGTCAGCTGGTTGTGGGGTAGGGGAATATTAATGTCTGCCAGCGCCAGGCGGCGAAATGACGCAGGCACAAAATCCTCCCGATGCAGGGTCTGGAACAGGTCCAGCACGGTCACATCCAGGACCTCCCAGGTGCGGATCTGTTGCTCGATCATGTTGTGGCGTGCTTGTTCGAAGTCCATGTTGGTTGGCCTTGAAAACGCGTCAGAGGGGGCCGTGCGGGGCGTGGTATTATACAGAAGAAACGTGTGCTGCTAGGGGCGCCCCAGACCGGGCTGAGATTAACCCTTCGAACCTGATCCGGCTAGTACCGGCGTAGGGAACGCAAGCACAGAACGGTCGGGCGCGCGTTTAAGCTGCAGGAGGATTGAAACATGAGCGCGGTTCCTGATCTGTTGCATGACGATGCCGGTGACGCCGATGTGCGGCGTCCCTTCCCGAATTCCCGCAAAATCCATGTGCGTGGCAGCCGCCCGGACATCGCGGTTCCCATGCGCGAGATTACCTGTACACCGACCCCAACCGCCAGGGGGCCGGTCCCCAATGAGTCCATCGTGGTCTATGACAGCTCCGGTCCGTACACGGATCCCGCGGTTCACATCGATTTCCGCCAGGGGCTGGCCCCCATCCGCGAGCGCTGGATTGAAGCGCGCGATGACACCGGGCAACTGGAGCAACTGAGTTCAGCTTTTGGCCGCCGGCATTCCGCTGATGGCGTCTCCGAGTTTCGATTTCCCGGGCAACGGCTGCCGCGCCACGCCCGCGCCGGCGCCTGCGTCACGCAAATGCACTATGCACGACGCGGCATCGTTACGCCGGAAATGGAGTTTGTCGCCATCAGGGAGGACCTGCGGCTGCAGTCCTACCGTGATGCGTCATTGTTACGCCGCCATGCCGGTGAAGGATTCGGGGCTGAGATACCTGGGCAAATCACGCCGGAATTCGTGCGCTCGGAAGTGGCACGCGGGCGCGCGATCATTCCCGCCAACATCAACCACCTGGAGCTGGAACCGATGATCATCGGGCGTAATTTCCTGGTGAAGATTAATGCCAATATCGGCAATTCCGCGCTGACCTCGTCGGTGGCCGAGGAAGTGGAAAAGATGACGTGGTCGATCCGCTGGGGCGGGGACACGGTCATGGATCTGTCCACGGGAAAGAATATCCACGAAACCCGTGAGTGGATCATCCGCAATGCTCCGGTTCCCATCGGCACGGTGCCGATTTATCAGGCCCTGGAGAAGGTCAATGGCAAGGCCGAGGACCTGACCTGGGAGATATACAAGGACACGCTTATTGAGCAGGCCGAACAGGGCGTCGACTATTTCACCATCCACGCCGGGGTTCGGCTGTCCTATATTCCGCTGACCGCGCGGCGGGTCACCGGCATCGTCTCCCGCGGCGGTTCGATCCTGGCCAAGTGGTGCCTGGCCCATCACCGCGAGAATTTCCTCTATACACACTTCGAAGAAATCTGCGAAATCATGCGCGCCTACGATGTGTCGTTCTCGCTGGGCGACGGCCTGCGTCCCGGCTCCATTGCCGACGCCAACGATGAGGCCCAGTTTGCCGAATTACGCACGCTGGGAGAACTGACGCAGGTGGCATGGCGGCATGATGTGCAGGTGATGATAGAAGGCCCGGGCCATGTGCCCATGCACCGGATCCGCGAGAACATGGAGAAGGAGTTGCGCGAGTGTCACGAGGCGCCGTTCTACACCCTCGGCCCGCTGACCACGGACATTGCCCCCGGTTATGACCACATCACCTCGGCCATCGGCGCCGCGATGATTGGATGGTTCGGCACGGCAATGTTGTGCTACGTGACCCCCAAGGAACACCTCGGACTGCCTAACCGTGCCGACGTGCGTGAAGGCATCATTGCCTACAAGATTGCCGCCCATGCAGCGGATCTGGCCAAGGGTCACCCGGCGGCGCAACTGCGCGACAATGCCTTGTCGCGGGCGCGATTCGAGTTTCGCTGGGAGGATCAGTTCAACCTGGGCCTGGATCCGGAGCGGGCGCGTGAATACCACGACGAGACCCTGCCCAAGGATGCGCACAAGGCCGCGCACTTCTGTTCCATGTGCGGACCCAATTTCTGTTCCATGAAGATCACCCAGGATGTGCGCGAGTACGCGCAACTCCACGGCATTGATGGCACACAAGCCGCCCTGGATCAGGCGCTGACGGACAAGGCGCGGGAATTCCGTGACGGGGGAGGGGAGATCTACACCAAGGTGTGATGGCCGCCGTGGATCAACTGTTGGCGGCGGCGCCGGATCCCCGGGCGGCCGGGGATCGGCTGGAGCAGTTGCGGGAGGACGGGGAGGCGCGCCGGATACTGGATGCACTGGCGCCGGAATCCCTGCGCGCCGTCATAAATCTCATCAGCATTTCGCGTTTCCTGTTTCATTTTATCTGCCGGCAACCCGCCGCCATGGCGATCATCGGTTCCGGCACACCCATATTGCCACCCGCGCATCGGGTCATCGATCCAGACCTTTTGCTCGAGACCAAGTACCGGGAATTGCTGCGCATCGCGGCCGTGGATCTGGAGGCGCGGCAACCCTACGAGCAGGTATTGCAGGATCTGAGTGACCTGGCGGTTCGGACGGTCGGGTCGGCACTGGATTTGGCCGGCATCGGCGGCGCCCTGGGAAAGCCGCGCGATGCGCTGTGTATTTTCGCGTTGGGCAAGCTGGGCGCCGCCGAGTTGAATTTCAGCTCCGATCTGGATCTGATTTATGTCAGCGCCAATGGCACGGATGGGGAAATCGAGGTATTTCAGAAGCAGCTTATGGATGGACTGCTGCGCTTTTCCCGGTTGCTGGAGGAGAGGAGCGAAAAAGGTTTTCTGTACCGCGTGGACCTGAACCTGCGGCCCTGGGGTCGCAGCGGCCCGTTGTTCATGGCCCTGGATGACACGGAGCATTATTACGAGGCCAGTTCCGATGCCTGGGAGCGGATCGCCTGGTTGCGGGCGCGCCCGGTCGCCGGGGCCATGGTCCTGGGCGATGAATTGTTGCAACGCCTGCAGCCGTTCCTCTACCGGCGTTCCCTCAGCAGCGAAGACCTGGATCGGTTCGTCTCCATCAAGAACGACATGGCCAGCGCGCGCCGGCGTCGCGGCCAGTGGAACGTGAAAGTCGGCGAGGGTGGGATCCGGGACGTCGAGTTTTTTGTGCAGATCCTGCAATTGGTCAACGCCGCCCGCCATCCCCGGCTCAAATCCACCAGCACGTTGCGTTCCCTGTCCGGACTTGCGGAGTGCGGGCTGGTGCCGGCGGACGATGCCCGGGACATGCGCGCCGCGTACCTGTTTCTGCGCCGCTTGGAAAACCGCCTGCAGATGATCGACGAGCAGCAGACGCACGAATTGCCGGAAGACCCCGCGCACAGACTGTTGCTGGCGCGGTCCCTGGGTTTGCCCGGACATTCAGACGACGAGTTTCTGGAGATGTTTGAAACTGAATTGTTGGTGAACCGATCCGTGGCACAGAATGCGTTTGAACGCATCCTGCCGCCGCCAGGCAGCCGGGAATGAACGTCGCCATTACCGGTCGCAATGCTGTGAATGTGGTCTGGCGGCCGGAGTCCGCCGCCAGCAGCCTGGAACGCTGGGAACAGGTGCGCAAACAGGAAGGCTGGGGGAAAATCCCGCGGGACGACGGGATGCTGGCGCGGGTCTTCGGCGCCAGTTGGTATTTCACGCGCTTTCTTTTTTATGCAGGCGCCAGTGCCGCGGCGCATGTCGATGCGCCGATGCCGGTATCAGGATCGGTGGCGGACATGCAGCGTCATTTGCGCCGGGCCGGGACTGGCGCCGATTTGGAGGCAGCCCTGGACCAGCTGCGACTCGGCAAGAACGAATTCATGCTGTCAGCGCTGGTGCACTGGCTGCGCGGGGAGTTGCCGGCTGCGGAATTGGAGCAGGCATTGACGCGGCTGGCGGAGGCCGTGCTGGGCGTCAGCCTGGAAATATTCGAGTTGACCCCGGGGCAGTTGGGTGAGGATTTCGCGGTGCTGGGCATGGGGCGGCTGGCCGGCGGCGAAATGAGTTTTGGCTCGGACCTGGATTTGATCTTTCTTTTGCCGGGCACAGGTGGCCATGAAAGTGCCGAGGTGGCGCGCCGGGTCCGGCGCTTCCTGCGCCATATCGCGGCCGCTGCACCGTTGGGGGCACTTTACGAAGTGGACATGCGCTTGCGCCCCCACGGCACGGCCGGCGCCCTGATCACTTCGGTGCGGTCATTCATTGACTACCACAGCGCGGAACGCGAGGTGTGGGAGCGGCAAATGATGACCCGCTGCCGCCCCGTGTTTGATCCGTCCGGACTGGGGGCTGGCGCACTGGCGCAGATTCAACCCTTTATTTACGCCCAACCTGACTTGGCCATGCTGAGAGAGGCGATATTGACGATGCGACTGCGCGTGGAGCGGGAACTGGGCAGACCACGGGGGCGACTGGAACTGAAACGCGGCCGGGGCGGCATCATGGATGTGGATTTTGTCTGCCATTACCTGCAACTGGGCCACGGGCGCAGTACCCCGGCGTTGCAGTCCTGCTCCACGCGGGACATTCTCAAACGCGCCGAGCAGACCGGGTTATTGGCGACGGATTCCGCCCGTGAACTGCGACGGGGCTACGAATTTCTGCGCCGCCTGGAAACCTGCCTGCGCCTGTTTGATCTCAGGAATGTTTCCAGTTTTTCCATGGCGCCGGAAGACTGCCTGCCGTTATTGCGCGCCATGGGGTTCGCGGAGGACGGACCGGGGGATTTGGCCGGTGCCGCGCTGGAGGTCATGTCCGGATTGCGCGCGCAACTGGAGCGGGTGCTTGGGGCAGCAGCATGAAGGCGTAGAAATGCAGCGAAAACAACACGTGGGCCGCATACGGGTGTGCCGAGCGCCAGAACACCAGCGGCGGAAACAGCGAAAATGGCAGCACCATCAGTCCGATCAGTGACTTCGCGTTCACGGAGACCGCCTGGTTGTAAACCGGCGCGTAGGAATCGAATGACAACCCTGCAGCGGCCAGGTGCAGGGCAACCAGGTCGAGGGCCAGTTCGCTCCCGGGCTGGTTGCGTACCTGCAATTCAAGCGGTGTTGAAAAGATCCGGAATTCGGGGAGGAAGGATTGCAGCGCAAAGAACAGCAGGTTGGCCAGGATGAACAACTGGAATGGCCCCAGGTATGGCTGCCGCTGGCCGTTCATGAACGCCAGGGTCCGCAGGCCCGGGCGGTTCACCAGGCAGCGGAGCAGCAGTTCCTCTGGCTCCAGCGGACGTTCCCCGCAGTCCGGGCAAAACGGTGATCTGACCTCCCACCCGCAACCCGGGCAGACCCACAGGCGTGGCGCCGCGGTCGACGGCGGGGCTTCAGGCCGGCGTTTTAATTGCATCGATGCTTATCACCGGCAACGGGCCGATTACTGCCGCATTGTGGATTTTCCCGCGTGGCACGTGCAGGCAATCCCCGGGCAGGAGGTCGTGCCCAACGCCTTCCAGTTCGATGCGAAATTGACCGCTCAGCACGGCGTCAATCTTGTCCACGTCGTGGGCATGTGCGGGGAAAACGGTGCCCGGGGGATAAACATAGGTTGTGCCGCGGTAGCCGCGCGACTCCAGTTTGCGACGCAGGCCGGCTTCGTCCAATGCCCCGTCGCGGCGCGGATCCCATTGCTCAATTGGCATTTGCCAGCTCCTTCAACAGAAACAGCGTACAGCGGCCGGAGAGCCGGGACGTGTAGTGTAGAATTTCCGCGGGCATTATAGCTCGCGCCGTTGTCGGTGCCGGGCGGGCGTAAACCAGGGGATACACGGGCGATGAACGATTCGAGACTGCAGGGCAGGAAGGCAGTGGTCACCGGGGCCAGCAGTGGCATCGGGCGCGCCATCGCGCTGGCGTTTGCCGCGCAGGGTTGCGATGTGGTGGTCAATTATCGCGAATCCATCCGGCGCGCGCAGGACGTGGTCGGTGAAATCCGCGCCCTCGGCCGGCAGGCATTCGCCGTGCGTGCCGATGTCGGGGACAGCGCCGGCGTTGCGGAGCTGATCGAACGCGCACGGTCCCATATCGGCGTGCCGGATATCTGGGTCAACAATGCCGGCGCCGACATCCTGACGGGCGACGGTGCTGCCCAGGATGACCAGACCAAGTTACGACGCCTGCTGGATGTGGATCTGAAAGGCACCATGGAATGTTGCTGGGCCGTAGCCCCACTAATGCAGACGGCCGGTCGGGGTGTGATTCTGAATATGTCCTGGGATCTGGCGCTCTCCGGCCTGCCCGGTCGCAATCCGCAGATGTTCGCCGCAGTGAAAGCCGGCGTGCTGGGGTTCAGCCGCTCCCTGGCGCGGGATCTTGCGCCTGCAGTTCGTGTCAACGTGCTGGCCCCGGGCTGGATCCGCACTGCATTTGCCGATGGCGTGATGTCGGATGATTATCTTGAGCGGCGCCGGCAGGAGATCCCGCTGGGCCGGTTTGGCGTCGCCGCCGATGTGGCGGCGGCGGCAGTGTACCTGGCCTCGGATGAATCCGCCTATGTCACCGGGCAGGTCCTGAATATCAACGGCGGCCTGATCTGACCGCCTCAGTATTTGAGCAGGGAATGGAATCGGTGGCGGGAAAGCCTTCCCCTTCCACCCAGCCCGTCGAGCTCCACAACGAAGGCGCACCCCGCCACCTGGGCGCCCAGTTTCTCGATCAATTCACAACTGGCCGCCGCGGTGCCGCCGGTGGCGATGAGATCATCCACCAGCAACACGCGATCTGCACTAGTCACGGCGTCCATATGCACTTCCAGGCTGGCGGAGCCGTATTCCAGGTCGTAACTGATGGCCTGCACGTCATAGGGCAGCTTGCCCGGCTTGCGCAGCGGCACGAACCCGATGCCCAGTTCCCATGCCGCCAGGCTGCCGAAGATAAATCCTCTTGCCTCCATGCCGGCGACAGCGGTCAGTCTCTCGCCGAGAAAAGGATGTATGAGCTGATGCACCGTCAAACGCAGCATGGCGGGGTCCCTGACCAGCGGAGTGATGTCCTTGAATTGAATTCCGGGTTTGGGAAAGTCCGGAATATTCCGTATGCAGGCGCGCAGTCTGTCCATACCCGGACCTCTTGAATGATGTGAGCGCCTATCATAACGGTCTCGCAGCGCTTCCCGGTACCGCCGAAGACCCGTGACTTTGCTAAGCTTGCCGCATGACTGGCTCCGATTCCTGGTGGAACTGTCTGGGCGCCACGCTGCTGATGGTGGGGCTGTCCCTGAGCTCGCCTTCCATGGCTGATGATGAATTCAAGGGTCCGCGTCTGCGCATGCTGGATGAGATCGCCACAACGGTCACCCGCACCCAGGCACACACCGGCCGGCAGCGGCTCAGCGCCCGTGTCATTGAGGCTATGGGCGGCGTGCCAAGGCATGAATTTGTGCCACAGGAACTGCGCGAGCTGGCTTATGCCAACCGCGCATTGCCCATCGGGCATGGTCAGACCATTTCCCAACCGTACATCGTCGCGCTTATGACTGAATTGGCCGAACTGCAACCCGAAGACGTGGTTCTGGAAATCGGCACCGGTTCGGGGTACCAGGCCGCGGTGCTGGCGATGCTGGCCCGGCAGGTCTATACGATTGAAATCATTTCAGAGCTGGGGCAACGGGCGGAAAGGGATTTGCGCCGGCTCGGGTACTCCAATGTGCAGGTGCGTATCGGCGATGGCTATCATGGCTGGCCGGAACACGCGCCGTTTGACGCCATATTGGTGACTGCGGCTCCGGATCAGATCCCGCCGCCATTGCTTGAGCAGTTGCGGTCCGGAGGGCGGCTGATCGTGCCGGTGGGTCCCGCCGGCGCCACCCAATGGTTGAAGTTACTGCGCAAGGATGAGCACGGAACTGTGCACGAGGAAGACGTGTTACCGGTGGGATTCGTGCCCCTTACCGGTTCCCACTGAAAAAGTCGAAGCGACGAATCCACCCGCTGTTTTGCGCGTCTTCCTCCTGCACCAGCCGCTGCAAGGCGGCATAATCAAGTTTGCCGGTGCCTAACACCGGCATCGCATCAATCAGCACAACCTTGCGCGGCAGCAGGAGTTCCCCGTATTGCATCTGCCGTGCCGCTTCATGCAGTTCCCGTCGAGTTGCTCCCTGGTATTCCGTGACCAACACGATTTTCTCGCCCTTGCGCTCATCGGCAAGGCTGAGTGCGGCATGGGGCTTCCCCGGCCAAACGCGCTGGGCCAGTTCTTCCACCGCTGTCAGCGAAATCATCTCGCCGCCAATCTTGGCGAATCGTTTTGCGCGGCCCAGGATAGTCACGTATCCGGCGGCATCAATGGTGACGATATCGCCGGTGTCGTGCCAGCCGGGGCCACGTTCGGTTCCAACCGGCACAATGTCGTTTTGATCCAGCAACAGGTAGCCCAGCATGGCGTTTGGCCCACGTACTACCAGGCGGCCGCCGTGCTGGATCCCGGGCACCGGCGCCAGATAGTACTCCATGCCCGGCAATAACTGGCCCACGCTGCCGGCCCGATTATTCAAGGGAGTATTGACCGCGATGACCGGGCTGGCCTCGGTGACGCCATAGCCTTGCAGGACACGAAGGCCGAATTTTTCCTGCCAGTTGCGCACGGTTTCGTCGCTGAGGCGCTCCGCACCCGCGACCACGTAGCGCAAGGTGTGCATGTCGTAGGCGTGGGCGCAACGCGCATAACCTTTCAGAAACGTGTTGGTGCTGAAAAGAATTGTCGCGCCGAGTTCGTAAATGAGTTCAGGAATAATCCGGTAGTGCAGCGGCGTCGGATACAGGAATATCCGGCACCCGCCCAGCAGCGGCATGAGGAATCCGGCGTTGAGGCCAAAGGAATGGAACAACGGCAGGCAGGAAAACATCAGGTCCGTGGGCCGGAAATCTATGTGGCAACGCACTTGCGCGAAATTGGACAGCAGGTTTGCATGGGACAGGGCCACGCCCTTGGGAGTGCCTTCGGAACCTGAGGTAAACAGGATGACCGCGGGGCGATCCGGATCCGGATTGGATGCCTGCCGTGCATACAGGGCAGACACCCACGGCGTTGCCAGCGCCGCCATCAGCTTGTCGAGCAAGCCGATTTGCGCGCGCAGGTCCTCCAGAAAATGCACCTCGACTTCCACACGCAATGCGTCAAGTGTTGCCTCAAGCTTCGCCGCCTCAACAAATTTTCGCGAGGTGTACACCCGGCGCAGGCGACCGGTACGGCACGCCAGCGCCAGCGCCTGACCGCCGGCCGTATAGTTCAGCATTGCCGGAACGCGACCCAGGTATTGCAGCGCCAGGAACAACACCGGTGTTGCCACGACGTTCGGCAGCAGCACGCCGGTAATTTCGGCCTCTGTGCCGTGTTTGCGGATGGCGCGCCCGAGCAGCAGAATCCGGATCAGGAATGCGCGCGGCGTCAGTGGTGCGCGGTTGTTATCTTCAATGAATGGCTGCCCCGGAGGATGCTGCCGGAGGCAGTCGAGAAACGCGGAGAACAACGTCCGGCGCGCATTGAACGTGCCATGGTACAGGTTGAGCAGGATCTTTTGCATGGCCAGCCCGGCGGTCTTGCGCCGCTCGTGGCCGGTGGCGGTCGCATCGACCAGTAATCGTCGCGGTGGATAAACCGTCAGCGTAATGCGGGGAAACCAGCGCGTCTGGTGACTCCTGATGTGGGCGAAGGGCGAGTATTGGGCGCCCTGGATGGCGATGGGCAGGACCTGGGCCTCCGCTCGTTCGGCGATCATCCCCGGCCCTTCATACACCTTCATCGGGATGCCGGTTACGGTTATGCGTCCTTCCGGGAAGATGACGGCCTTCTTTTCGGAGCGGATGAAGTGCACCATGGACTTCAGCGCCAGCGGTTTGGTGGGGTCCAGGATGAACAGGTCAACGAAGTGCAGGAACGGCCGAAACACCGGGCGCGATGCGACCTGGGTGTTAATGGCAAAAGTCGGGGTCTCAGGCAGCCAGGCATACAATAAGACACCGTCCAGAAACGAGACATGGTTTGCCACGATCAGCACACGTTTGCCGGCGGCATGGTAGTGCTCCATGCCGTGTGCCTGAACGCGATAAAGCAGCCGCAGAAGGGCGCGCAACAGGAATTTCACAATAGCCACAGGAAATCGGCCCGCTGTGATGGCGTGTGAGCCGGCTTAGTGCCGGCGGCAGGTACTCGCTTCAGGCGCCCTGAATGTCTGCAACGGGCTGGGAAACGATCAGGGTCTGGCCGGGTTGCAGGACACTGCCATGGCCGAGCTGATTCCATTGCTGCAATTGCGCCACGGAGACGCCAAAGCGGCGCGAGATGTTCCACAGCGAATCGCCGTGACGAACGGTGTAATTGGCGGTCTGCGGCGGGCTCGTGTAGGCGACCTGGATCGCGGCCGGTTCCTCGGCAGGGGTGCTGCTCACGTCATCGCGGACCTGCAGTTTCTGCCCGGGGCGCAGCGTGGTGCGGGGGTTGATTTGGTTCCATGCGCACAACTGCGCGACACTGACGCCGTGTCCACGGCTGATGCTCCAGAGGGAATCCCCGCGCGCCACGGTATATGTCTTCACGCCGCCGGCCACCGGGCCAGGGCCTGCGGTTGCCGGGGTCGCAGCGCTGCGTCCGGCAATGACCGGTGCACTGGCCGGGGTCCCGCCGGTTGGGATCACGAGGACCTGCCCGACACGGATCAGGGTGCCGTGCAGTTTATTGGCCTGCCGCAGCGCGTCCAAGCCGGTGTGGTAACGCTGTGAAATGCCGCCCAGGGTTTCGCCGTTACGCACCACGTGCTGCTGAAACCGGACCCGTTCCATCGGCGGCAGCTGCGCCACCTCGCGGGCAAATTCCTGCCCGGTACTGACCGGCACCAGCAGGCGGTGCGGACCGTCCGGGTCGGTGGCCCACTGGTTGAATCCCGGGTTCAGGTTGCGGAACTCCTCGCGTGATAGATCCGCCAGTTTGGCCGCGGTGGCAAGATCAATCTGCCCGTCGATCTTCACGATGCTGAAATGGGGTTGATTCGCAATGGGCTGCCATTGCACGTTGTAACGATCAGCATTGGCCAGCAGTTCACTGACTGCGAGCAGGCTGGGGACATAGCCACGGGTCTCCCGCGGCAGGCGCAATGAGAAGAAATCCGTGCTCAGACCCGCCTTGAGGTTTTCGTTAACAGCGCGCTGCACATTGAGTTCGCCGGCGTTGTAAGCGGCCAGCGCCAGCATCCAGTCGCCATTGAACTCCGCGTTCAGCTTTTCCAGGTAGTCAAGGGCCGCGCGCGTGGCCTCAACGATGTCGCGGCGGCCGTCGTACCACCAATTCTGTTTGAGTCCATAGCGAACGCCGGTGCTGGGAATGAATTGCCATATCCCCGAGGCCCGGCTGCGGGAGTATGCGAACGGTTGATACGCGCTTTCAACGATGGGCAGCAAAGCAAGCTCAGGAGGCATGTCCCGCTTGTCCAGCTCATCCATGATGTAAAAAAGGTAGGGACGGGCCCGCTCGGCAATCCGGTCCAGGAATTCCTGCTTGCGGGCGTAGAAGGCCAGCTTTTCCCGCACCACGAGTTGTTCCAGGTGACGTTCCAGCGACAGCCCGGTTCGAATGCGCTGCCACACGTCGGTGGTGACTGCCAGATTGATGTCTTCGCGCGGCGGGGCTTCCCGCAACTGTCCCCGTTCGATCGTATAAATCTTTGCATGTGAAACGCCGGTTTGGGGGGAGGCGGCACCACTCCCGTCAACCCGGGTTGGATCAGAAGAGCAGGCGGCAAGACCAAGTGCCAGGGCAATGATTAGTGGCAGTCGCACGGCAGTAAATGCTAGGCGGCGACTCCGGATCGGTCAAGCTTTAAATCAATGAAAACTCTGCAAAACAACTTACCGGCAATTGAAACCGGTTTTAGAAATTGTCCTTCCACGCGCGGATCTCGGCGAATACCGAAACCGCATCTCGCAAATCCCTGCCTGCGTGTTTTGCGGCCGCGGCTTGCACCGCGGGTACGCGGGCGCGCAAAAATGGATTGGTAAGTTTCTCCAGTGCGAGGGTTGCCGGTATCGTGGGTTCTTCGCGGGCACGGCGTGCCGTGCTGGCCTGTGTCCGTGCCTGTATATCGGCATTTTCCGGTTCCACTGTGGCGGCAAAGCGCAGATTCACCAGCGTGTATTCATGTCCGCAGTACACCAGGGTGTTATCCGGCAATTCGCACAATCGATCCAGGGAGGCGAGCATCTGCTGCGCGGTGCCTTCGAACAACCGGCCACACCCCGCCATAAACAACGTATCCCCGCAGAAGAGCATGCCCTGCCCTTGATAGGCAATGTGGCCCCGGGTGTGTCCGGGGATTGCCAGAATCTGGAAATCCGCCGCCAATGCCTCAATGTGTATATGGTTCCCATCCTGCAATCCGATACTCACGGATGGAATGGATTCGGCGGCCGGCCCGTATACGGGCACCGCAAATTGCTCCAGCAAACCGGCGACACCACCGACATGATCCGAGTGATGGTGGGTAAGGAGAATGGCGCATGGCTGCAACCCGGACGCCTGTAACGCCGCAAGTACCGGCACCGCATCCCCCGGATCCACGATGGCGACCCGGCGGTTACCCGGATTGATCAGCAACCAGATGTAATTGTCGCGGAAGGCGGCGACTGGTTTAATCTCCAGCATGACTTCATGCTCGCCGCCGGAATCCGCGCCGTCAATCCGCTTTTGCAAATGGCGGCACCGTAAGCCATGACCATGATTGCGCCCACCGTGTCACAGGCAATCGCGGAGTGGATAACCGGCCCGGTGGGCCGGTACGTGCTGGATCTGGAAAATCAGCACCTGGGTCGCGTGTTGCCGGATCTGTTCGGGTATCACCTGGTCCAGGTTGGCAGGCTTGAGCATGGGGACCTGACCCAATCCAGCCGCATTCACCACCGGTTTTTGCTGTGGGTGGACAAGAATGGGCCCCTGCCACCGGGGTCCGTGATTGCGGAGCCGGACAGTCTGCCGCTGGCCACAGACAGTATTGACGTGATCATCCTGCCCCATGTACTGGAATTTGCGGTGAACCCGCACCGGGTACTGCGGGAGGCGGAGCGCGCCTTGATTGGTGAAGGCCACCTGGTGCTGCTGGCATTCAATCCATGGAGCCTGTGGGGCCTGTGGCGACTGGCGCTGGGCTGGCGCCGCAAGGCGCCGTGGAACGGCCAGTTCTACGGTGTTGCACGCATCCGTGACTGGTTATCGTTGCTGGACTTTGATTTGGTCTCCCTGGATCGCTTCGCATTTTGTCCGCCGCTGCGGCGCGCCATTGGCCGGTTGGGCTGGCTGGAAAACCTGGGAGCCGCATTATGGCCGGCATTCGGAGGGGCAATGCTGATCGTGGCGCGCAAGCGGGTATTGCCATTGACGCCGGTGCGATTGCGCTGGCAATCGCGCCGCACGCTTATCGCCGCTGGCGCGGCCGAGCCCAGCGCACGCAGGACAATCCCGTGAACACCGTGGAGATATTCACAGACGGCGCCTGCAAGGGAAATCCCGGACCCGGGGGGTGGGCCGCATTGCTGCGGTATGCCGGGCGGGAACAGGAGATCTCCGGCGCCGAGCGTGAGACAACCAACAATCGCATGGAGTTGACCGCGGCGATTCGCGCCCTGGAGGCGCTGAAGCGCAAGTGCCGGGTGCAGGTGACGACGGATTCGGAGTATGTGAAAAACGGCATCACGATCTGGTTGCCGCAATGGAAGCGGCGCCACTGGAAGACCGCCGGCCGCAAGCAGGTGAAGAACATGGACCTGTGGCAACAACTGGAGGCGCTCACTCTTGCCCATGAGGTAAGCTGGCATTGGGTGCGGGGGCACAGCGGGCACCCCGAAAATGAACGGATGGATCAACTTGCCGTGGCGGCAATTGAAAGGCTGCTCGCCGGCGAGTCCAGCGACTGAGGAAAGAAAATTCATGCGACAGGTGATCCTGGACACGGAAACCACCGGGCTGGATCCCCTCCAGGGGCACCGCATCATCGAAATCGGGTGCGTCGAGCTGCGGAACCGGCGCCGAACCGACCGGGAATTCCGGCATTATTTGAATCCGGATCGGGACATTGAGGCCGGAGCATTTAATGTGCATGGCATCAGCCTGCAGGATTTGGCCGGGAAGCCGCGCTTTGCCGAGATCGTTCAGGAGTTGCTGGATTTTGTTCGCGATGCCGAGGTCATCATCCACAATGCCGCCTTTGATGTGGAGTTCATCAACACCGAATTGAAACAGCTCGGGCCTGAATGGGGCCGGTTCGCGGATCATTGCACGGTGATCGACAGCCTGGCGCTGGCTCGGCAACTGCATCCCGGACAGAAGAACAGCCTGGATGCGCTGTGTGCGCGCTATCACGTGGACAATTCCGCGCGCGATGTGCACGGGGCGCTGCGCGACGCACAATTGCTGGCCGACGTTTACCTGGCGATGACCGGTGGTCAGGCGGCGTTGCTGCTGGACGGAGTCGAATCCCCGCCAACCGAATCTGCGTCGCGCGCAGCCCGCTCATCAAATCAGGCCGGCCGCAGTTTGCGCGTCATTCGCCCAAGTGCCGCGGAACTAGCGGCCCACCAGCACCGTCTCGCTGACATAGATCGTCTCAGTGCCGGCCGCTGTATCTGGCTGCGCGACGGAGACAGAGGCTGAATCAGTTCCCTGCCGTTTTCCCCGCCGCCTTTTCCAGCAAGGGTTGCAGTTCCCCTTTCTGGTACAACTCCAGGGTGATGTCGCAGCCGCCCAGGAGTTCACCGTTTACGAAAACCTGCGGAAAGGTGGGCCAGTTCGAGATTTTGGGAAGGTTGGCGCGAACATCGGGGTTGGCGAGCACGTCGACATAGGCGAAATCGACGTTGCACGCCTTCACTGCCTGCACCGTGCGCAGGGAGAAACCGCATTGCGGAAAATCCGGCGTCCCTTTCATGAACAGCACGATGGGGCTGCTGGCAAGGGTTGTCCTGATCTCATCTATTGTGCTCATGGGTCGCGTAGCCCTCCCGGGAATGGCAATACCTGACAGAATTACTCAAGAATAAGAGTATACGAGATTTTGCAACCCGCGCAACGAGTGGCGGCAACGCGTGGGTACGTGAATTTGCCCCGGGCCTGCGCACGAAAGCCTGTGTCAACGTAGTATAATTTCGGTTCCACATCGGGCAGTGGCTGGAATAACGGGGGGGAAAGTATGAATCCACTTGATTCGATCAGCGGCACAATCGTCACGGGCCTGGTACTGGCCGTGATCCTGATGTTTGTCATCAAAGCATTGGCGGGCGCCTGAACGGCGGGGGGCGAACATGGATTCGATAATGATGTTATCGCTGGAACGCTGGGTGCACTTCCTGGCCGGGATCACCTGGATCGGCCTGCTGTACTTCTTCAATTTCGTGAACGCCCCGGCCATGGCACAGGCCAATGCTGACAAGGAGGGGCCCGGCCCGGCCGCCATCGGCAAATACATCATGCCACGGGCTTTGCTCTGGTTCCGTTGGGCTGCGGTTGTCACCTGGGTGTCCGGCGCCCTCTATATTGGTTCGGCGGGGCACTACTCACTGCATGGTGTATTTACGCTGGGTATTGGCCAGGGCGGGGATCACACCGCGCTGACAACTATCGGCATGGGAGCCTGGCTTGGCACCATCATGCTGATCAATGTCTGGGTTCTGATCTGGCCTAACCAGAAAAAGGTACTGGGCATGGTGTCCGCCACGGATGCGGAAAAGGCGAAGGCGCGCCGTGTGG
Source organism: Gammaproteobacteria bacterium RIFCSPLOWO2_02_FULL_61_13 (assembly GCA_001801865.1). Taxonomy (GTDB): domain Bacteria; phylum Pseudomonadota; class Gammaproteobacteria; order Eutrophobiales; family Eutrophobiaceae; genus 2-02-FULL-61-13. The sequence goes on from MGYT01000162.1 coordinate 35,816, forward strand.
CGTTCTTGGCCTCGCGGGTCAATACTGCGCTTTCCATTCCCATGTTGCTGTTCATGGGCGCGGCCGCCCATGGCTTGCCGATGTAATCGGCCGATTCAACCCGCGCCAGATATCCGAGCCCGGCGCATGCCGGGCTCGCCTTTTATAAGGGCAGAATATGTTTGAATTCCTTCAGGAGGGAGAGGCAGCATGCCCAGGCATTTCCTGACATTGTCGGACCTTTCAGCGAGCGAGTATCGAGCGTTGCTGCGGCGTGCGGCAGAACTGAAGTCTGACTGGAAGTCGCGGCGCATGCGCGCATCCTATCCAGGGCGGACGCTGGCGATGATCTTCGAAAAGTCGTCGACCCGGACACGCGTGTCCTTTGAAACCGCGATGGTGCACCTGGGTGGACATGCAATTTTTCTGTCTCCGGGCGATTCGCAGATTGGGCGGGGCGAACCGATCGAGGATACCGCCCGTGTGCTTTCACACATGGTGGATTGCATCATGGTGCGAACCCACGGGCATGATCGCATCATGCGTTTCGCCGCCGCCGCGGAGGTTCCGGTCATAAACGGCCTGTCCGATCTGCACCATCCCTGCCAGTTGCTGGCGGACATACAAACTTATCAGGAGGCGCGCGGGGACATCGCGGGTCGGCGCGTGGCCTGGATCGGGGATGGCAACAATGTATGCAATTCCTATATTGAAGCGGCGCAGTTGCTCGGTTTCGAATTGCGCATTGCCGCGCCACCCGGGTATTTACCGGAGCCCGCGCTGCTGTCCGCCGCCGGCTCCCACGCGGTCATGATGGGTGACGCCCGCGCCGCGGCGAGCGGCGCCGATCTGATTGTCACGGATGTGTGGGCGAGCATGGGCCAGGAAACCGAGGCCGCGGTCCGGCGCACGGTGTTCGCCCCATACCAGGTAACCCGGGAATTGATGCAACTGGCGCGGCCGGACGCCCTGTTCATGCATTGCCTGCCTGCCCACCGTGGCGAGGAAGTCAGCGCCGAGGTCATTGATGGCGCGCAGAGCGTGGTCTGGGCGGAGGCGGGGAACCGCCTGCATTCGCAAAAGGCCTTGCTGGAAATGTTGTTGGGCTGAATATTCACCGGCACGCGCAAGTCATGCATTTCCTGGTAAGTAATGATGACGGTTATCAATCCGCCGGAATTGAGGCGCTCGCAGCAGCATTGTCCGTCATCGGGCGCGTCACGGTGGTGGCCCCGGATCGGAATCGCAGCGGCGCCAGCAACTCGTTGACACTGGATGCACCGCTGTATACGCGCGCGGCGCGCAATGGGTTTACCTTCGTGAACGGGACCCCCACCGACTGCGTGCACCTGGCCGTCACGGGTTTGCTGGAACATGAACCGGATATGGTGCTGAGCGGGATCAATTCGGGACCCAACCTGGGAGATGACGTGCTTTACTCCGGGACCGTGGCCGCGGCCATGGAGGCCAGGTTTCTTGGCCGCCCGGCGGTGGCCCTATCCCTGGCCGGTGAAAACCCGGTGCACTACGACGCGGCGGCGCGGGCGACAGTTGAATTGGTGCAACTGCTGATGCGAAATCCTGACCAGCAGGATCTGCTGCTGAACATTAATTTCCCTGATGTGCCCTACGAGGAGTACACCGGCTGGGAGGTCACCCGCCTGGGACATCGGCACAAATCCGAACCGGCAGTGCGCATGCAGGATCCCAAGCGGCGCACGGTGTACTGGGTGGGACCGGTTGGGCCAGGACAGGATGCCGGACCCGGAACGGATTTCCATGCCGTGGCAAGGAATGCCATTTCCGTTACTCCGATGCAGGTGGATCTCACCCGTCATGGTCTCCTGGTTCCGCTGGCCGAACTGGTTTCAGGACTGAATCATGCAAAAACCTGATATCCGCGGCATCGGTATGACCTCGCAGCGCGCCCGGGATCGCCTGGTGGAGCAGTTGCGCGAGATGGGCATTCGTTCCGAAGTGGTGCTGGAATTGATCCGCAGCACCCCGCGTCATTTGTTCATCGATGAAGCCCTGTCGAGCCGCGCGTATGACAACACGGCCTTGCCCATCGGCCACAACCAGACCATTTCCCAGCCCTACATAGTGGCGCGAATGACCGAGGCGCTGATCGAAAAAGGCATCCCGGACAAGGTGCTGGAGGTTGGCACGGGCTGCGGATACCAGACTGCGGTACTGGCGCGATTGGTGCCCCACGTGTACACCATTGAACGCATTGATGCGCTCCATCAACGCGCACGTGAGCACTTTCAGATGCTGGGTCTGAGGAACATCCATTGCCGGCACGGTGATGGCAGCCGGGGCTGGCCTGACGCCGCCCCGTTCGGCGGCATTCTGGCAGCGGCAGCCCCCATCGGCGTGCCGGTTACATTGCGCTCGCAGTTGGAGATTGGCGGCAGGCTGATCCTGCCGGTGGGCAAAAGCGGGAATCAGGCACTGTTGTGCATCCTGCGCAGTGCCGATGGTTTCCAGGAACAGCAACTCGACTGGGTCAGTTTTGTTCCGATGGTGGAGGGTGTGTCCTGATTTCACCATGAACAAGGGACTCATGTACCGCGCCCTGGGGTCGTGCTGTCTGCTGGCGCCGTTATTTCTGTCTGCCTGCAGCTCCTCGGCGCGCGCGCCGGTCACCACTCGTGGTGACGCACCACGGGACACGCCGGCGGTGACCGAGTCACGCCCCACGGCGTCGGCGGCCGATGCCGCCAGTGCGACCATGCATGAGGTGATTAAAGGGGACACCTTGTATTCCATTGCCTGGCGCTATGGTCAGGACTACCGTGACATTGCCCGCTGGAACGGCATCGGGGACCCTTATTTGATCGTCCCCGGCCGGCAGTTACGTGTGATTGCGCCGGCCAATGTCTCGGTCCCGCCCGCGCCGCCGCGACCCGCCGCCGCATCCGGAGTCCCCGATGCACCGGCGGTTGCGCCGCCACGACCCGCGTTGACTTCGCGTCCGGGTGCACGCACGCCGATCAGTAGTCATGGCGCCATAAGCTGGCAGTGGCCGACTTCCGGGCGCGTCATCAAATCGGATTCACCGACCGCCAGGAAGGGATTGGAAATTTCTGGGTCGCAAGGTCAGTCTGTGATCGCGGCGGCGGCAGGTTCAGTGGTGTACAGCGGCAGTGGACTTCTGGGATATGGCAGGCTTATCATCCTCAAGCACAGCGAAACATTTCTCAGTGCATATGCATACAACGAGCGGCTGCTTGTAGCTGAGGGCGATCAAGTGGTGACGGGCCAGCAGATTGCAACCATGGGGCTGGACAATAGCGGACAGCCCGTATTGCACTTCGAAATTCGCAAGGATGGCAGGCCCGTCAATCCCATGGAACACCTTCCCAGAAGCCCCCAATCCGGTCGATCCTGATTCAACCGGCCCTGCACATGGCCACCATTCGCCCCAGATCCAAACGACCGCGTGTGCGGAAGTTGGAGGAGGGCGAGAGATCGGGGGATGAGTTTGGCCTGGATGCTGCGGTAGATCCGGAACCGGCCGCGGTCGCGGAATCAGAGGCAGAAGATGAAAGTTACGTACGCGGATCCGTCAGCGATGGGGATCTGGATGCCACGCGCCTGTATCTGAATGAGATCGGTTATTCCCCGCTGCTAAGCGCTGAAGAGGAGGTCTACTTCGCGCGTCGCGCCCGGCGCGGTGATTTGAAGGCGCGCCAGCGTATGATAGAAAGCAATTTGCGGCTGGTGGTCAAGATTGCGCGCCGCTATATGAATCGTGGCATGGCCCTGCTGGACCTGATCGAGGAGGGCAATCTGGGGCTGATACGGGCGGTGGAGAAGTTTGATCCGAATCGGGGTTTCCGCTTTTCCACCTACGCCACGTGGTGGATCCGGCAGACCGTGGAACGCGCGCTGATGAATCAGATGCGCACCGTGCGCCTGCCCATTCACGTGGTGAAGGAAATCAACAGTTATCTCCGCGCGGCACGCCGCCTGGCCCAGCAACTGGACCGGGAACCTGGCCCGGAGGACGTCGCAGGCGAACTGCAGCGGCCGATAGAGGATGTGAAACGCATGTTGGGTCTGAATGAGCGCA
>MGYT01000162.1:39899-42426 GCA_001801865.1 Gammaproteobacteria bacterium RIFCSPLOWO2_02_FULL_61_13
TGGAAACGGACAAATCACTGCTCGATACCCTCCCCGACGAAAACAACCCCGATCCATCGGAGTTGTTGCAGGATAATGATCTACACGAGCGCATGGACATCTGGCTTGGGCAGCTGTCCGACAAGCAATTCGCCGTCGTGGAGCGGCGCTTTGGCCTGCACGGGCGTGAAGCGGAAACACTGGAGGAGATCGGAACCGAACTGGGTGTCACCCGGGAGCGCGTGCGACAGATCCAGATGGAGGCGATGCGCAGGCTGCGGCTTATTCTGGAGCGGGAGGGATTCTCAGTTGCTGCCCTGTTTAATGAACATTGACATGCCGGACCGGCGCGAACCCCGGCCGCCGGCCGGGTTGGCATTGTCAGGCGATGAGCAGCGCCGCAGCGACCCTGCGATCCTCTCCGAGCAGAAAGTTGTATGCGCGACAGGCGGCACCGGTGTCCATGAATTCCAGGCCAATGCCCCGGAGCGGCAGCCACGTCATGATCTCATGCCGTGGAAATACCAACCGTGTCCCGGTCCCGACCAGTACCAGTTCCGGCTCCAGTTGCACCAGGGCTTCCATATGCTCGAGCAGGAATCCCCCGGCATTGGCCGGACCCCAACCGGGGATCAGCCGGTCGGCCATGACGATGAGATTCCGGGTATGGCGCTGGCCGGCAACGATGACATGCCCGGGTCCATAGGAGGTAATCCGGTTGCGATTGCCGAGACTCAAATCTGGTTCAAATTTCACTGTTACAGCACCGATTTCCCTGACAGCAGTTATCTCAACAAGATTAATCGCGGAGTGCAATCATGAAAATAATACTTTTGGGACCCCCGGGGGCAGGCAAAGGCACACAGGCCAACCTGATCCGGGATGAGTTCAAGATCTCGCAAATTTCCACCGGCGACATGTTGCGTGCGGCAGTGAAAGCCGGCACCGAGTTGGGCAAACAGGCCAAGAAGGTCATGGATGCCGGGGAGCTGGTTTCGGATGATCTAATCCTCGCGCTGGTGCGCGAGCGTATCAAGCAGCCGGACTGTGCCATAGGGTACATGTTTGACGGATTTCCGCGCACATTGGCCCAGGCCGACGGCATGAAAGCGTCCGCGATCGACGTCGAGTATGTGGTTGAACTGAAGGTGCCTGACGAGGAAATTGTGCGGCGCATGGCGGGGCGAAGGGTCCACCTTGCGTCCGGAAGGACCTATCACATCCAATTCAACCCGCCCAAGATTGCCGGCAAGGATGATGTCACCGGAGAGCCGCTGGTTCAGCGCGATGATGATGTCGAGGAGACGGTGCGCAAGCGCCTGCAGATTTACCATTCCCAGACTGCGCCCCTGATTAAGTACTACCGCGACTGGGCTGCCACGGGCGACAAGCGCGCGCCAAAACACGTGGGTATAGACGGCAGCGGTGATGTGAGCCAGATCACCAAGCAGGTGTTGGACGCGCTTCGTGCGAAGTGATCCGGGTGGCGACGCAACGTGGAATGGTGTGTTCCAACATCGCCAAACCAACCCGAATCCGGAGTCGATGATCGGTGTGTCACGCACTGTCATGTGGCAATCTTGAGACAGGTTTGTGAAAAAATATTAGAAAAACAAAAAATCCTCACTATAATAGTGACCTAGCTGTTGTGTAGTTGTGTTGTTGATACGTGTGTGTTGATGTAGTTCTTCCATTCAACCTGGTTAATTAGGGGAGTGATAAACATGGCTAAGAAGAGAACTGCAAAGAAGAAAGCTGGCAAAAAGAAAACCAAAAAGAAAGCGTCGAAAAAGAAGTAGCTTCCGGTCAAGTCCGGTCGTTCGAAGTTGAAATGCCAACCAGCAAATTGATGCGAACGGAATTGAGGACTTGATGGCAGGAACCCACACCCGGCCGCAGTAATTGCCGGGCGACTAGAGCCTGATTGGCCGAGTCGTGCGGAACCTGCTCTAGACTGAAAACCCCGTCAGAATTGACGGGGTTTTTTTTCGACCTTATCGGCTAATTGTTCAATCGTAAGTTATTGTTTTAGGGACGGAAATCCTGTAGTCCATGGCACGCCGACGCATTACTCGAAGGCGCATTTCCAAGCTTCCCTGGCGCCGGCTGCTTATACCCGCCGGCCAACTCACAGTCATCCTTATCTGTGCCCTGGCAGCATACCTCCTCTGGCTCGACACCGTTGTCCGGCAGCGCTTGTCCGGCCTGCAATGGGAGTTGCCGGCGCGTGTCTACGCGCGGCCTCTCGATCTCTATGCAGGTGGCACCATGAGCGCGTCAGATCTCGAGCGTCACCTGCGCCGCGCGGGCTATCAACTGCAAACACAATTGCACCTGCCGGGCGACTACTGGCGGGAGGGGGATCGAGTCCGGGTATACCTGCGCGAGTTCGCTTATTGGGATGGGGTGGACCCGGCACGGCGGGTCGAAATTCGGTATGCCGGAGGTCAAATCGCCGAAATGCGGGGTACGGACACAGGCAAGCCCGTGGACCTGCTGCGTCTTGACCCCCCCCTGATTGGCCGGATCGTCCCCAAGAGTAATGAGA
>MGYT01000162.1:42440-44049 GCA_001801865.1 Gammaproteobacteria bacterium RIFCSPLOWO2_02_FULL_61_13
TACGCAACGCGATCGTGGCGGTGGAGGACCGCCACTTCCTCGACCATCGCGGCCTTGATTTGCGCGGCATCCTGCGCGCCCTGTGGGTGAATCTCCGCGCCGGGGCAATTGAGCAGGGCGGCAGTACTTTGACCCAGCAACTGGTTAAAAATATTTTTCTGTCACCGGAGCGCACATTGCCGCGCAAGCTGAATGAAGCAGCCATGGCGATCCTGGTGGAAAGGCACCTGGACAAGGAGCAGATCCTTTGGGCGTATATCAATGAGGTTTACCTTGGCCAGCAGGGAGCGACCGCGGTGCATGGATTCGGCACCGGCGCCGAATACTACTTTGGACGTCCATTGGGGGAACTCCAGGTGCATCAGGTGGCGCTGCTGGTGGGCCTGGTGCGCGGGGCTTCGCTCTACAATCCGCATCGGTATCCCGAGCGCGCACGGGAACGTCGCGATCTGGTTTTGCGGCAAATGGCGGAAACGGGATATCTGGCGGAGGCGGATTTGGCGGCGGCCCTGCACAAGGGTCTGGACGTGGTGGCAAAACCCGCGTGGAGCCGTGAACGCTATCCGGCGTTTTTGGATCTGGTACGCAGGGAATTGGACACGCTGTATCCGCAGCAACAGCTTGCCACCGGCGGGCTGAGGATTTTTACCGCCCTGGATGCGGATATCCAGGATGCAGTGGATGTCGGTACCGGGCAGGTGATCGCGCGCATAGAGGCGAGACGAAAACTGGCGCGTGGTTCATTGCAGGCAGCCGCGCTGATCCTTGATTACTCAACCGGCGAAGTGGTGGCGGTCGCCGGCGGCCGCGGCGGTGGCGGCGGGGATTTCAACCGCGCCGTGAATGCCCGGCGTCCGGTCGGCTCCCTGATCAAACCTTTTGTGTATCTGGCGGCGCTGTCCGATCCGGCACGGTTCAGCCTGTTGACGCAACTGGATGACTCCTGGTTCAGCATGAAACTTGCGGATGGCTCCCAGTGGCGGCCGGAAAACTATGACCATCAAAATCACGGGTATGTGACCGTGCTCGAGGCGTTATCCCGCTCGTACAACATTTCCACAGTGCGTCTCGGATTGGCGCTGGGGCTGGACCGCGTGGTGCAAGTCCTGGTACAGGGAGGTGTGCAGCGTTCCGTCCCGCCATTGCCGTCTTTGTTGCTGGGCGCGATTGAGATGTCCCCGCGGGAAGTCGCCCAGCTGTACCAGTCCCTGGCCAATGGCGGATTCAGCATTCCACTGACCACGATTCGCGAGGCCGTGGCTGCGGATGGCAAGGGGTTGGCGCGGAACCAATTGCAAATGTCCCAGGTTTTTGGATCGGGAGTGACTTTTCTGGTCACTCACGCCCTGGGTCATGCCACCCGCGATGGCACCGGGCGAGCGTTACCCGGGTTATTGGGGCGCAGCGGAAATTTCCCCGGAAAGACCGGTACCACGGATGATTTGAAAGATAGCTGGTTTGCAGGTTTCGGTGATCGCTACCTGGGGGTCGTTTGGGTCGGGCGGGACGATAATCGGCCCATGGGGCTGACTGGTGCGGTCGGGGCAATGCCGGTATGGGCGGAAATCATGCGCCGTTCCGGCTTGGCACCTTTCCCAGCCGTCCCGCC
>MGYT01000162.1:44095-45639 GCA_001801865.1 Gammaproteobacteria bacterium RIFCSPLOWO2_02_FULL_61_13
GGCTGCCGCGATCTGGGATTCATACCTTATATAGAGGTGCCGCCCTATGGACTGTCCGGTTGCGAAGGTAGCTGAGGGACGGGACCGGCGCTGGCCGGAGGGGGGCGGCCGGGCCGTCCTCCTGGTGCTGAGCCTGGGCCTGGCATCCTGCGCGCAGACCCCCACCTCCACGCCGGTCCCCGTGGAGGACCGGGCCTCACGTCCGGCGCCGCCGCCAGTTCCCGAGCCTGCCGATACAGTTCCGGTACCCTCACCGGAGTCGGCCCAGTTACCCGAACCGTTGCCATTGCCTGTGCCGCCCGCAGCGCCAAACCGGCCGGAAGGCCCGTCTACCGCCCGGCCGCCCGCAGTTGTTGCTCTGCTGGGCCGTGTCGACTCCGCCGCCGCGACCGGGAACCCGGCACAGGCCGCCGCCGAGTTGGAGCGAGCGCTTCGGATCAGCCCGCGCGATGGGGATCTCTGGCTGCGACTGGCGCGCGTGCGCATGCAGCAGAAACAATGGCAACAGGCTGAGGCCGTTGCACTGAAATGCATATCCTTGCCGGAGAGTGATGCTGCCACGAAAAAGGCGGCATGGGGCCTGATTGGCTCCGCCCGTGAGGCGCGCGGGGATCCAACCGGGGCTGCGGCGGCGCGCCGGCGGGCCGCCGCGATTATCCTGTAAGGTAAAAAGCCAGGGTGCGGAGACAATTCCTGGCGACCTCGTTGTCCGGCTGTTATTCGGAATAGTAGGTAGAGGTATACCGCCAGGCATTGGTCGGGGATTCCATATCGGCAAGTCCCGCCTTGCGTTTGAGTTGGGACACAAATTGTTCCGCTGTGGGCAAAGTCTCCCAAACTGACGGGAGGAACGTGGCGGATCTTTGGCCGCGGGAGATGACCAGGCCGTCTGTCCCCGGCCGCAATTGCTGAATCAGATCCGGTTCCGACTGGAAATCCAGCGGCTGCTTTGCACTGAGTATGGAGATGCTGAATCTGACGTCCGCGAATTCTCCGGCAGTCAGCGCCGGGAAGCGCGGGTCGTGAAACGCAGCCTTGTATGCGCTGTTGGTTACGGCGCGGACCAATGGTTCCACGGGTTCGGTGGAACCGATGCAGCCGCGCAGGCGGTTGCGCAGCATTAACGTCACGAACGCAGCGGCGGGGGTCCGCAGTTCGGACGCGACATGTTCAAGTTTCGATTCCAGCGGACGTCCGGTGCGCAATCCGTGCTCAACACTGTTACGCGCCAGACCCAACAGCAGGTCCCCATCATGATCGCGGTCGGCGACATCCGCCGGCCGCAATGCGAATGCCGCATAACCCACGACCCGATCCCGGCCGCCGGCGGTGTCACCGGAGTTGCGCATGTCCAGGCGCTGGATCTGCATACCCCGCTGGCGTGCGAGGTGCAGCGCGCCAGCCATCGGCATGCAGCCGCAGGCCTGTTCCGGGCCAATTTCCTCGTAGCGGAATTGTTCGATGGCCGCGCAGGTCTCCTGATCGAGCCGGCGCGCGGTGTCGTAATCATGATAGTGACTCAGGTCGGTACTGATGACGATTAA
>MGYT01000163.1:0-2120 GCA_001801865.1 Gammaproteobacteria bacterium RIFCSPLOWO2_02_FULL_61_13
CAGCGAAATGAAAAGAGCTTAGCTCCAAGAGGTGTCATTCAAGCATATGGACGCCCGCGTCAACATGTACCGCGTGGCCGCTCATGGCCGCCGCGGCATGCGCCGGAACGAGCGGCAGGATTTGTCCTGTGCCCGAAAGTACACCTCCCGCCCCCTATCAAAGATGCGCCAGTTAAGAAAGGCCATCGGCGCGAACCCGTCGCCATTCATTCTTCGCTCTTCACGTTCACCGGACGAGGAGCCCGTTCCACTCGGTCGGCGACGCCCTGCAAGTCAACCTCGAACAGCGTTTCGCGCTCCAGCAGGAGCTTGGCGGCCTGTTCCAGCGATTCGCGATTGCGGGCAAGCACCCCCGAAGCGAGCTTGAACGCTGCCGCGACGAATTCCTTCACCGCGTCGTCGATTGCCTGCGCGGTGTGTTCGCTGTAATTGCGCGCGCCGGAATACCCCGGCACCGGCAGAAGCGGCGACACTTCCTGCTCCAGCGCCAGGTTGGCAAGCGACTCATGCATCCCGTAGCGGGTCACCATCGCGCGCGCGATGTCCGACACCTTGGCAAGGTCATCGGCCGCGCCGGTGGACACGCGCGCGAACACAAGCTGCTCCGCGGCACGCCCGCCGAGCAGCACCGCCATCTTGTTCTCCAACTCATCGCGGGTCATGAGGAAGCGGTCCTCGGTCGGGCGCTGGATGGTGTAGCCGAGCGCGCCGATGCCCCGCGGGATGATGGAAACCTTGTGCACCGGATCGGCGCCCGGCAGCGCCATGGCGACCAGCACATGCCCCATCTCGTGGTAGGCGACCGTGCGGCGCTCCATGGGGTTGAGAATCCGGCTTTTCTTTTCCAGGCCGGCGACAATCCGCTCCACGGCGGCAGTGAAGTCATCGAGCGTCACCGCATCCGTTGCGCGCCGCGTGGCCACGAGCGCGGCCTCATTGACGAGATTCGCGAGGTCCGCGCCGGAGAATCCCGGCGTAAGCGCCGCGATGCCCTCAAGATCCACTTGAGGCGCCAGATGAATCTTCTTGACATGCACCTCGAGAATCTGGATGCGCCCCTTCTTGTCGGGACGGTCCACCAACACCTGCCGATCGAAGCGGCCCGCGCGCAGCAGCGCCGGGTCAAGCACCTCGGGCCGGTTGGTCGCGGCAAGAAGTACCAGTCCGGTCGACGGATCGAAACCGTCCAGCTCGGCCAGAAGCTGATTGAGCGTTTGCTCCTTTTCGTCGTGACCGCCAAGGCCGAAGCTGCCCCGCGCACGGCCGAGCGCATCCAGTTCGTCGATGAAAATGATCGCAGGCGCCTTTTTGCGCGCCTGCTCGAAAAGATCTCTGACACGTGCCGCGCCCACGCCGACAAACATCTCCACGAACTCCGAACCGGAGATGGAAAAGAACGGCACGCCCGCCTCGCCCGCCACAGCCCGCGCCAGCAGTGTCTTGCCGGTTCCCGGCGGGCCCACCAGGAGCACGCCCTTTGGCAGCCGCCCGCCCAGGCGGCTGAATTTCTGGCGGTCCTTGAGAAAGCCCACGACTTCGCGCAGTTCGTCCTTGGCCTCTTCTACGCCGGCCACATCGGAAAATGTCACCTTGGTGTCGGTCTCGACGTACACCTTGGCCTTGCTCTTGCCGATCGACATCAGGCCGCCCATACCGCCTTGCTCGCCCATGCGTTTGGCCAGGAACATCCAGATGCCGAAGAAAACCAGCGCCGGGACGATCCATCCGATCAGATCGCGAAAAAAGGTATTCTCGATCACGCCGGTGAACTTCACATCGTACTGGGCGAACTCCTTGGCGAGCTGCGGGTCCACCCGCGTGGTGATGATTCGCGTGCGCCCGTCAGGGGTGGGGTTCTTAAGCTTGCCCTGAATGACGTTGTTGGATATCGCGATCTCCTCCAGATCGCCGGTTTTCAGATGATGCTGGAACTCGCTGTACGGGATAGTCTGCACCGGGTTCACACCGAGCCACGCGTCGCGCAGCCAGACGATCGCCATCATCGCGATCAGCACATACCAGATGTTGAACTTGGTTTGCTTTTCCACGGTCAATCTCCCCAGAATATTTGCGCTCCGCCCGGCGCTGCCGCTTGCGGGTATTTGCCGAGGTTGATCATG
>MGYT01000163.1:2304-15297 GCA_001801865.1 Gammaproteobacteria bacterium RIFCSPLOWO2_02_FULL_61_13
CGCCGCGCCGTTGGCGCCAACGACGAGATCGCCCGCGCGCAAACCGGCGCGCGCGGCCGGGCCCCGCGGTTGGATTGCGCCGATGAATGCCCCACGGTCCTTCGCCTCGCGGATATCCACCCCGAGCCAGCCCCGCACCACCCGGCCGGTTTCGACAATCTGCTTCATCACGGAGAGCGCAAGGTCCGCGGGAATCGCAAAGCCTATGCCTTGCGATCCGCCGCTTTTTGAGAAGATCGCGGAATTGATGCCCACCAGATTGCCTTGGATATCGACCAGGGCGCCGCCCGAGTTGCCGGGGTTGATCGCCGCGTCGGTCTGGATGAAGTCCTCGAACGTGTTGATGCCGAGCCGGTCGCGGCCGAGCGCGCTGACGATGCCCTGGGTCACCGTCTGGCCCACGCCGAAGGGATTGCCGATGGCGAGGACGACGTCGCCGACCTGCGCCGAATCCTTGGCGGCAAAAGCAATCGGCTTGGGGTTCTTGAGGTCGGTCAGCAATACCGCCAAATCGGTTTCAGGATCCGCGCCGACCACCTTGGCCTGCACCGCCTGGCCGTCCGCGAATACGATCGCAATCTGGTCCGCGCCCTCAATGACATGGTTGTTGGTCAGAACGTAACCGCGCTCGCTGACGATGACGCCGGAGCCAAGGCTCATTTCGGGGCTCTCCGGCGGTTCTTCCCCGTAGAAGTACCGGTACAGCGGACTGGGCCCGCCGCGTGGCGCGCGCCGCGTGTAGATGTTCACCACGGAAGGCCCTGCCTTGGCGACGGCGGCGCGAAAACTCTCGCCAAGCCGCCCGCCCGGTGCTTGCGCGCTGACCGCCTGCGTGACGCTCACATGGCCCGGCGGCGCGGGGGGCGGCTCCGGCCCTAACAGCTTGTAGACGAGCGCGACCGCCATGGCCAGCGTAATTCCTTGTGCAAAGAGCAACCAGAGTCTTTTCATTCAGCACCTCAACTATTGTGCGCGAGCCGGGCCGCTGCTCAACCCAAATTTCGGCAGGAACGCGGGCACCGCATCCCTATAGCGCCGATACTCGTCACCGAACTGAGCGAGCATCTCCCGCTCCTCGTGCTTGGCGAGGCGGCCGTACATGAATAACAGGATCGGGAACATCACCAGCGTGACCAGCGTCGGCCACTGCAGCAGAAACCCGAACATGATCAGCACGAAGCCGATGTATTGGGGATGACGCACCCGCGCATAGGCGCCGGTAAGCGCTAGGCGATGCGCACGTTGCGCTGCGTAGAGAACCTTCCACGAGACCGAGAGCAGCCAGAATCCGGCCACGATGAACACGTTACTCAGAATATGGAATGGCCCGACATGCGGGCTGTCCTTCCAGCCGAACATGACCTCGAGCAGGTGGCCAGCGTCGTGCGACAAGAAATCGACCTCGGGAAAACGACTCGAAAGCCATCCGGAAAGAAAATAGATGGTCAGTGGATAGCCGTACATCTCGGTGAACAAGGCCACCAGAAACGCGGAAAACGCGCCGAACGAGCGCCAGTCGCGCGCGCTCTGCGGTTTGGCGAAGCTGAACGCGAAGATGATGAATACCAGGGAATTGATAATCACAAGCGACCAGAGGCCGTATGCGGATGTTTCGCTGGAATGCTCCATGGACAGTGCTCCTTGATCAGTGGTGACGATGTTGTTCGGCGCCCGCGCCTTTGTCTTCCGGCGCCGCATCGGTTGGGCTTTTGCTCTTTTTTACGTCCTTGGACTCATCGGTGCCGTTGCCACCGCCATGGCCGCCATGCTCATGAAACAGGTGCATCAGCGGGCAGGCGAGCAGCAGCAGGTAGGGCAGGTATGGCACCACATGCGCGGTGTGCTCCATGATCAGAAAATACGCGGCGATGATAAGGAATCCCCAGAAAACGTAGCGCCCGGCGCCGCCGCCACCGGAACCGTTTCCGTCGTGTTTTGAATTCTCAGCCATGTTGTTCCTCCATTCAAAGTTTTCCAGATCGAAGCGCGAGCACCGCCCACGCGACACCGAGCGCGCCGGCAACCACGAAGCCGACAATGCCAAGCACAGGTAAATCGTTCCAGTGCGGCCCGGCATGGGCCGCGATGATGATTGCCGAGGCCACCACGATCGAGGCGATGATCAGGGCAAAAGCCAGCCGGTTGCTGGCGTGCAAAAGGTGCCGCTCCAGGCTGCCGCCGCTCTGGTGGCGGATCTCGAACAGCGGCTCGCCGCGCTCGAGCCTGCCCATCAGGCGGTGCAGCGTGATGGGGGCATCGCCGGCCACGCCGCGCGCCGCCGAAACAAAACGATACAACTGCGCCAGTTGCGCGACACCCAGTTCCGGCAGGAAGGCGTGCTTGAGGAGTTGCACACTGTAGGCGCGGAACGCATCGAGCGAGCTGAATTGCGGATCCAGACCGTGCAGCAGCGATTCGAACTCCGAAAAGGCGCGTATCAGCAGTGCCGTCTCCCGCAAAAGCCGAACCCGGTGGCGCCGGCCAAGACGCACGAACTCATGCAGGATCGCGCTTAACGATTGGCGCCCCAAAGAAGATTCCCGATAGTAGCCATCAAGGGCCGTAGAAAGGTCCGCCGTGAATTTGGCGCGGTCGAGTTCCGCGGTAGCGCCGCCCATGCCAAGGTAGGCACTTGCCACCCACCCCGCATCGCGCGCCATCACGCCGAGGAACAGCTCGCGCAGACTTTCCCGCACCTGCGGCGATAGCTCACCGAGCGCGCCGAAGTCGTGGAAGCAGACCCGTCCATCCGGAAGCAGGAAGACATTGCCTGGGTGCGGATCGGCATGGAACACACCGTGCTCGAAGACATGCCGCAGAAAAAGGCCCATCAGGATGCTCGCGATTTCGGCGTTCCCCGCCGGGGCTGTGGTGGACGCGTCCATCCGATGTCCGGGGCTGTGCGACATGGTCAGTACGCGCTGAGTGGTTGCTTCCCAGAAAATCGCCGGCACATATACCCGCTCATCCTCGCGGTTCAACTCGGCGAAGCGCTCTGCGTTGTGCCCTTCGCGCTCGAAATCAAGCTCGCCGCGCAGCGTCTCGGCCAACTCCTCGACCAGATCGGGAAGATTGAGCATACGCACCGACGGCATGACGCTGCCCAGAAGGCGCGCGACGCGGCGCAGCACCGCGATGTCGGCTTCGACAGTTTCGGCAATGCCGGGCCGCTGCACCTTTACGATGACGGGGGTGCCGTCGTGCAAGGTTGCGCAATGCACCTGAGCCATCGAGGCGGCGGCCATCGGCTCATCGTCAAAGCTGGCGTACAGCGCGCGAATCGGCCTGCCCGTTTCCTCCTCGACGATCCGGCGCGCCTCCTCACTCGGGAAAGGCGTCGCCGCGTCGTTGAGCTTGCTTAGTTCCGCCACCAAAGACTCCGGAAAGAGATCGGTCCGCCCCGCCATCATCTGGCCGAACTTGACGAACGCCGGCCCGAGTTCTTCGAGTGCCTCGCGCAGCCTGCAGGCATCGGTCTTTGGCGAGGTACTTTCCTCGGGCTCGCCGTGACCGCCAAAACCAAGGCGCTCGGCATAGTGGCCCCATCCTTTTTCGGCCGCAATCCTGGCGATCGTCCCGAGGCGAGACAGCTCGCTGGTCGAACCGAGTTGGGTCTGAACCGGCGGGCGCTCGTTCATTGAAGATGGCTCGCGCCACCTGTTGCCCGAATCCGGCTTCTCGTCCATCTCAATCCGATTTGAGGAGGTTATGGAGACTGGCGTAGAGCGCCCCAACCAGAAAACCCCACACCACGAACACCAACAGCGGAACCATGAACAGGCCAAAGGTGAAGGGCATCGGTTCACCCAAGCGCCGGAAATTCAGGCCATGAAAAAGCGCATTGAGAAATTCGATGCCGAGTTCGGGAAAAAGCACATAGAGCAAGGCACAAACGGTGTAGCTGACGGCGAGCGTCATGGCCAGCGTGGCGCCGGTTCTCCAGGGATTCATGATCATGGCTTGCTCCTTGAAAAGGTGCCATCGATTGGGGCGCGAGCATCATATTGCGGCGTCCGCCGCCCCCGAACCAACACCAGCACCAGCGCCGGCACCACGATCCATTGCAGCAGCGGCGCGAGCCCGATGCCGAGAACGAGCGGCATGCCGGACGCGTAGGCCCAGTTGCCGGCGCGATAGACGTTGTCCCATTCGCTCCAGGCGGTATAGGCAATGCCCAAGGGAAAGGCGATGATCGCGCCAGACCATGGCCGGTCCACCGGCCAATCCGGTTCGCGCAGCGCAAAGCCCGCGAGCAGATAGGCGCCACCCGCGATCAGCGCATCGCCCGCAGTGCAGTGGAGTACGGCGTAGGCCAGTGCACCCTTGCTCTCATCGGCCAGCAAATATAGAGGCAACTGCGCCAATTCCCACACCAGATGCACCGCGAACGAGACCGCCATCCAGATGCCTGCCCGTTTTAGCAGCGGCCCATTCAGGCAGGCAGGGCACTCCGCTTTCACTGCGGCACTTCCCCGCGCGCACGCTTACAGCCCATCATCTGAATTGCTGTAAGTACATCGCGTGGTGACATGGATCGTTCCTTTTTTGCTGGTTTGACAGGTGGACAGCCCATTTGCCGGACGTGCGGCCGCAGCGGTCGCCGCGACGGCGGCGGCCGTCGCGGAACCTAGACGCAGCAGGGCTTAAGCGCGGAAGCGAGAGGTGAGCAGGTAAAGGGGCGCTGAGCCACGAGGTACCGCTTCGGTATGGGAGGGTTCGATGCGCGTTGACGACTGGAAAAAGCGCGGCCCTACTCGCGGGTGGCCGCTCGCGGGCACCGCTTCGTCGTTGCCGACGAAAGACAACGCAGCGAGCGCTGGCATTGCGACATGGGGCAGTTCGAATTCCAAACAGGGTTCATCGGCACCGTCATGCGAATCCGGCGCGCTCCATGGCGCGGCATGGTCCGCCAACGCCGCGACAGCCTCAGTGGCCGCGCCGGCGCGGGCTTCGTCCTTGCAGCACAGAGCACCCACTGGAGTGGCGAGCACCGCGATCAGCAAGGGTACGACGAACTGCGCGAGAGACCGCCACGACGCCCAAGCAGAACCAGCGCGGATGGAATGAATTCGATGGATGGCCAGCGACACCATACTTGACACTATACCTACGCGGCTATTGCCCTGCTTGATCCTGATCCACCGCGGGACCGGCGGAACCTGGAATCACCGAGTCAGCACTTGTCGATGGCACGCACAGGCGCAAGGTTGCGGAACTGAGCACCTGGACGCAATCGGCGGACAAGGTCTTGGTGCACCGATAGCCACATTTTTGGAAATATTCCAAAGGACATAGCCGTCTGGCAGCCCTTGGCAGCCCATTGCTATACTGTTACTTATATAAAGATACCCATAGGAGATGCGACATGGCCGACATGGCTAGCCCTTGGTTCGGCTCATTGATCAGTGTCGAGCGGGCGAATGCGCCGCACCCGGTGACACAGGCTGTTCCCTCCCGTACCGTGGGAACAACTTCCACAAGCAACTTCGTGTCGCACTCCGATTCTCCTATCCGTTGGCGTGGCACAGCTTGTGGGCTATGATGAGCAAGCGACCAATCCATATCCAGCGGAGAAGCATCATGGGCCTGCCCGCCGTTAAGCCGGCCAGCTACGAAGACATCCTCGCGCTGCCCGAGCGCCTGGTGGGCGAGATCATCCGGGGCGTGCTCCGCACCCACCCGCGCCCCGCGCCAAAACATGCCCTCGCGTATTCGTCACTGGGGATTGAGTTGGGTGGCCCGTTTCAGCGCGGTAAGAACGGCCCCGGCGGCTGGTGGATTCTCGACGAACCGGAGTTGCACCTGGGCGCGGACGTTCTGGTGCCGGATCTCGCGGGCTGGAAGCGCGCACGCATGCCCCACCTACCCGATGCTGCCTGGTTCGAGCTCGCGCCCGACTGGATTTGCGAAATTCTCTCGCCGTCCACGGTGAAGATTGACCGGGCCGAGAAGTTGCCGCTTTACGCGCACAACGGCGTGGCGCACTGTTGGCTGGTGGATCCCGACCTCAAAACCCTGGAAGTTTTCGAGAACCGTGACGGAAAATGGCTGCTGCTTACCGTGCTTTCGAACGACGCCAGTGTCTCCCAGCCGCCGTTTGACGCGATTGCGTTCGATCTCGCCAGCCTGTGGGCGGACTAGCAGGAGCGGCGGCGCTCAGCCGGTCGAACTCGCGCGCCGAAACGCTTGACTCTGGACCTGACTCCAGGGTTTATTCTCGAATGGCTGCAATTTGCGCCGTGCCCATGGCCTGGACCGGGATGGCTTGAGTGCGCGAGATTTATAGGAGTCACAAAATGCCTGCGAAACGCAAGGTCGAAGTGTTCAGCGCCGGCTGCGCGGCGTGCGAAGAGGCCATCGAAATCATTAAACGCGTGGCAAGCCCCTCCTGCGAGGTCATCGTGCAGGATATGAAGGATATTCAGGTGGCCAAGCGCGCCAAAGCGCTCGGCGTTCGCTCGGTTCCCGCCGTGGCGATTGACGATCAGTTGGCGGATTGCTGCGCCGGCCGCGGTATCGATGAGGCGATACTCAGGGCGGCCGGGCTGGGCAGCGCGCCCTGAGCGCTGCCAACAACCTGGCAAATTGGCTGGAACGCCCGGGCTTGACCCTGGTCTTAGCTTCAGGGTTTATGCTTACCTTGGAGCCTAACCATGTTCACTATCGGCAAACTGGCAGCGCAAGCGGGTATCAGCACCGATGCCTTGCGCTATTACGAGCGCGAAGGGCTGATTGTTCCCAGCGGGAAAACCGACAGCGGCTATCGGCTCTACAACAAGGACTCGATACGGCGCGTCCAGTTCATCAAGCATGCCCAGCACTGCGGCTTTACGCTGGCCGAGATCGTCGAACTGCTGGTGCTGCAGCGCCGCGATGCCGCTTGTTGCGGTGACGTGCGCTCACTTGCGCTGGAGAAAAAACTGCAACTTGAATCCAAAATACGCACAATGAAGCTCATGTCCAAGGCGCTTGATGCGCTGATCGAGAGTTGTGCAAACGAATTCAGCCCGGTGGATCAATGTCCCATCCTTTGCGCCCTGGAACAAGCCGCGTTGCCAGAGCGAGCCCATTGACGCCTCATGAAAGTTGAGATCTTCTATTCGGCGGGCTGCACCCGGTGTGCGGCCGGGCTGGAGAACCTTAAGGCCGCGGCGCAGCAAGCGGTCAAGCAACTGGAATGGCGCGAAATCAATGTGCTTGAAGAGATCGACTACGCCGTCGATCTGGGTGTACTCACCTTGCCAGCAATCGCGGTGGATGGAGTACTTGTGTTCGCGTCCTTGCCAAACGTCCGGCAGTTTCGCGATTGCCTGGTCCGCCGAATCGCCAAAGAGGGATGACATGGACCCGGATACGCTTCGCCAAACTGTGGAAAGTTCCCTCCTCGCGGCTGCGGGAATAGGCTTGTTGGCGGGCCTCGTCTTCAGCTTCAATCCCGTCGCCATGGCCGCCATTCCCGTGTCGCTCGCCTATGTGACCAAAGCCCGCGAAACACGTCAGGCGATCCGCTTTGGGGCAATGTTCATTATCGGCATGATCCTGACTCATGGCTTATTGGGTTTCATTGCCGGACTTGGCGGGCGCTGGGTCGAATCCTTGCTGGGCAGAGGCTGGGGGCTGTTGCTTGGACCACTGCTGATTCTATTGGGGCTGATATGGCCCGGGTGGCTGCGTTTGCCGCTGCCTGCATTTGCGATCAGGGCGAAACGGCCTTCCGGAATATGGGGCGCGTTTTTCCTTGGCATTCCTTTTTCGGTCGCCTTATGCCCCGTTTGTACGCCGACACTAATTGTTCTGCTCGGGGTTTCGGCCGGCCTTGCCTCGGCCTGGGTGGGCGTCGTATTGTTCCTGGCCTTCGCCATGGGCCGCGCCATTCCCGTCGCTATCGGCGCACTCGCATTGGGATGGTTTGAGAATCTGCGCGCTTTTGCTATCCACAGGCATGCTTTTGACGTTGCGGGAGGATTGCTGCTCATCGCCTCGGGCCTTTATTTGCTGAACGCCTTTTTTTTCTGGATTCCTTGGTTGGCCGGCTGAAATCGCGCCGACTGACACATAGGCATAAAGGCAACAACAATGGAGCCCGTCCTTGAATCGGTATTGACCTGTCCTCGATGTGGCTTCATGCGGCAGGAGAGAATGCCAACCGATGCCTGCCAGTTTTTTTATGAGTGTACGAACTGCAAAACTCTGTTGCGGGCGAAGCAAGGCGACTGCTGCGTATTTTGCTCATTTGGGTCGGTCAAATGCCCGCCGATTCAGGCGCAGAAGCCCTGCTGCACTTAGCGGACAAGTGAACTCCGATCGCCATTGGCCGTCAAAGTTCGATAATTCGCGCAAGTCGACACTGCGATTGGCCAGAACGGCTAAGCTCGCGTAAGGGTACGAGGAGGCGAACATGGCGATTATGTCGAAGGAACCGGCGGCGCAAATCGAGTCTTTGGGCACGGACGGCAAACCGGTACCCAGGCGTCGCCTGAAGTATTACTTCAGCCTGGGGCTGGCTTTGCTGACCTGTCCCTGCCACGTGCCGATCCTGATATTTGTGCTCTCGGGCACGGCCGCGAGCGTTTTTCTCGCACAGAACCTGCTGCTGGCGGTGGTAATTATGCTGCCGTTTTTCCTGATTTCAGTCGTTTTCACAATGCACTTTTATAGAGGAAAGGGGTACAAAGACTAGCATCTGAGGGACCGTCTTATTAGATTGTGGCGCCGGGCGAAGGCACCGGTTTGAATTCCCTTAGTCATATCCCTGCTTCATCTCCATTGCTGACTACACGTTGGAAAACCGGCAGTTGCGCATCATGCCGCCATCTTCATGCTCGAGCTTATGGCAGTGGTACATGAAAAGGCCGGCAAGCTGCGGCGCAATGAGAACGCGGACGCGCTCGCCATGGAAGATGCCGAACGTATCCTTGAATCCGGCGCCGAGCATGCCCTCGCGCAGGTCCGCCGGCACGCCAAAGAGCGTGACCAGCACGCCTCCGGTGATGCCCGCCTCGTAGCGGTATTGCAGCAGCAATCGGCCCAGCGCCGTCGCGCTCGCACCCAGCGTAATGAATACGGCTGAGAATCCCAGCACGAAGCACAGACTGCGAAACGCGGTATTTGCGCGTCCCACATCAGCGCGGGCATTGTTCCTGCCGAGCGACTGGCCGGTTACATAGGACATGTACGCAGGGACCAGCGGCAGCACGCAGGGCGAAAGAAACGACACCACGCCGGCGGCGAAGGCCGCGATGACGCCTAATGTCGCGGGGTCACTCAACTTTTCCCCCACGGATCATGCGCTGCCGCAGTTCGTTGATGCTCTGGGGCGAATCCCATTTCGCCGGCCCCATTTTCCGACCTATCTCCAGGCCACCCGGATCGACCAGCAGCGTCGAGGGCACGCCGAGGATGCCGAGTCGGGACGACGCCTGCGCGCTAGGATCAATATAAAGCTGCAGCGCCTTGACACCGATTTCGTCGTAAAACTTGCGCACCTCCTCCGGGCCCTGCTGGTCTATCGAAAGTGCCACGACCTCGAAGTTGCTGCCGCCAAGTTGCGCCTGCAAGCGGTCGAGTGCGGGCATCTCCTCGCGGCACGGCGCGCACCAGGTCGCCCAAATGTTGAGCAGCACCAGCTTGCCTCGAAAGTCCGCAAGCGTGCGCGGCTTGCCGGCACCGTCCTGGAATTGCATCACAGGAATCTGCTTTGCTTTCCGCTCACTGAATAAGTGTAATGCGCTTGCAGTGGATGCGGATTGCGGCAGAGAAACATAAATCCCGAACGCAGTCATGCCCAAAGCGACAACGCCTCCGATCGCCGCAGCGACACGAATTCTCATTTGCCCTGGCCGCGCTCTGCGATCGCCGTCCAGGTGCGCCCGCCATTTTTCGTCAGGTACACACTCCTGCCGAAAGTCGCGATCACGTATTCCTCGCGCTTGGAGGGGTTCTGCGCGATGTAGGCGACCGCATCTTTTGTCAATGGCGGCAGTGCGATTTGCGTGATCGCTCCACCGCGCAGCAGCGCGCGCGTAAGGCGCGCTTGGCCATCGAAGCTGCCGTACCATAGGTGCTTGCCGTCCAGATCGAAAAACAGCGCCGTGCCCTCCCCGCCTGCGATCCGCACGAAGCGCTCGCCCGAATTCTCCGACGCGTACACACCCTTGGACGTGGCGATCGCAACCGCTGTTGATTCATCGGGATGAACGCCCAGCGCGCGCGGATCGCCTTCGAGTCCTCTCCCGCGCGCCGGTTTCCACGCGCGGCCGTCGTTCAGCGTGTAATGCAGGCCCTGGTTTTTCATGCGCGAGTTGGGTGCAGGGTTCCAGACGTAGAGGGCGTTGCCGTTCCACCCGGTTGCGAGCAAATGGAAATCGGTCTCGCCGTCGAGGCCGAGCTTGTCCCAGGTCTTGCCGCCGTCTATGCTGCGAATAAGCCCGAACGGATTGGTGAGCCCAGATCCCGGCGCCGGATGACCGCTGCTATATAGTTGTTTCGCGGTCGCCGAAAAGCCCATGTAATCGTGTTGCGGGCCTGGCGATTTTGACCATTTGCCATTTTCATACACCGCAAGTCCATCGTGACTGGGAAGCATGAGCCGCTTCCCGTCGGCGCTGTAGGAAAGACCATGCACATGCGTTAAGGTCACTGCTGAATGAGCCGCGCCCGCGAGGCCACATTCCACCGCCAGAACAAGTAGCCAGCGCAGCATGGTCGTGGTTGTTGTGTTTTTCATTTCATCTCCTTGGGGTTAGTGCCCGACAGGAATCGCCTCGTCAAGCAGTTTCCTTACATCGAGCTGTACCTCGACCCACTGCTCCTGCGGGATGTAGCACACGCCGGCGTCGGCGCAGCCCTGCGAAATCACTTTCAGCCTGACGCGCTTCTTCGCTCGCTCGGCTTCGCTCAAAGGAACCCTGATACGCACCCGGTCGCGGTAGGTTTCAGTACGGCCAAAAAACGCATCCACCTTGATCTTGCCGCTCGGCAGCACCGCGTCCGCGATCACCTTCCCGCCATCGGTCTCGAAACGGAAGCGGTCGCGGTAAAGGTAGTAGCCCGGCGCGATGCGGAATTCGATTTGCGCCGTGTTCCTGTCGATTCCTTTCACGCTCAGCCGAAAAGCGTCCTTGGGATCGAGCGGTTCGCCTGGATGCACAGCGCCCGCTTGAAGTGTAACGGCGAGCAAAGCCACTACGACGAAAGACCGGTGCACGTTTAACATCCCTCCTTGATGAAGCCCGAGATTTCCCCGGGATTCGAAAATACGATTTGAGCGCGGTCGCCCTGCATGCCCTGGCCAACCAGCACCGGGCGCCCGGTTGCCGGGCCGCTCGGGCCGGAGTCGGTCTTGAAGCGCAGGTTGAACTCCCAGAAGGGCAGCGTTTTCTTACTGCCGTTAGTAACAAAATAAGTGTCACCGCAGCGGCGGATGGTGGCGACAATGAAGTCGAGCGGCGCCGTCTTCAGGTCGGGAATCGCCGGTGCCTTCGGCGCTGCAGGCCCTTTTCCCTCCGATACTGCGCGCAGGAATGCAACCAGATCGGCGCGCGGCTGCACTTCACGCATCCCTTGGAAAAGCATCAGATTGCCCGGCACCGTGGCTTCCGGGTTTGCCAGCCATTTGTCCAGAGTCGCTTCGCCCCAGACGATGCCGGAGCGTTCGAGCGCATCCGAATAGCGATGAAAGGCCGGTTCAGTCCCTGCCTTTCGCCCCCAAAGCCCGGCCAGGCTCGGTCCGGTCAGGTGCCGTCCCGGCTCAAGCGAGTGGCAGGCTGCGCAAGCCTGAAACACTTTCGCGCCGCGCTGCACATCGCCGGCGGAGGACGCGTTCCTGGCAAAGAAGAGCACCACAATTGCCGCGGCGTACCGAACGATTGTCATCATTTCTTCCTCTCCAAGCAAAGTCCAAAGCCGCCCATCGAAACGCCCGGTGCAAGCGCGACGAGAAGCGCACCGAACCGGTTTGCAGCTAACCAGTCACGGCCGTGGTAAAGCGCCAGTGCCAGAAATAGCGCCGCGCCGCCAATCAGCCGCAGCCGGTGGCACGTCCAGGAACGCTGCCTCGTTCCAGCGACTTTGGATCTCACCCCGCGCGCTCCCGCAACAGGGAGCGAAGGTCGCGCGCCATGGATTCCGGACGGAGATCCGGCTTCATGAGCAGTCGCAGCCGTCCTTCGGTGTCGAATACCAAGATAGGTCCCGAATGGTCCACGGTGTAGGAGCCCTGCTGATTCGCCGGCTGTGCCTGGTAGTACACCTTGAATTCTTTCGCGGTGCGTGCCGTCGTTTCCGCGTCGGCGTAGAGGCCGAGAAACGCCGGGTGGAAGGCCGGCACATACTGCGACAGCACCTGCGGCGTGTCGCGTTTCGGATCGAGCGTGATGAAGAGCCCCTGAACCCGCGATGCATCCTCGCCTAGCAGCCGCACCGTGTCGCCGAGCCTCGCCAGGGTGGTGGGGCACATGTCGGGGCAGTGCGTATAGCCGAAGAACACTGCCACCGCCTTGCCCTTGAAGTCGGCAAGCGTGCGCCTGCGGCCCAGATGGTCGGTCAACTCGAAGCCTTTGCCCCAATCGACCCCGGTAATGTCCACTGCCTCGAATGCCGGTTTGGAGGCATGGCGGCCCAGGATCGCGTACGCCGCGAGTGCGCCGAGGATCAGCGCCGAAGCGCAAATGAGCCATGCAATCAGTCTCCGTCCGGTCATCGCCGCCCCGCATTCCGGGTCATTTCCACACGGGCAGCCAGGACTTCGCGCGAAGTCCAATGACTTTTGATGTATGCAAGCACCGCCCAGATTTCCTCGTCGGAGAGCTTGCCGCCGAATGCCGGCATATCGCTCTGGTAATCCTTCGGCGCGTAAGGTGGAACCAAGCCATTTTTCGTGATGACGAACAACACACTGTCCGGGTGATGCCAAGTGTGTCCGGACTCATCGTGCGGCGGCGCCAGCAAACGCCCGTTCGGCAGGCGAGCGCGCCAGTCGCGCTGGCCTTCGAG
>MGYT01000164.1:0-712 GCA_001801865.1 Gammaproteobacteria bacterium RIFCSPLOWO2_02_FULL_61_13
ATTGCCGCCACCAGCACCTCGCGCGGCAATTCCAGGAATCGCTCATCAAATGTACCGGTGATGCTGACCGGCCATTCCACCAGGGCCGCCACTTCTTCGAGCAGCGCCGGGTCGATTTGCGCCTGCCCGCCCGCAGCCGCCGCGGCGCCACGCACCTGCTCCGCTATGAGTTCCATGCGCGCGTCGAAATCCACCAGCACACGGCCGGTGTCACGCAGCAGGCGCACGTAATCCCCGGGCGCCGTTATGGAGATGGTCCCGGGATGGTGAAAGCGATGGCCACGGGTGTCGCGCCCTGCGGGAATACCCATTGGCGCGCAGGGCACCACATCAGGACCGAACAGAACCACGACCCAGTGCACCGGCCGTGCGAACTCCGCGTCCCCGCTGCCCCAGCGCATGCGCTTCGGGATCGGCAGGCGTGTCAGCGCAGTATCAATAATCGCCGGCAGCAGCGCCGGCGTGGACGCGCCTTTTTCCATGGCGCGATGGATGAGCCATTTGCCCTTGTCTGTTTCCAGGGTCTCGAGGTCATCCATGCCGGCGCCGCAGGAGCGGGCGAAGCCCAGCGCCGCCGGCGTGGGTTTGCCGTCCTTGCCATAGGCTGCATTCAGCGCCGGCCCGCGCCGCACTACTTCCCGATCCGGTTGCCCCTCGGCCAGATCTCCGATATGCACCGCGAGGCGCCGTGGCGCCGCATACCAGTGGCTGG
>MGYT01000164.1:787-2041 GCA_001801865.1 Gammaproteobacteria bacterium RIFCSPLOWO2_02_FULL_61_13
CTGCCATCCTTCAGAAGCGGGAAGCCCAGGGATTCACGGCTGGCGAAATAGGCCTGTGCCACAGCGCGTGCCCGGGTGCGCACGCGCAGGATGTAGCGCTGGCGCTCGGTGACCGAGATGGCGCGGCGCGCATCCAGCAGATTGAAAACATGGGATGTCTTCAGCATGTATTCATAGGCGGGCAGGGGCAGGCCACCGTCCACCAGTGCCTGGCTTTGTTGCTCGAACTGCTCGAACCACTGGAACAGCAGCGTGATGTCAGCACGCTCAAAATTGAAGCGCGACATCTCCACTTCATTCTGGTGATAGATGTCACCATAGGTGACGGCGCCCGCCGGCGTCTGTGCCCACACCAGGTCATAGACGCTGTCCACGTTCTGCAGATACATGGCGATGCGTTCCAGCCCGTAAGTGATCTCGCCCGATACCGGCCGGCAATCCAGCCCGCCGACCTGTTGAAAATAAGTGAACTGGGTGATCTCCATGCCGTTCAGCCACACTTCCCAACCCAGACCCCAGGCCCCCAGCGTCGGCGATTCCCAGTTGTCCTCCACGAAGCGGATGTCATTGAGCAACGGGTCCACGCCCAGGCTGCGCAGGGAATCCAGGTACACCTCCTGGATGTCGGCGGGCGACGGTTTCAGCATCACCTGGTACTGATAATAATGTTGCAGTCGGTTCGGGTTGTCTCCGTAACGGCCATCCGCGGGGCGGCGCGAGGGCTGCACGTAGGCCGCGCGCCATGGCTCCGGGCCGATGGCGCGCAAAAAGGTGGCCGGGTGAAACGTGCCGGCGCCCACCTCCATGTCGTAGGGCTGCTGGATCACGCAGCCGCGCTCCGACCAGAAGCGTTGCAGATGGAAAATGAGTTCCTGAAAGGTCATGGGGCGCGGTGATTTCCGCAAGCAAGTATACCGTACGCAGGGAGAGGGGTCGGAGCTTAAGCTCCGACCCCGGACAAACTATTCCGGCAACTTGATGGGGCTCTCGCCCTTCGGTAACGGATCCCGCGCCAGATCTTCCATGCGGCGGGTTAACAGCTCGAATTTGAACTGCGGTATTTGAAATGCCCAATCCTTGACGGCGACGTTGTACTTCTCAACCTCTTCCTTCACATCCGCGGCTGGCGTTTCCGGAATCAGGGGGTCAGAGTCATTGGACTGTTGGTCTCCGAGTTCCGGGATGCCGGTGTTGTCCGGTTCAACGACTCTGACCCCCTGATTCCGTTCGGCGGCCGGTGCGTCAGCCGGCGGC
>MGYT01000164.1:2055-7717 GCA_001801865.1 Gammaproteobacteria bacterium RIFCSPLOWO2_02_FULL_61_13
TGCGCACCGTCATCGTGGCCGCATCCGCCGACATGGTGACGTTTGCCACGGCCCGGGCGTTTTCCAGGAAAAATGTCTCCAGCACGGTACCCATCCGGCTCAACAGCACCGAAGTTTGCGCCTCCTTGCCCTCGGGCACATCTGCCAGCACCAGGTCAGCGCCTTTCATCTCGCGCGTCATTTTTACGCTGCCGCCATCTGCGTGAGCGACGTGGATGCTTTGCACCCGATCCGGCGTGATGTCGAACAGATCGCGATTGAACCATCTGCCCGCGTCCGTGGAGACATCGACCCGGCCTTGCACCAGCAGCGCATTGCCGGCGTTGGGCAGGCGCACGTACAGGGCGGGAGTCTCGGTGCGTGAGGTGCTGCGGCGGGCGCGGCCCACGATCAGCGCAGCCAGGCTGGCGCCCTTGTCGTCCTTCAGTTGCAGCAGGATGGAATTGGAACCGGATTCCTTCAGGTCTTCGACGCCCAGACGCTTGAACATTTTCTTGTTGCTGGTCTTGTCCGCCAGCTTGCGCAACTCGGCCACGCCGATGATGGTGTCACGCACACGATCGATCAGCGCCGGATAGCCGTCCGCCTCGCGCAGCACCCAGTTGTCGCCCTGGCGTGCCAGGGTGATGGTGCGGTCATGTCCCTGCACCTGTATCTCGCGCACGTCATTGGCGCGGGCACGCAAATCCGGGAACAGCAACGGCTTTTCCGCCTGCCGGGTTGGCGCGCGCATGCGCGTCGCCATGATTGCCGTGCCCAGGGCCAGTACCGTGACGACCGCAAAGATG
Source organism: Gammaproteobacteria bacterium RIFCSPLOWO2_02_FULL_61_13 (assembly GCA_001801865.1). GTDB lineage: Bacteria > Pseudomonadota > Gammaproteobacteria > Eutrophobiales > Eutrophobiaceae > 2-02-FULL-61-13. The sequence continues at coordinate 2,844 of MGYT01000164.1, forward strand.
ATGAGATTCCGGGATCGCATGCTGCGCTGCTTCAGGCAGTACGACGGGTACGGTACAAACCTGCCCCCAGGGCCAGCAAAGCGATAAACAACGGCACCAGGCCGATATTGATGAACTTCAACAGCGAGCCCAGCCGTTCGATATTCTTCTGTAATTCATGCTGCACCGCGCGCAGCTCCTTGCGCGTTTTGACCTGCTGGTCGCGGAAGCTGTCAATGGCCCTGGTCTGCTCCGCATTCAGGATGGCGCCGCCTTCGCCGCCTTCTTTTTGCAGTTCCAGGATTTTTTTCTCGGTTTCCTCCAGCTTGGCCTGCAACGCCTGTTCCTGCTCGCGGAATTGCGACTCCGCCTCGCGCCGGATCTTTTCCACCACTTCGAATGGCCGCGCCGAGGCGCTGCGGCTGCGCAGGCTGATCAGGTCGGTGCTGCCGGACAGGTTATCAATGGCGTTGACGACAAAATCGGCGTTGTTGGCGATGGCCTGGGGCACCTCCATGCCGTAGTAGCTCTGCGTTCGTACCCAGAACAGGTCATTCAGAATATCGGTGTCCGCCACCAGGATGGCATTCACCTCCGCTTCCTTGACCTGCTCCGCCGCCTTGTCATCGCCCTCGGTGGCGGGGCCATCTGGGAAGGCGGTCTTGACCTTGCCCTTGAGGCGCGCCGCGAGGATCTGTGTCTTGTTGTCCGGTTTGAAGTTGCGCAACATCACCTGCGGATCGCGCTGGAACAGGATCAGGTCGCGCTCGATGCGCATGGACTGGTCCGAGGTCTGAATCAACGGGCTGATGGCCATCGGGGAATCGGCGCGCCGATCGATCACGCCGGAGGTCCCCATGTGCACGAGATCAAGTTGACTGGTGACGAAATCGTCCTTGCTCAACGCCGCCCCGGTCAGTTGCAGCCAGGGCAGGTAGTAGGTCTCCATGGGGCCGCGCTCGCCCTGGGCCTGGACGCGCATGGCTGAATTCATGTCCCCAGCCACCTTGCCCTCGGGCACCTCGATGCCCCAGCCGGCCAGCAACCAGTTCAGATCCGAATCCAGGTCCGGCATCACATTGGGGTTCTCCGGATCGGGCTGGGAGCTGTCTCCCTCCGCCAGTGTATCCACGAACAGGATGGCCTTGCCGCCATGCAGCAGGTACTGGTCCAGCGCATAACGCGCGCCGGGGTTCATTTCCTTGGGATGCACCACCACCAGCACGCTCAGGTCCGGATCAATTCGCTCCGGTGACGGTCCCAGATTTTCCACCGCGAAGAATTCACGCAGCAGACTGACAATGGTCCACGGCTTGCCACCCTGCGGGGGCATGCCGCCGAACATCGGCAGGCTGGTGATCACGCCGACGCGGCGCTTTTCCGGGTTGGCGAGGTTGTAGATGAGCTTGGTGATGTCGTATTCCAGCGCCGCTTCCCGGTTCACCTGGAAAAACGCAATGGTGTCCTTGTCGTCGGTGGAGTTGGAAGCGACCAGGCCGAAGTAGGCGTTGTCGCCCGGGTTGCCGGTGAGTGATATGCCCTGGAGGCCGCTGGCGACTGCCTGGTCCTCCTGTTCGGAAAAGGGCTCCGGCTCAATAATCGTGAGGTCGAGTTGCCCGCCGGATCGCGCGGCATACTCCTCCAGCAGATCACGGACACGCGTCGCGTAGTTCATTATCTGCGGGTAGTCCGCCAGCGCCTTGCGCGAAAAATAAAAATCCAGCGCGATGGGCTCTTCCAGTTTCTTCAGGATGTTGCGGCTGCCTTCCGACAGCGTATACAACCCGCCGGAAGTCAGATCCAGGCGCAGCGAGGTGAACGCGGCGTTGGCCACGATGATCACGGAAATGGCCAGCGCCGCTGCCAGCAGCAACCCGGTCCCGGAAATAATGCGGCGCATCCGCATGGCTCAGTCCGCCTTCTTCATCTCGATCACGACCACGTTGGCGTAGAGCCAGAACGAGATCAGGACCGCGTAATAAATGAGGTCGCGCAGATCAATGACGCCCTTCTGCAGGGACTCAAAGTGGGTGAGGAAGCTGATGGAGGCGATGGCGTCCACCAGCGCCTGCGGCGCCCAGGCCTGGAAGAAATCCAGCACCAGCGGAAAACCGCTCAGGATGAACAGGAAGCACACGGCGACGCTGATCACGAAGGCAATGACCTGGCTGCGGGTCAGCGCCGAGATGCAGGCGCCGATGGCAAGGAAGCCGCCGGCCATCAGGAAGCTGCCCAGGTAGCCGGCGACAATCACGGTGTTGTCCGGGGCGCCCAGGTAATTGACCGTGATCCACATCGGGAAGGTCAGCACCAGCGCGATGCCGCTGAACACCCAGGCCGCCAGGAACTTGCCCAGCACCGCCTCCGGCACCGTTATCGGCAGCGTCATCAGCAATTCAATGGTGCCGGACTTGCGTTCCTCCGACCACAGGCGCATGGCAATCGCCGGGATCAGGAACAGATACAGCCACGGGTGGAAACGGAAAAACGGATCCAGATCCGCCTGGTTGCGCTCGTAAAACCCGCCGATATAAAAGGTGAAGACGCCGGTCAGGAACAGGAAAATGACGATGAACACATAAGCCAGCGGCGTGGAGAAGTAGCCGTGCAGCTCGCGCCTGGCGATGGCGAGGATGTTTCTCATGCCTGCGCCACCTCGTCCTGCTGCCGGTCGCCCTGTGTCGTCAACAGCCGGAAGGCATTATCAATGTCGTTGTCCGCGGAGCGGGCGCGCAATTCCGCCGGTGTGCCGTCGAACAGCAACTGCCCGGCGGCGATGATGATGGCGCGCGAGCACACCGCATCCACTTCCTCGAGGATGTGGGTGGAAATGACAATGGCCTTTTCCCTTGCCATTTCCTTGATCAGGGAGCGCACCTCGAACTTCTGATTCGGGTCCAGGCCGTCGGTGGGTTCGTCCATGATCAGCACACCCGGATCATGCAGGAGTGTCTGCGCCACGCCGACGCGGCGTTTGAATCCCTTGGACAGGGTTTCGATGGTCTGGTGCAGCACGCCCTCAAGATGGATCTGGCGCACCACATGATCCACGCGCTGCTGCCGGGCGCTGCCGTCCAGGCCGCGGATCTCGGCGATGAAATTCAGGAAGCGTTGCACGGTCATCTCACCGTAGGTCGGCGCGCCCTCCGGCAGATAACCGATGGAGGACTTGACCTTGATGGGTTCCTCCAGCACGTCATGGCCGTTGACCAGCACTGTGCCCGCCGTGGGCTCCAGGAAGCCCGCGATCATCTTCATGGTGGTGGATTTGCCTGCGCCGTTCGGCCCGAGAAAACCCAGTACTTCCCCGTGGCGCACGCTGAAGGACACATTGCGCACGGCGTGGATGGCGCCGAAGCGCTTGTCCAGTTGGCGGACTTCGATGGCGGGTGGTGCGTTTGTATCAGTCATAGCGCGCGCGGGAACCACTGCGACGGCGCGCTATTGTAAGGGTCCGCACTGCTGCGTCAATTGGGTATTGGCGGAAACGGCCGGCATGGAGTGCATAAGACTAAGGAAACATCGAGGAAGGATTGAACAAGTCGGTTTGGAAGCAAGGGGGTCATCCCAGTGCGTCGGCCCGGCACTCGACCCGTCACCCCGGCACTTGATCCCTCACCCCGGCGAAGGCGACCCACAGGACGTGGGAAATGCCGCGAGAGGACAGGATGTCCGAAGCGGCCGGGGTCCAGTGCGCGTTGGCTGAGAGACTTAATCTTGGCTCCTTAAGTTATGTATGTTCCCCGCGTTTCAACCTGAACACCGCGGAAACATCCTCATCGTCGTATCCCTGCCGCATCAGTTCCTCGTAATTCGCCAGCATGCGCTCGGCCACGGGCAATACGGCGCCATCCGCGTCCCGGGCCATGGCCCGGCAGATCTCCAGGTCCTTGTGATGCAGGGCGACCTTGAACCCCAGCGGGAAATCCATGTTCAGCATGTTGGCGCTGCGGTTGGTCAGCACCCAGTTGGCGGCGGCGCCGGTGGACAGCACCTCCACGACCCGCTGCATGTCGAGCCCCAATGACTGGCCGAAGGCAATGGCCTCGGCCACAGCCTCATAGACGCCGGCGATCATCAACTGGTTCACCGCCTTGCAGGCTTGCCCGCTGCCGGTGGGGCCGATATGCACGACCTTGGCGGCAATGGCGGACAGCATGGGCCGGGACTTTTCGAAGATTTCAGCGTCCCCTCCCACCATCATCGCCAGCGTGCCCTTGATGGCGCCCTCGGTGCCGCCGGAGACCGGGCAATCGAGGAAGTGTGCTCCTTTATCTTTAAGGAGGCGGGCTGCCTCCCGGGCGGTGGCGGCGCTGACCGTGGAGGTATCCGCGACGATGGCGCCGGGCTGAATGCCCTGCGCCAGTTGCGTCGCCATGTCGATCACATCCTGATCCCGGGACACGCAGGTCACGATGAAATCGCAGTCCCGCGCCAGGTCGGCGGGGGATTTCGCAATGCGCGCACCGGTCTCGGTGGCCACGGCTTCAGCCCGTTGCGGCGAGCGGTTCCACACCGCATGCAGCAACCCATGCTTATGGAAATTCCGCGCCATGGGGGCGCCCATGGCGCCGAGGCCAATGACTCCAACCGCTTTCATTTTTTACACCTCATGTCGTTCTGGAGTGCACAAGTTAGGAACATGGGAATGTCCTAAATCATCCCTCAGTTCTTAAATACCACTTTGCGGTGATAGCGAATAAATTCTGCATCGGGTTCAGCCAGTTTCCCAGGCAACTTGATCTGCTTGCCTTCAAAGGGAACGAAATTCTGCTCCAGCACAGGTTGAGGAAAGTAACTCCTGAGTTTCGTGCTCAGCATGACGCCCAGCTTTTCATCCAATGTGATGAGTCCTGAATCAAATGCAGCATCGTGAAGCGTCGAAAGGCAAAGCC
>MGYT01000165.1:0-119 GCA_001801865.1 Gammaproteobacteria bacterium RIFCSPLOWO2_02_FULL_61_13
CCTGACCCCAGATGTCCTGACCCCCTGTTCTGGTATCGTAGCCTGATGCAGGCCCCGGAAACACCGTCGCGCGCGGATTCTACGCAACTTGTGGCAACTTTGCGGGAATGTTCCGCCCG
>MGYT01000165.1:151-822 GCA_001801865.1 Gammaproteobacteria bacterium RIFCSPLOWO2_02_FULL_61_13
TGCTGGATTCCGTGCAGGAGGCCAGTTATGCCTTCATTTGCATGGTGTTATCCCTGCCCTTTCTTCAACCCGTATCCCTGGGGCCACTGGGCGTGGCCGGCGGCCTGACCTTTGCGCTGCTGGGCTGGCAGTGCCTGACCGGCCATCACGCGCCGGTGCTGCCGGCAAAGGTCAGGAATATCGTCATGAAGCAACACAGTTGGGACATCCTGATCCAGACCTGCATCCGGTTGCTGGACTGGTGCTCCAGAATTACCGCGCCACGTTATTTTATCTGGGTGGACGGCGAGCGCGGGCATCGGATGCTCGGCGCCATCCTCCTCGCCGGTGGAGTGCTGATGGCCGTCCCCTTCTTCGGTCTGCCATTCAACAACGCTTTACCGGCACTGGCGATATTTTTTGTCTGCCTGGCCCAGTTGGAGCGCGACGGCCTGATGGTATTCATTGCCATCGGCTGGTTGGTGGCCACCCTGATCTATTTCGCGGTGGTGCTCACGGTGATCTTCGTTTTCGGTCGACAGGCCCTGCAAAACCTTTTCTGAATCACCGTGGACCCGATCAGTGCACCAGCTTCGTAGGGTGGATTGAGCGAAGCGACCGATTCGCCCGGAGCGAATCGGGTCGTGCGCAGCACGCCCGAAGGGCGCAGGCCACGGATGGCCTGCGACAAC
>MGYT01000165.1:850-2882 GCA_001801865.1 Gammaproteobacteria bacterium RIFCSPLOWO2_02_FULL_61_13
ATCAGGTAACCGACGTATAAGGCGCCATTGACGAACAGGTGCCCGACGCGTAATTGCCCGCGGTATGACAACACCGTTATCCACGCGGCCGCCCCGATGGTCACCAGCACACCGGAAAGCACCGCCGGGCTGGGCGTCCACGGCGTCAGCATGATGCCGATCGCCGGCAGCAGACTGCCCTGAAACACCATGGCGCCGGTGATGTTGCCGAAAGCGAGGGTATCTTTATGGCGCCGGATCCAGAGGATGCTGTTCACCTTCTCCGGCAGTTCCGTGGCGACCGGGATAATAAGGAGTGCCAACACCAGCGGCGACAGGCCCACCATCGGCGCGATTTCGTGCACGCTGTGCACGAATCCCTTGGCGCCGCCGATCAACAACCCGAATCCCACCGTGATCTGGATGATCAGCACCGGCCAGCCATCGGGCAATCCGAGGCGGCACAGGTACATCTCGCTGTGGGCCTCGGTGCCGTGTCCATCAGCCACCAACTGGGCGGACACGCGCAGGGTCATCATTACGTAAATGAAGTAGACAAAAACGAGCGCGATGGCCAGCACCGCCCGGGCCGTGTGAGTGTCATGGGGCAGGAACATCGCCACCAGGGAAAAGCCGAACGCCACCAGGAAGAAGCGCATGTCCCGGCGCAGCCCGGTGCGTTCCGGATTGAGCACGCCATTGACGCCGCGCTTCTTAACCACGGACAGGGCCATCAGGAACAACGTCAACGTGGATAACATCAATGGCGCGCCAAGGATGGCGCCGACGCCAATCTCTTCATTGACCTGGGCGTTGTCCGTGCCCGCCAGTACTGCCACCAGCGGCACCATGCTTTCCGGCATCGCCGTACCCACGGCGGCGAAGATCGAACCGGTGACACCTTCGGAGATCTTGAGCCGCTCCCCCAGATGCTCCAGGGCGTTGGTAAAAATCTCCGCGGCCGCCAGAATCACCAGCAGCATGGCGAGAAGCATCAATCCGGTCATCGTGTGACTCCTTTCTCAGTTTGGCGCCCGGGCAACCTGTGAACCAGCGCACATTGCCGCAAATAAACACCGAAATAGTGTGACATAAGTCAAAAACTTGCCGGAAACAGTGGCACTTTCGGAAGACATCTGGTCTAAGCTTGAATCTATGGATGGTCCAATTTTCTCACAACCGCTATTACAGCACGAGGCAGCTTATGAATGATTCCGACATGTTTGACGATGATATGGGCGACGATGGCGACAACCACATGGGCGGTGGCAGTGGCAATGACGCCTTGGAAGGTTACGGCGGGGACGATGACATGTCCGGCAAGGGTGGCGACGACGACATGAGCGGCGGCAGCGGCCGGGATCACATGACCGGGGGTTCCGGGAACGACTTCATGTATGGCGATGACGGCAAGGATGATATGCGGGGCGGCTTTGATGATGATGACCTGTTCGGCGGCGATGGCGACGATCACATGCGCGGGAATGACGGCAATGACCACGCCGATGGGGGCTATGGCGAGGACAAGCTCTGGGGTGACGACGGCGATGATGATCTTTCCGGCGGCGGCGACGATGACGATCTGACCGGCGGGCGCGGCAACGATATGCTGAGCGGCGATGACGGCAATGATGATATGCGGGGCGGCTTTGATGATGATGACCTGTTCGGCGGCGATGGCGACGATCACATGCGCGGGAATGACGGCAATGACCACGCCGATGGGGGCTATGGCGAGGACAAGCTCTGGGGTGACGACGGCGATGATGATCTTTCCGGCGGCGGCGACGATGACGATATGACCGGCGGGCGCGGCAACGATATGCTGAGCGGCGACGATGGCCACGATGTCCTCCGCGGCGGCAAGGACGACGACTCCCTCACCGGCGGCTATGGTGACGATCGCCTGCATGGTGATCACGGCAATGACTCCCTCCATGGAGGCTACGGCGAAGACCGGCTGTTTGGCCTGATCGGTGAGGACACCCTGTACGGTGGCGATGACAACGATCGCCTCGACGGCGGGAAAGACAATGATTCCATGTTCGGCGAT
>MGYT01000165.1:3015-3094 GCA_001801865.1 Gammaproteobacteria bacterium RIFCSPLOWO2_02_FULL_61_13
ATGGCGGCGATGACGCACTCTATGGCGGCGCCGGTAATGATTTCCTGGTCGGCAGTGGCGGCGATGACTACCTGGACGG
>MGYT01000165.1:3157-3446 GCA_001801865.1 Gammaproteobacteria bacterium RIFCSPLOWO2_02_FULL_61_13
GGATCCGGTGACGACACCTTCAAGTTCAATGATCTGCCTGCTCCCGGCCAAGCCGCCACCATCGGCGACTTCACCGGCGGCGAGGACGTGATCAGTCTGGATGCGGAAACCTTCACGGCGCTAACCGCAACGCTGGATGAGGACACGCCATTGTCGGCGGATGAATTCCGTTCCAACACCACCGGTGAGGCTGAAGACGCGGATGATCGAATCATCTACAACAGCTCAAACGGCGAGTTGTACTACGACGCGGATGGTAATGGCGACGGGCAGGCAATTCTGCTGGCTA
>MGYT01000165.1:3464-6085 GCA_001801865.1 Gammaproteobacteria bacterium RIFCSPLOWO2_02_FULL_61_13
CCCTGACCGACGCAGACTTCATCGTCGACGGTTGACAAAAAAACAGTAGAAATATCCGACCCGGGTTTGCCGTGATATCTCGCGGCATTCCCGGGTTTTCTTTTGCGGGCGGCGCAACGGGCCGCTGGTCTCAATTGGGCAGGGATGCGGGTCCGGCGTCGTGCCGGAACTCCATGCCCTTTAAAACCACCTTGAGCCAGAAGTCGTCCAGGGGATGCGGCGTGAAATCCACGGGGATCTCGATGACGGTCGGCCGGTCAGATTTCAATGCCTGTTTGAAGGCGCTTGCCAGCCCGCCCAGATCCATGACCCGCTGACCCTTGCAGCCAAAGGCCTCGGCCGCGGCGGCAAAATTCACGTCGGTCAGGCGCACGCCGAACTTCTTGTTCTTGAACAAGTCCTCGCCAAAGGGCCGGTACATGCCCCAGTAGGAGTCGTTGCAGACGACGACAATAATATTAAGTCCATAACGGGCGGCGGTTTCCAGTTCCTGGAAGGTGCAACCCATGGCGCCATCGCCGGTGAACAACACCACCGGGCGGTCTCGGTGCACCGCCTTGGCGGCGTTGGCAAACGGCAGTCCCATGCCCAGGTGTCCCATGCCGGGCCCAAACAGAAAGCTCTGCGGATCACGGGGGTGAATAAAGGTGTGACCCCACTCCATAACCTGGCCGCCGTCGATGCAAATGATGGCGTCCTCCGGCAGCAGGAGGGACACGGCCCGCGCCACACCCGCCTCATTCAGCATCTGCGTGCCGGCAGTGAATCTGAGCTCTGCGATGGCATCGACCTCGTCCCGATAGCGGCGCGTCTCCTCCACCAGCGCGTCAATCCAGGCCGGGTCCGCGGCAAGCCGCGCCCCCTTGAGTTCGCGGTTCAGCAGGCGCAGAAATTGGCCGGCATCCGCGACCAAGCCCTGGCTGATGGGCGCCGTCTTGCCCAGCGTGTCGGGATCGCTGTCCACCTGGATGATCCGCTGCCCTGGCGGTACCGGGTAGGCTGGCGGCTTGTTGACCGGCACCCACGACGAGAACTTGCAGCCGATGGCCAGTATCAAGTCCGCCTCCGCATAGGCCCGCACCGCGCCGCGCCCGGCCATGATCCCGCCGCTGCCCAGATGCGTACGCACGCCGGCAGGCACAACGCCCCTGCCATTCAGCGTGGTCGTGGCGGGAAATCCGGTCAGATCTAGCAGGGCGCGAAATTCCGCCGTCGCACCGGACCGCGCCACGCCGCCGCCGGCCAGCAGCAATGGGCGACGGGCGCCTTTCAGGGCACTGAGCAGCCGGTCCATTTCTTCCGCCGACGGTACCGGTCGCGGGATCGGGAATGCCGGGATGCCGTCCGGATCGTACGCACAGGGCTGCGTGCCAATGTCGCACGGAATGTCCAGGTGCACCGGGCCAGGCCGGCCGGATCGCGCCAGATACAGGGCGCGCTCGATCAACTCCGGCGCCCGCTCCGGGAAGCGGATCTGCGCATTCCATTTTGTGATGGGTTTGTACAGATCGATGTGCGGCGCGCCCTGCAACAAATCGCGACCCGGGTCCACGGCGGCGGCCTGATTATTCGGTGTCAACACCAGGATCGGCACATTGTCGGCCCAGGCGCAGGCCACACCGGGGACCATGTTGGTCGCACCCGGCCCCACGGTGCCGAAACACACCGCCATCCCGCCGCTCACCTTGGCCGCCGCGTGGGCCATGTGCCCGCAGGCCTCTTCATGCCGTGTGGTGATATAGGTAAAGAACGGGTCGCGGCTTACGCCGTCCATCACCAGCCCGAGTTGCGCTGCCGGCAGGCCGAACACGTGCCGGATGCCATGTTTCTTCAGGATCTTCACGAGTACGCCACTGACCGTATCATTCACGATGATTGCTCCTTTCGCGTGGGAAAAGACTTGGCTGCTGAGATTTCAACCGTCATGTTGGTGCACGTGCTGCGCGATCAAATTATTAACGACTGAAGCAGCCTCCATGTGCGCCATGTGGCCTGCGCGATCGAGAACATGGATCGGAATATGCCCGGGAAGATGACTACATTGCCCCGGTGCTGCAACCCGGTCGTCGGCGCCCCATATGACCTGCATTGGCACCATGATCTGCGCCAGGAATTCACTTGGCTGGATCGACTCCGCGGCATAGATCGCCGCGTCCGCCAGCCGGCGCAGGGCGGCCGTCACTCCTTCCACACGCTTCGTCCTCAGCACAGCCTCGACCATTTCCGCATCAACCTTGCCCGGGTCACTGAACAGGCGTTCAAGCCAGGGCCGCATCTCCTTTCTGCGATCGGCGGCGATGAACCCTTCCACATAGTCGCGGCTTACCCGCGTACCGGGACCGACACTGCCGATGAGGGTCAGAGACAAAACCCAGTGCGGATGCAGGCTGGCCAGTTGCGCGGCGATTGCCGCCCCGAGTGAATGGCCCACCAGGTGGGCGTTACCCATGTCAACGGAGTGCAACAATCCATTGACGATACCGGCCAGCTCTTGCAGGGTCCCAGCACCTACATCCTTGCTTGAGGCGCCATGACCGGGCAGATCCAGTGCGATGACCCTGTGCCGTTCCGCCAGCGCCGGCTGGTTGAATAACCAATTGTTCAGATCACCCCCGAATCCA
>MGYT01000166.1:0-3493 GCA_001801865.1 Gammaproteobacteria bacterium RIFCSPLOWO2_02_FULL_61_13
GGGCGTTTTGCCACCATGGACGCCAAGGACATGCCGCAGACGCCCACCGGGTTCGCGGCCGTCAATTTCAAGGACTGGCGCATGCTCGGCATGCAGAACGTGGTCATCGGCAACCTGCGCGAGACGGGGCCGGACACCTACGAAGTGGAATTCCGCCTGCTCAACAGCTTCAGCGGCTCGCAACTGGCGGGTTTTCGCGTGCCGGCCACGCGCAAGCAATTGCGGCGCACCGCCCATCGCATCGCCGACATCGTGTTCGAAAAACTCACCGGCGTGCGCGGCGCATTCGACACGCGCATCGCCTATGTGACCGTGAAGAAGTCCGGCAAGGAGAGCCGCTACAACCTGCAGGTCGCGGACGCGGACGGATTCAATCCGCAGGTGTTGCTGGATTCCGGCGAGCCCCTGATGTCCCCGGCCTGGGCGCCGGATGGCAAGCGCCTCGCCTACGTGTCATTCGAGGGGCGCACGTCCACCATTTACGTCCAGGACGTCATCACCGGCCAGCGCCAGAGAGTGGCGGCCAATCCGGGCATCAACAGCGCGCCGGCATTTTCCCCGGATGGAAAGCGCCTAGCGTTGACGCTGTCCATGGGGGGAGATCCGGAAATCTATGTGATGAATCTGGAGACGCGAGCGCTGTTTCAGGTGACCCATGATCGATCCATTGACACCGAGCCGTCCTGGTCGCCGGATGGCACACGCATAGCGTTCACGTCTGATCGGGGCGGCGGGCCCCAGATTTACGAGGTCAGCGCCCAGGGCGGCCCCGCCAAACGCCTCTCGTTCGAAGGTTCGTACAACGCGCGGCCGCGCTTCTCTCCCGACGGCCGATCCCTGGCCGTGGTGCACGGCCAGGATCGCCGCTATCAGATCGGCGTATTCGCACCGGGATCGGGGGGCGTGGACATCCTGAGCAAGTCACGCCTGGATGAGTCCCCCAGCTTCGCGCCCAATGGCAGCATGATCATTTACACGACGGTGGGCGCGAACGGCTCGGAGCTGGCGGCGGTGTCCACGGACGGCAGGGTGCATCAACGCCTGGCGTTACAGGATGGCGAGGTGCGCGAACCGGCGTGGGGGCCGTTCCTGTCGGCGCAATGATTCATTTATATGGCCGTCGTGGATGTGCGATCATATTCATAACCTGGTTTTGACCCATTCATCAGAGGAGAAGGCATCATGAGACATTTCCTGATACTGGCCGCATGTCTGGCGCTCGGTTTATCGGCGTGTTCATCCAAGCCCAAGCAAGCCGACACGACCAAGGTCGAGGATCGCTCAGGCGCCGGTGACAAGGGCGCCCAGACGCACGGCGCCGGTGCCGACGCAAGCGGCTCCATGAACGAGCTCGACAATCCGGCCAGCCCGCTGGCAGTGCGCACCATCTACTTTGATTACGACAGCAGTGACATCCTGCCGGAGTATCAGAAGGCCGTGGATGCCCACGCGGCATATCTGGCCTCGCACCCGGAGAAAACCATGGCGCTGGAAGGGCACGCCGATGAGCGTGGTTCTCGCGAATATAACCTGGCTCTGGGTGAACGCCGCGCGCAGTCCGTTAAGCGGCAGATGGTGTTGCTGGGCGCCGGCACGGCCCAGATCCGCACCACCAGCTACGGCGAAGAGCGCCCGGTGGTGGATGCCCACGATGATGCCGCCTGGAGCCAGAACCGGCGTGTCGAAATCGTCTATTAACAGGATGATGAAAAACCGTATTTTGCATCTGTCTGTTGCATTGCGCCGGCAGCTGTTACCAGTTTTCCTGGGTTGCGGGCTGGGGTTGATGGCCCCGGCCCAGGCTGCGGCGCCGGTGGCGGAAAAGGATTCCACCGGCCTGGCCGGGCGCGTGGATCGCATCGAGCGCCTGTTGCAGAGCGAGGGACTTGTGGACCTCATGCAACAGTTGCAGACGCAACAGCAGGAGATCAGCCGGCTGCGCGGCGAAGTTGAAGTTCAGAACCATACGATCGAGCAGATGCGTGAACGTGAACGCGCGCTGCACGCGGATATGGACCGTCGCCTGCAGGCACTGGAGTCCGGGGGAACCGCAGCCGCTGCCAACGCCGAATCAGGCGCGGACACCGGCGAGCCGCCGCTGGAATCGCTGTCCGGTGTCCCCGTGGACGAAGACACACCCGCCGGCATCGAGGCGGACAGTCCACTGACGCTGGAGACAGTGGGATTACCGGCTGCCGCTGCGACAACAGGCGCCGCTGCCGCCGGAACCGCGGCAGTTGGCGCCGTCGAAGCGGCGGGCAATACCCTGCCCGCGGCAGCGACCGTGGCCACTGCCACACCCGCCATTGCGCCCAAAATGGATTTCCCGGTATCCGGCGGCACCTCCGATCAAGCGGATTACGATCGCGCCTTCTGGTTGTTGAAACAGGCGCGACATGACGAGGCTATCAAGGCCTTTCGTGACTACCGCACGAACTGGCCCAAGGGACAATTTTCCGACAATGCCCAGTATTGGCTCGGCGAGGGTTATCACGCGGTTCGCAATTATGAGCAGGCGCTGGTTGAATATGATCGGCTGATCGCGGAGTTCCCGAACAGCCAGAAGATTACGCACGCGATGTTGAAAAGCGGCTACTGCCTGCAGGAGGTTGGCCGCGCCGACGAGGCCCGTGCACGCCTTACCGACCTGACCAAGCGTTACCCCGGCACCACGGCGGCGCGACTGGCGGAGGAACGACTGCGCACGTCGGCAGCGGCCACTGCGACGCCGTGAACCCGTGACCACCGCGGCAAGCGCGCCCGCCGGACCAACCACCAGCGTGGCACCGGCATTCACGCTGCGTATCAATGAGATTTTCCTCTCCATCCAGGGTGAGACCACGCGCACCGGCCTGCCGACCATATTCATTCGTCTGACCGGGTGCCCGCTGCGTTGCCATTACTGCGACACGGCTTACGCCTTTCACGAGGGCCGCACCCGGTCCGGCACGGACATCATGGCGGCCATGGCCGGCTGGGACACGCGTTTCGTGACGGTCACCGGCGGCGAACCCCTGGCGCAAAAATCCTGCCTGATACTGCTGCAGCATTTATGTGATCGGGGTTACGACGTGTCCCTGGAGACCAGCGGGGCCATCGATATAAAGGAGGTTGACCCGCGCGTGTGCAAGATCCTTGACCTGAAGTCGCCGGGATCCGGGGAGTCGGGGCGCAACCTGATGTCGAATCTGGCGCACATGACGGCGCGGGATCAGTTCAAGTTTGTGATCTGTGATCGGGGCGATTACGAATGGGCCCGGGACCTTGCCCTCCGGCACGAACTGGCCGCGCGCAGCGAGGTACTGTTCTCCCCCAGCCATGGGCAGTTGCCGCCGGGTCAATTGGCGGATTGGGTACTGGCCGATCAATTGCCGGTACGCCTGCAGATCCAGTTGCACAAATATCTTTGGGGCGATGTGCGCGGCCGTTAACAGCTCCGCGGTCGTGCTCCTGTCCGGCGGACTGGACTCTGCCACCGTACTGGCGGTGGCGC
>MGYT01000166.1:3504-5123 GCA_001801865.1 Gammaproteobacteria bacterium RIFCSPLOWO2_02_FULL_61_13
GCGAAGGCCGGCAACGCCCGCGACCATCGCGTAATCACCCTGGGCCTCGGCGATATCGGCGGCTCGGCGCTTACCGATGCGAACATTCCGGTCCCGGAAAACGCGGCCACAGGCGGCATCCCGATGACCTATGTCCCGGCCCGCAATACCATCCTGCTGGCGGTGGCCCTCGGTTACGCGGAAGTATTGGGCGCCGGGGACATTTTCATCGGCGTCAATGCGGTGGACTACTCCGGGTATCCCGATTGCCGGCCCGGATTTATAGCCGCCTTCGAGCAACTGGCGAACCTGGCAACACGGGCCGGCGTCGAAGGCAGGCCGGTGCATATACGGGCCCCGTTGATCCGGTTATCCAAGGCGGAAATCATCCGTCTCGGCACCGATCTGGGCGTGGACTACTCGCTCACCGTGTCCTGTTATCAGCCTGACCCGCTGGGCCGGGCCTGCGGGGTGTGTGACTCGTGCCGGTTCCGGCGTGAAGGGTTCGCCGGTGCGGAGATACCCGACCCGACGCAGTATCGCGTGCGTTAACCTTTGGGGGCGTCCGTGCCGGACTCCATGCCACGGGTGAGATGCAGGTAACTGTTATAGCGGCTGCGGATATCGCGGACGTAAACCACTGCCTGCCCGCAGTGGCAGGCGCGCAGATTTTGGCCGTCGTCCGTCGCGACTGGCCTGGCGAAAGACATCATTGCCAGTTCGACATTATCAAACCAGCGGTCCGGATCCAGATCCATTGCCACGGCGCGGGCGCGGGCCTTCTGTACCCGCCCAAAGCCGGCGTTGTATGCCGCCAGCGTGAACCAGGTGCGATCCTGCAAATTCAGATCTTCCTCGAACTGGCTGCGCAGGAAATTCATGTATTTCAGGCCGGCGCGAATATTGTGCCGGGGATCGGAGAGATTCTCCGCACCGATCCAGGCTGCGGTTGTGGGCAACATTTGCATCAGTCCGCTGGCCCCGGCGACGGATTCCGCATTGGGGTCAAAATGACTTTCCTGGAACATCTGCGCCACGATCAGGCGCCAGTCGAAATCGTAATGGGCGGCATATTCCTGGACGATATCGTCGTAGGGCGAAATTTCGTCCGCCTTTACCACCTGGTTCGCCTCGCCCTGTGGCATCGGTCGCTCCACGTAGTGGGAATAAAGCGCCTTGTAGAAACCGGACTGGTAGGTCTGCGCCAGAAATTCATCCAGGGCGGAAAGCAATTGCCGGTCCGTTCCGCGCACCAGCCAGGACATCGGTGCCGGTTCAGTCAATGCAAATTGCGCCCGCAACTCCAGGCGCCGGGCAAATTCGGCGCGCACCAGATTGCTGCTGATTAGCGCCAGATCGCTGGTCCCCTGCGCGACCCGTTCCAGTGCCTGTTCGGCGGTCAGGGTTTTCCCTGCCGGCTCCAGGGTCAGGGCCAGTCCTTTGCGTTGCAAAGCAAGCACCGTGGCCAGATATGGACTCTCCGTCGGCAGAAGAATCCGGCGCCCCGCCAGATCCGCCATATCCACCAGGGGCCGGTCCGCAGCGCGACCGACCACCACCGGCGCCGCATAATCATAGGGAAGCGTGGCAGCCAGATCGGCTCCGGCCGTCTCCGCCGGCAATGATGCTGCGATCAAATC
>MGYT01000166.1:5147-7518 GCA_001801865.1 Gammaproteobacteria bacterium RIFCSPLOWO2_02_FULL_61_13
TTCAGGCGGCCACGCGAAACGTAATAGTTCACCGGTCCGGGCACAGTGATCAGGCGCAGCACCCGCCGCTCGCGCAGTTGCGCGAGGTCTTCGCGGTAGCTGCGCGCCGCTTCCAGCTCCAAATGCCGGCGATTAAGGAAACTGTTCAGGGTCGCCAGCAACTCCGAGGCCGCGGATCGAACCGCCCAGGAACGCGGTTCGCCGGCGGTCAGGTCCAGGGCCACTTGCAGATCAAGATGTTTCGACAGGTGCGGCTCCAGTTGTGCGCTGTCGGCAACCAAAAGGTCATAGCGGCCGGAGGAAATTCCCTCCAGCATCACCTCAATTCTCTCCGGCTCCGGAATGGCAATCAGATCCATGGTGGGGTTGGCAGCGGCCAGCCTGAACAACTGACCCCATATCAGGGAAGAGGGTTTTGCCGCCACCTGGCGTGTCACCAGGTCGGATTCATTGCGAATGCGGCCGGCGCCGACCCGCCCGACTACCTGCATGCCGGACACACCCCAGGGCAACGTCAGGCGAATGCCTTCGCGTACCTCCACGTTCCGCGCCCCGGCCACCAGATCCGCCTGTCCCTGTTCAAGGACGGACAATAATTGCGGCATGGCGGCACCGATAAATTCAGCCCGAAGTCCCTGACTTTCGGCAAACTCCAGCAGCAGCGCCCGTTCCGCCTCGCCCAGGATGATGCCCCCGGGTCCGAGCCGGGTGATGACCCGCAATTCACCCAAAGCGCGAAGATCGGCCAGGTCACGAGGCACGTCCTGGACACGGATTGAGGTCCCGGAACGGTTGGACGGATTTGATTTTTGAGCGAGAGGCGGTCCCAGGGACTGAAAGCCCAGGGTCACGACCAGCACCATCAGGGCGAGTATGCCCAAATAAGCCCAGGCTCTTCGCACCGACACCCCCCGTTGTTCGAGCCACTGACGTGGCGCGACGGATAATGGAAGGCTGAATATACGCAAAAAGGTCATAGGAATCTATATATTGGGGTCTAAATCATACAGACCACAATATATAGGACGGGTAATGGAGGAGGGATTGACTCTAACAGTGAATATGGTGCGACGCAACATTCTGCATCGAGGCCCAACGCGTCGCGTTCAGGAAATCAAGGGGTTAGCCCCTTTACTCAGGGGGGTAGAGGAAGTGGAAAGTCAGGATTTCGGTCTGAGTCCCTGATCGATCCGGTCCAGCCGATCCGGTGTCCCGACATCAAACCACTGGCCGGTAAAGTACTCACCGGTGACTTTTCCCTGGCCAATGGCCTCGCGCAACAATGGCGCCAAGGGTGCCCGCCCTTCTTCCAGGCGTTGAAAAAACTGCGGATGAAAGACCCCAATCCCGCTGTAGGTCAGTCGCGTTGCACCGCTTTCGGTCACCTGCATCCCGGCCAGGCCGAAGTCCCCCTTGGCATGATGGTCAGGGTTGGGCACCAGGACAATGTGCGCCGCGGCGGGGATCCGGGACCGCAGGGAGGCGAAGTCGAAATCGGTCCAGACATCGGCATTGACGACCAGAAATGGCCCCCTCCCGAGCAGGGGTAGGGCGCGCCGGATGCCACCTGCCGTCTCCAATGGTTCGTCTCCTTCCGCTGAATAGTGGATGGTCAGCCCAAAGGTCCGTCCGCATCCAAACAAGGCCTCAATTTGCGCGCCAAACCGGCCGTGATTGATAACCACATCCCGGAAACCACTGCGCGCCAATGACTCGAGATGCAACTGCAGCAACGGCTTGCCGCCGACCCGGAGCAGCGCCTTGGGCGCGTTGTCGGTGAGGGCGCCCATGCGGGTGCCCAGGCCCGCTGCCAGGATCATCGCGCGCATGGAACTCGGTTCTTGCATCCAGGGAAGATTCTAACAGGTGGAAAGTTCACGGCGGTTTGCGCCGGTGGCGGTGTTCCCGCATTGCGAAGGGTGGGGTTATTGGTTCAAATAGGACGCCTCTTCTCCGCGCCACCCATAACCCGATAGCGACTGAAGGACCATAGAACCAGCGCCGCCATGAACGATCCATCCCGACTGATTGAATTGGGCCGTGCCGTCATAGAGACCGAAATGGCGGCAGTGGCGCAACTTGCGTCACGCATTGATGCGACTTTTGTCGAGGCCTGCCGGCACATTCTCGCCTGCCGTGGCCGCACCGTTGTGATCGGCATGGGCAAGTCCGGCCATATCGGTGGCAAGATTGCCGCCACGCTGGCGAGTACCGGTTCACCCGCGTTTTTTGTCCACCCGGGCGAGGCAAATCATGGCGACCTCGGCATGATTACCGCCGACGATGTGGTGCTGGCATTGTCCAATTCCGGCGAAACCGACGAGATTGTCTCGCTGCTGCCGATCATAAAGCGCCTCGGCGTCCCGCTGAT
>MGYT01000166.1:7582-10778 GCA_001801865.1 Gammaproteobacteria bacterium RIFCSPLOWO2_02_FULL_61_13
CGCGAGGCCTGCCCGTTGGGCCTGGCTCCGACCGCCAGCACCACGGCGGCGCTGGCCATGGGCGATGCCATCGCCATCGCCTTGTTGGAGGCGCGCGGTTTCCGCAAGGAGGATTTTGCGCTGTCCCACCCGGGCGGAACCCTGGGGCGAAGGTTATTGCTGCGGGTCGCGGATGTCATGCATACCGGGGCGCAGATGCCGCGGGTGGGTGCCGACACGTTACTGGCTGCGGCACTGGTGGAAATGACGCAAAAAGGACTGGGCACCACGGCCATCGTGGATACGGACAATCGCGTGCTGGGTATTTTTACCGATGGCGACGTGCGACGCGCGCTGGATGGAGGCATTGACGTGCATAGCGCAACCGTCGGCTCGGCCATGACCCGCGGCGGCAGAACCATCGGCCCGGAGGCGCTGGCCGCCGAGGCATTACAGATGATGGAAAAACACAAGATCAATGCGCTGCTGGTGACTGACCAGGATCTTCACCTGCTGGGCGTGTTGAACATGCACGATTTGCTGCGCGCGCGGGTGGTTTGACATGCGCCAGGACATCCTGCGGCGCGCCGCCGCCGTGCGTCTGATCTTGTTCGACGTGGATGGCGTGCTCACGGATGGCGGCCTGGTATTGGGATCGGACGGCGCTGAATTCAAGACCTTCCACGTACACGATGGTCTCGGCCTGGTCATGCTGCTGGAATCCGGCCTGGAGGTCAGCGTGATATCGGCGCGTCCCTCCGCGGTGGTCGCGGAGCGGATGCAGGCGCTGGGTGTCAGGCATGTCGCCCTCGGCGTCGAAAACAAGGCCGCGGAACTGCAGCGCTTGCTGGCGCAACTGGATCTGGCCGCCGACCAGGCAGCCTTTGTGGGTGATGATCTGGTCGATCTTGCACCCATGGCCCTGGCCGGCCTGAGCGTGGCTGTCGCCGATGGGCATCCGCTGGTGCGGGCGCGCGCGCACTGGGTGACGGAATGCCGCGGCGGCCGCGGTGCCGCGCGCGAGGTATGCGAGCTGCTGTTGCGGGCCCAGGGACGGCTCGACCTGGCGTACCGGCGTTACCTGCCGTCGTGAGCCGGCCCCGCGGCGGCCGGAACCGCAGGACCCCCATTTACTCTAAGCAACTGACCGCCGTGTGGCGCCACTGCCCCGGGGAACGGACATGAATCAGCGTACGCTCTGGTTGCTCGGGCTGTTCCTGGCGGCGGGCCTGACCACCTGGCTGCTGCGTTACCTGGGCAGTGAACGGGAAGGTCCGGATATCGGCGTCTATCATGACCCCGATTACTACATGGAAGACTTCTCCACCCTGACCATGGAGGAGGACGGACGTCCGAAAAGCCGGTTGCGCGCCGTATACATGGCACATTATCCCGACAACGACACCACCGAGCTGCTGAAGCCCACCATGGAGGTATACCGGATCGGCCGCCTGCCGTTGTACATCAGCGCCGAGCGTGGCTGGGTCACCAGTGATAACAACGTCGTCGTGCTGCGCGGCGCCGTGCGCATGTGGGAGGACGATGCCGCGGGCAAGCGCGTGCTGCAGGTGGATACCAGTTCGGCAAAGGTCCTGCTGGACAGCGAGTATGCGGAAACCGACCAGCCCGCGGTTATCGTGTCGAAACAGAGCACAATCTCAGGTATCGGCATGCGCGCCTATTTCAGGGACAGCAGACTGGAGGTACTGAAACATGAACGGACCATCATCGAAACCGGCCCGAATGGCTAGCCGGTTTTTGCCGGGCTGCGCGCTGGGGCTGATCCTGGCGCCGCCTGTGCACGCGCTGTCCACGGACAAGGATCAGCCCATCGAAGTGGAGGCGGATACGGCGGAACTGGATGATGTGAAAAATGTCAGCATCTATCGCGGCAATGTCATCGTCATCCAGGGCAGCATCCGCATGACCGGGGATCTGATGACCGTGTATCAGACCGACAGCGACGATCTGGATCATTTGATCATGGAGGGCAACCCCGCGACCTACAAGCAACTCCCCGACGACAGCAAGATCCACGATGAGGCCAGGGCGTTGCGCATGGAATACCACGAGATCAAGAACAAGGTAATCCTGATCAACCAGGCCGTGGTGACGCAGGAGGGCCTGCGTTTCAGCGGTGACCGGATCGATTACGATACGGAACTGAGCAAGGTCAAGGCGTGGAGCAAACCGCCGGCAGGTACCGCCGACGCCGAGGCGCAGGAAGGCCCTCCCCGTGAACGGGTCAAGATCATCATCAAGAAGAAGAACAAGGGCGCGGACGGCCCTGAATTGCGCCCCCCGGATACAAATGTAGCCGCGCCTGCCGGGGCCACGGATGCAGCAGCACCGGACCCGGACACCAAGGCGGAGGTTCCCGAACCATGAGCATGCTTTCCGTGCAGCATATTTCCAAGAGCTTTCGCGCGCGCCAGGTCGTGCGCGATGTGAACCTCACGGTGCAGGACGGCGAGATTGTCGGATTGTTGGGGCCGAACGGGGCCGGCAAGACCACGAGCTTTCACATGATCGTCGGGTTGCTGCATTGTGACGCCGGGACGATTCAACTCAACAACACTGACATCAGCGCACTGCCCATGGATCGGCGCGCGCGCATGGGCCTCGGCTACCTGCCGCAGGAGTCATCCATCTTCCGCCGGCTCACGGTCGCGGAAAACATCATGGCCATCCTCGAAACGCGCTCCAACCTGGATGCGGATGAGGCGCACCGGCGGCTGGAGCATTTGCTCGAGGAGTTCAGCCTGACACACCTGCGCGACGCGCTTGGCATGAGTCTGTCCGGTGGTGAGCGGCGGCGCGTGGAGATTGCCCGGGCGCTCGCCACTGATCCCCGCTTCCTGCTGCTGGATGAACCCTTTGCCGGCATCGACCCCATATCCGTGGGCGACATTCAGCGCATGACCCGGTACCTGGCCAACCGCGGCCTCGGGGTGCTCATCACCGACCATAATGTGCGCGAGACCCTGGGAACCTGTGATCGGGCGTACATCGTCAGCGACGGCCACATCATTGCCGCGGGCACCCCGGACGAGATACTCCAGAACGCCAAGGTGCGCGAGGTGTATCTGGGCGAGCAATTTCGGCTCTGAAGGATTGAAGCAAAACCACTGCGCGGCTGCCCGGCTGGTCGCGTGATCGCCGTGCACATGCCGGCCACTACCCCGCCGGACTGCCGGATTTGGCCTCCCTCAAGCCC
>MGYT01000166.1:10797-49443 GCA_001801865.1 Gammaproteobacteria bacterium RIFCSPLOWO2_02_FULL_61_13
AGCAGGCCATTCGCCTGCTGCAGCTGTCGAGTGTCGAATTGCAGGCCGAGGTCCAGGAGGCGCTGGAGTCCAATATCATGCTGGAGCTGGATGAACCGGAGTCTGAAGTTGCAGTGGAATTGCCGCCCCAGGAACAGCAGATAAAGGTTGGCGGCCTGGATTCTGCCGCCAGCGCGGACGAGTCCGCGGACAGTCCGGACGATATGCCGGTGGACACTGCGTGGGACGACGTCTATCAGGGCGGCACAGCCAGCCAGCGCGGCAGTGGAGACGGCGAGTATTCCGGATTCGAAAATCAGACGGCGCAGGAGGCGACGCTGCGCAATCATCTGCTCTGGCAGTTGAACCTGACCCCGACCAGCGACACTGATCGGACCATTGCCGCGGCGATCATCGACGCGCTGGATAACGACGGCTTTCTGACCAGCACACTGGAAGAGATCCGGCAGGCGCTCGCCCCGCAACTTGAGGTGGACGTGGACGAGGTGCACGCGATGCTGCGCCTGGTGCAGGCCATGGAACCCACCGGGGTCGGCGCGCGCGATTTGCGCGAGTCCCTGTTGCTGCAACTGGCGCAGCTGACCCCGAACATACCGCACCGTGATTGCGCCATGCGGCTCGTGGACGGATACCTGGATCTGCTGGCGGCGCGCGACTACCCGCAGCTGATGCGCCGCCTGAAAATCGGGCGCGAGGAACTGCAGCAGGCGGTTGCGCTGATTCAATCCCTGAACCCACGCCCGGGCAGCCAGGTACAGGATTTGCCGACGCAATATGTGGTCCCGGATGTGTACGTACGGCGCGACCGCAACAGCTGGCGCGTGGAACTGAACACGGACATCATCCCGCAATTGCGCATCAACCCGGGTTACCTGAGCATGGTGCGCCGTGCGGACAGCAGCCCGGACAATTCGTCCCTGAAGAACCACCTACAGGAGGCGCGCTGGCTCATCAAGAGCCTGCAGAGCCGCAGCGAAACCTTGCTCAAGGTCGCCACCTGCGTGGTCGAACGCCAGCGCGCGTTCCTCGAACACGGGGAGGAGGCCATGCGCCCGCTGGTGTTGCATGACGTGGCACAGGCTCTGGGCATGCACGAATCCACCATTTCGCGCGTCACCACCCGGAAATACATGCACACGCCGCGCGGGATCTTTGAGCTCAAATTCTTCTTTTCCAGCCATGTCAGTACCGAGCTGGGCGGATCCTGTTCTTCCACCGCCATCCGCGCCTTTATCCGCAAACTGATCAGCGCCGAACAGGGCGATCGACCGCTGAGCGACAACCGTATTGCCGCGGTGCTCAAGGAGCAGGGAATTATCGTGGCGCGCCGCACGGTGGCCAAATACCGGGAGGCGATGGCCATTCCTCCGTCACATGAACGCAAGCGTCTGGGCTGAGTGCCCGGGCCATTCGCGGTATGGCAGAAAAAACACCCCCTAATAATGGAGCCGAACATGCAGATCAGCGTGACAGGGCAGAACATTGACATTACCCCCGCCATTCGTGCCTATGTGGAAGAAAAATTCGTGCGCCTTGAGCGCCATTTCGAACACATGACCAATGTGCACGTGATCTTGCGGGTGGAACGGGAACGTCACCGGGCGGAGGCGTCGGTACACGTCAATAAAGCCGACCTGTTTGCCGACCACGAACATTCCGACATGTACGCCGCCATTGACGGCCTGGTGGACAAACTCGACCGCCAGGTCAAGAAGCACAAGGAGCGGCTGCAGGATCACCGGCGCGGCGCGCCCCCCAAGAAAGCACCTGAGCCGGACTGACCCTTGCGCCGCAATCCTGCGACTTCGGATCCGACCCTGGCTGCACGCTGACGATGCCCGCGGCAAAATGCAGCCGGCGTTTCATCGTGGTCACCGGGCTCTCCGGCGCCGGCAAAACCGTGGCGCTTAATGCGCTGGAAGACCTGGAGTTCTACTGCATCGACAATCTTCCGGCCGGCATGCTGGAGCAGTTCTTTGCGCGCATCGCGCTTGGCGTTGATGGCCTCCCGGACGCGGTTGCCGTGGGGATAGATGCGCGAAATCCGGAGCCGGCCCTGGCCGGTGTCCCCGCGCAACTGGGGCAACTGCGCGGTGGTGGTATTCCCGCCGAAGTCGTATTTCTGGATGCCGGCGACGATGTCCTGGTACGCCGCTTCAGCGAGACGCGCCGGCGCCACCCGCTGTCCGCGGAGCAGACCATGCTGCCGGATGCCATCCGCAAGGAGCGCCGGCTGCTGGGGCCGCTGTCCGAGATTGCCGATTTGCGCATCGACACCAGTCTGTGCACCGTGCATGAACTGCGCAAGCTGGTGCACGAGCGCGTGGCGCTGCGACCAGCAGCCGTATTGTCGTTGCAATTTATCTCCTTCGGTTACAAGTTCGGCGTGCCGCTGGACGCGGATTTCGTATTTGACGTGCGTTGCCTGCCGAATCCGCACTGGGAACCCGGACTCCGCAACCTTACCGGCAAGGACCCGGCCGTGGCGGAGTTTCTGCAGCGCGAACCCGAAGTCCGCGCCATGCTGCAGGACCAATGCGGATTCCTGGATCGCTGGATCCCGCGCTTCGAGGCCGAACAGCGCAGCTACCTCAGCGTTGCCCTGGGCTGCACCGGGGGGCAACATCGCTCCGTGTACATGGCGCAATGGCTGGCCGGACATATCCAGGCCGGAAACCGGCGCGTCGTGGTTCGGCACCGGGATCTCGAATGAGCGTCGGCATAGTACTTATTGCCCACGCCGGCATCGGCCCGGCCCTGGCGGGTACCGCCCAATTCGTGCTTGGGGAACTGTCGCTGCCGCTGCGGGTGGTAGTCGTCTCCCGGGACAGTCGCGCGGAAGAGGTCCTTGAACATCTGCAGGCGGTGACGGCGGAACTGGACCAGGGTGATGGCGTGTTGATCCTGACCGATATGTACGGCGCCACCCCCACCAATGTTGCGCGCCGGATCAACCCCGGGCGGCCGGTCAAAATTGTCACCGGCGTCAACCTGCCCATGCTGTTGCACGTTCTCAACTATCCGGGCCGGGACCTGGAGGCCCTGGCGGCCACGGCGCTGGAAGGCGGACGCCAGGGAATCCTGGCCGTGACGGACGACTGACATGCCGCAACGCTCCATGGTGCTGGTCAACAAACTCGGGCTGCACGCGCGCGCGGCCGCGAGTTTCGTCAAGACTGCCGCGGCGTTCGGTTGCGACATTACCGTCAACTGCAACGGCAAGGACGTGAATGGCAAGAGCATCATGGGCGTAATGATGCTGGCGGCAGCCAAGGGCAGTGCCATCGAAGTGACGGCCGATGGGCCGGGGGCGGCGGCAGCGCTGGACCGGATTGAGGCGCTGGTGCTGGATCGCTTTGGAGAGGACGAATGACCATCGCGCTGCATGGCCTGGGAATATCGCGCGGGATCGCCATCGGCCCGGCGCACATCATCGAACGGGGACAGCTGGACATACCCGAGTACGAACTGGAACCGGAGCAGATCCTCGACGAGACACAGCGCCTGCAGGAGGCGGTGCGGGCCGCGCAGGAGCAATTGCGCGCCATCCGCCAGCACATCCCCGCCGGAACCGCCGCGGAAATAGCCGCGCTCATCGATGCCCACATATTGATGCTCGATGATACTGCGCTTATCCACGAGCCACTGCGCCTGATCCGGGAAGAGCGCCGCAACGCCGAATGGGCGCTGAAAGCGCAGCGCGACGCGCTGGTCCGCACCTTCGAGGAAATGGATGATGCTTATCTGCGCACGCGCCGCGACGACGTCGTGCATGTGGTAAACCGGGTCCAGCGCATCCTGCTGAGACATTCACCGCTGCGCCACGAGCAACCCGACAGCCGTCTGGCCGGATACATCATCTTCGCCGACGACCTGACACCCGCAGATACGGTGCTCATGCAGCACCACGGCATTGCCGCATTCGTGACCGAGTACGGCGGACCCACCTCCCATACCTCCATCCTGGCCCGCAGCCTGGGCATCCCCGCCATCGTCGGCCTGCATCAGGCCCACGTCTACATTCGGGATGAGGATCCGACCATCGTGGATGGCAGCCGTGGCGTGGTGCTGGTGGACCCGGACGCTGCCAGCCTGGAGTTTTATCGATCCCGCCGCGAGCAGGATCAGCGCTATTACTCCGGCCTGATCCGCCTCAAGGGCGCACCCGCGTGTACGCAGGATGGTGTGCGCATCCAGTTGCAGGCGAACGTCGAGTTACCCAGGGACTTCGAGCACGTGTTGCAGGTGGGTGCGGACGGAATTGGCCTGTACCGGACCGAGTTTCTGTTCATGAACCGCGCGGCGCCCCCGGATGAAGAGGAGCAATACCAGAATTATCTGCGCGCGGTCCAGGTGCTGGGCCGGCTGCCGGTGACCATTCGCACACTGGATCTGGGCGCGGACAAGGAGGCAGACAACCGCCGCCATGGGCCGCTGGCAGCAAATCCGGCGCTCGGCCTGCGCGCCGTGCGGCTTTGCCTCAAGGAACCGGCCCTGTTCCGGCCGCAGTTGCGCGCCATCCTGCGCGCTTCGGCGGCGGGCGACGTACGCCTGATGATCCCGATGCTTTCCAACCTCCACGAGGTGGAACAGGTGCTGGATATGATCGACGACAGCAAGCGCGATCTAAGCAGCGCGGGTATGCAGTTCAATCCCGACCTTCCTGTCGGTGGCATGATCGAAGTTCCGGCGGCCGCAGTATGCGCGGACATGTTCGCGCAGCGCCTGGACTTCCTGTCCATCGGCACCAACGACCTGATCCAGTACACCATGGCCATTGATCGGGTGAATGACGAGGTCAATTACCTGTATGACCCGCTGCATCCGGCGGTGCTGCGGCTGGTGTATGGCACCATTGCCGCCGGCCTCGCCGCCGGGATACCCGTGGCCATGTGTGGCGAAATGGCGGGGGATATTCGCTATGTGCGCCTGCTGCTGGCGCTCGGTCTGCGCACGTTCAGCGTGCATCCGTCCAGCCTGCTGGAGGTAAAACAGTTGATCATGGAAAGCGAGATGGGGCCGCTGCAGGAACTGGCACGGCGCGCATTGGCAGCCCCGGGCGGCACGGAAGTCGCGACAATTCTGGAAGAATTTCGCCTGCCGGCAGGGGCGGGCGCGAACAGCACTACCAGCTGAAAATGACCCACTGGGGCACGGCGAAATCCTCATACAGGTCCGACATGCGGGATTCCATGCGGCCGTCCCCATCCTTATCCAGCAGGTAATAGGGTTTGCCCACCTTGGGCGTGATCTTGACCATGAACATGCGGCCGTTGGCGCGGTATTCCTCCACCACCGCATCGCCTTTGCGCACGATGGTGACATCCGGCTCAATAGGCTGGCCGTCCTCAAGCCGATCCGGCAGGTCCGGCGGGGTCGGGTCCGGGACCAGTTCCTCCGCAGCCGGCTCCGGGGCGGCCGTGGGCGCCGGCGCGGGCTCCTGCGCGATTGCGCCCACGGGGAACAGCGCGCATATCAAAAGGGGTAACAGGATTCGCTTCATGCTCGCATTCCGTCCGTTGCTGTCTAAATGTCCAGGATTGGCGCCTTGTCCGGGGCGCCGGGTTTGATTCCGCGTTGTTCATAATAACGGAAAATGGCATCCACCACCTGCTGCGGGGTATCCACCACGGCGAACAAATCCAGGTCGGCGGGACTGATGGTGCCGTGCTCCAGCATCGCCCCCCGGAACCATTGCATCAGGCCTGCCCAGAACGGCGTATGCACGAGGATGATGGGGATACGGCGACTCTTGCCGGTCTGGATCAGGGTCAGAATTTCGCAGAATTCATCCAGCGTGCCGAAGCCGCCGGGCAAAACCACATAGGCCGAGGCGTATTTGACGAACATCACCTTGCGTGAAAAGAAATGCCGGAAGTAGAGCGCCTCGTCCTGGTAGTGGTTGGCGATCTGTTCCCGGGGCAACTGGATATTCAAGCCGATGCTGGGGGACTTGCCGGCATAGGCGCCCTTGTTGCACGCCTCCATGATCCCGGGTCCGCCGCCGGTGACGACACTGAATCCGGCATCCGAAATCAGGCGCGCAATTTCCTCGCCCAAGACGTAAAACGGACTGCCCGGCGGCTGGCGCGCGGAGCCAAACATGCTTACTGAGGGTTTGATATTGGCGAGACGCTCGAAACCCTCCACGAACTCGGCCATAATCTGGAACACCTTCCATGACTCACGTGTGAGGTCAGAGTCGCTGGCCCCGCGCGCAGCGGAATTTCTCTTGTCGTTCATGATGTCTCTTGATCCTGCCAATCAATTGGGTACCCGATGAGCGCCAAAAAACTGGTGCTGGTAGACGGATCATATTATCTGTTCCGTGCCTTCCACGCGCTGCCGCCCTTGACCAGCTCGTCCGGCGAACCCACCGGCGCCATCTTCGGCGTCATGGGCATGTTGAAAAAACTGCTGGCGGAACAGCGCCCGGATTATTTTGCCGTGGTCTTCGATCCGAAGGGCGACACGTTTCGCAATGAACTTTACCCCGCCTACAAGGCCAACCGGCCGCCCATCGATCCGGAGCTTGCCTGCCAGATCGGGCCGCTGCAGGAGATCATCGCGGCTCTCGGCGTGCCGCTGCTCGTCATCGATGGCGTCGAGGCGGACGATGTGCTCGCCACGCTGGCGCGGCGTGCCGCGGAACGAGGCGTCGAAACCGTCATATCCAGCGGCGACAAGGACCTGGCCCAGATCGTCAATGATCGCATCCGACTCATCAACACCATGACCGGAGTGGTGCTCGACCCGGACGGCGTCAAGGAAAAATATGGCGTCACGCCGGCGCAGATTGTCGACTACCTGACGCTGGTCGGTGACACGGTCGACAATGTCCCGGGGGTGCCGAAAGTCGGCCCGAAGACCGCAGCCAAGTGGCTGGCAGAGTATGGCAGCCTGGAGTCCGTGCTCACCAATGCGCACAACATCAAGGGCAAGATCGGCGAATATTTACGCGCCGCCATCCCGCACCTGCCGCTGACGCGACAGCTGGTCACACTGAAGATGGACGTGGACCTGCCATTGGAACCGGAAGACCTGGTGCGCGCCCCTCCTGATGTCGCGCGCCTGCAGCCGCTGCTGGAACGGTATGAATTGCGCGGGTGGAGCGAGGCCGCCACCACACCCGCCCCGCAACCGCAGGTGCCCGGCCCGCTGGCCGCGGTGTCGGTCCCGGCATACGAAACGGTGCTTGATGCGACGCAACTCGCGGCATGGGTGGAACGACTCAAGACCGCCGAACTAATCGCCGTGGATACCGAGACCACCGGCCTCGACCCGATGACGGCCCGGCTGGTCGGCATCTCGTTCACCGATCGCGCCGGCGCGGCCGCCTACGTCCCCGTCGGCCATGACTATCCGGGGGCACAGAACCAATTACCGCTGTCCCGGGCGCTGGATCTGCTGCGGCCTGTGCTCGAAGCGGAACAACCGGCCAAGCTCGGACATAACATCAAATACGATCTCAGCGTATTTGCCATGCATGGCATCAACCTGGCCGGCATCCGTCATGACTCCATGCTCGAGTCCTATGTGATCGACAGCACCGGTTCGCGCCATGACATGGATTCATTAGCCGAACAAAGGCTGCGCCGCAAGACCATTCATTACGAAGACGTGACCGGGAAAGGCGCGCGGCAGATCTCGTTCAGCCAGGTGGCCATTGACGTGGCGACCGCTTATGCGGCGGAAGACGCGGAAGTGACGCTGGCATTGCACCAAAACATGTGGCCGGTGCTGCAATCGACCGCGGGCCTGCGCGAAGTCTATGAGCAGCTGGAGATGCCGCTGGTGCCGGTGCTATCCCGCATGGAGCGTTGCGGCGTCAAGGTTGACGCGCACATGCTGCGGCAGCAGGGACACGAACTTGCGCAACGCATGGGCGAGCTGGAGGAGCAGGCCTACGCCGTGGCCGGCCAGCGCTTCAACATCGCCTCACCCAAACAGATCCGGGAAATCCTGTATGAAAAAATGAACCTGCCGGTCACGGAGAAAACCGGCACCGGCCAGCCCTCGACCGCAGAGTCGGCGCTTCAGGACCTGGCCGATGAGTATGAACTGCCGCGATTGATCCTTGACCACCGCGCGCTCAGCAAGCTGAAATCCACCTACACGGATCGACTGCCGCAACAGGTGAATGAAGACACCGGCCGCGTGCACACGTCATATCATCAGGCGGTTGCCGCCACCGGCCGCCTTTCCTCCTCCGATCCGAACCTGCAGAACATCCCGATTCGCACCGCGGAGGGGCGCCGCATCCGCCAGGCCTTCGTGGCCGGGCCAGGCAACGTGCTGGTCGCGGCCGATTACTCCCAGATTGAGCTGCGCATCATGGCCCACCTGTCCGGGGACGCCCGGCTGCTGCAGGCCTTTGCCGCGGGCGAGGACGTGCATCGGCTTACAGCCGCGGAGGTATTTAACGTGGCGTTGGATTTGGTGACACCGGAACAGCGGCGCGCCGCCAAGGCCATCAATTTTGGCCTTATCTATGGCATGAGCCCATTCGGGCTGGCGCGACAGCTCGGCATTGAACGCAGTGCTGCCAGGGAATACGTGGATCTTTATTTTCAACGCTACCCCGCGGTGCGGGAATTCATGGACCGCACCCGGCGCGAGGCCCATGATCGGGGCTACGTGGAAACGGTGTTCAGGCGCCGCTTGTATCTGCCGGACATCAACGCCCGCGACAATGCGCGGCGCCAGTATGCCGAGCGTACCGCCATCAATGCCCCCATGCAGGGCACTGCCGCCGACATCATCAAGCGCGCCATGATTGCCATAGACACCATGTTGCCGGACCGTTTCCCGGAGGCGCATATGATCATGCAGGTGCATGACGAGCTGGTATTTGAGGTCCCGGAACCGGGTGCCGAGGCGCTGTGCGCGGCCGTGGCAGAGATAATGTCCGGCGCGGCCCGTCTCAGCGTCCCGCTGGCCGTGGATACCGGCAAGGGCAAAAACTGGGACGAGGCCCATTGAGGGCGCTGCGGCTCCGACCCGACACCGCCCCTAGTGTTCGACAACACCTGTGCTAACATTTGCCGAAAATCCGCCCTGCCCGCCCATCGCGTAGCCTACGGCTGTACCCTCGACGACGTTCACCGCATTCCACATGGAACTGATCCCGGCCATTGATATCAAGGACGGCAAGTGCGTGCGCTTGCGACAGGGGCGCATGGACGCCGAAACCGTGTACGGGGATCCGGTACAGATGGCGGAGCGCTGGGTGTCCGCCGGGGCGCGCCGCCTGCACCTGGTTGATCTCAATGGCGCTGTCAATGGTCGCCCCGGCAATGCGGACATTATTCACGCCATTGCGGAAAAACACCGGGGCATCATCATTCAGGTCGGCGGTGGCATTCGCGACGAGGACACCATCCAGACTTACCTGAACGCCGGTGTGAACTTTGTCATCATCGGGACGCGCGCGGTGACCACGCCGCATTTCGTCTCCGATGTTTGCCTTGAGTTCCCCGGTCACATCATCGTCAGCCTGGATGCCAAAGACGGCAAACTGGCCACGGAAGGGTGGTCCAAGCTTTCACACCATGACGTGGTGGACATGGCGCGCCGCTTCGAGGACGAGGGCGTGGCGAGCATTGTCTACACCGACATCGGCCGTGACGGCATGCTGAGCAGCGTCAATGTCGAATCCACGGTGCGCCTGTGCCGGCAGGTCAAAATCCCCGTTATTGCCTCCGGCGGCATTCAAAATCTGGACGACATCCGCGCCCTGTGCGCGGCGGCGAGCGAAGGCATTGTCGGCGCCATCACCGGCCGCGCGATCTACGAGGGAACCCTGGACTTTACCGCCGCACAAAAGCTTGCCGACAAGCTTTGTTCCGGGCGTTGAGGTCCCGTGGGTCTGGCCAAACGCATCATCCCCTGCCTGGACGTGGATCGGGGGCGGGTGGTCAAAGGTGTGCGTTTCCAGGATATTGTTGACGCCGGCGACCCGGTGGAAGTCGCGCGCCGCTATGACCAGCAAGGCGCCGATGAGCTGGCCTTCCTTGACATCACCGCCAGCAGCGATCAACGCAATACCATGGTGGACGTGGTGGAGGCCGTGGCGGCGCAGGTGTTCATCCCGTTGACCGTGGGTGGCGGCATCCGCACTCTGGACGATATCCGGCGGCTTTTGCTGGCGGGCGCAGACAAGGTCAGCATCAACACCGCAGCAGTGCAACGGCCCGAATTCGTGGCCGAGGCGGCGCGTGAATTCGGCTGCCAGTGCATTGTCGTCGCCATTGACGCCAAGCGCGTCAACCCGGGCTGGGAGGTGTTTACGCACGGCGGGCGCCGCGGCACCGGCCTCGACGCAGTCCATTGGGCATGCCGCATGTGCGAGGCCGGCGCCGGGGAAATCCTGCTGACCAGCATGGACAAGGACGGCACGCGCAGCGGCTTTGATCTTGAACTTACCCGCGCCGTCAGCGCCGCGGTGCCCGTGCCGGTCATTGCCTCGGGCGGCGTCGGCAATCTGGACGATCTGGTGGACGGCATCCGCATCGGCCAAGCGGATGCTGTGCTCGCGGCCAGCATCTTTCATTTCGGCGAGCATACCGTTCTGGACGCAAAGCAGTGCCTGGCCCGGCACGGCATTGAAGTGCGCTTGTGAGCGCGGACCCAGAGCCAGGCGTTGCGAAGGACATGAACACGACGCCCATGAATTGGCTGGAAGCGGTGCGCTGGGATGAGCACGGTCTTGTCCCCGCGGTGGCGCAGGACACCGCCAGCGGCAGGGTGCTGACGCTGGCATGGATGAATCGCGAGGCGCTGGCGCTTACCGTGGCCGAGGGCCGCGCGGTTTATTGGTCCCGATCCAGAAATCGCCTGTGGCGCAAGGGCGAGGAATCCGGTCACGTGCAATGGCTGGAAGAACTGCGGCTGGATTGCGATCAGGACGCGATTTTGCTCCGCGTCCGCCAGCAGGGCGGCATCGCCTGCCACACCGGCCGGGCGGCGTGTTTCTTCCTGCGGCTGGAAGACGGGAAATGGGGTGAGATTGATCCGGTACTGCAGGAACCGGCTGCAATTTATCCGCGCGGGAAATAGGATTGCCGGTATGATCCCTTCCGGTACCGACGCATTCACGGACGATACGCTGCAGCAACTGGCGCGCCTGCTCGCGGAGCGGCGCGGCGCGGACCCCGCCACTTCCTATGTTGCCGGTCTGCTGGCGGGCGGCGAGGACGCGATTCTGAAAAAGATCGCCGAGGAGACCGCCGAGGTGTTGCTGGCCGGGAAGGCCGCGGATCCGGCAGCGCTGGTGCATGAGGTGGCGGATCTCTGGTTTCATACACTGGTCCTGCTGGCGGCCCGCGAACTGGGTCCGCAACCGGTGCTGGACGAATTGCGCCGGCGCCTGGGCCGCTCCGGGCTGGACGAAAAGGCCGCGCGTTTGCGAAAGTAGGCGGCGTGGCAACGCATCCGGGAGACGTGACATGAATATTGGCATCTGGGAGTTGGTTGTCATATTGGTCATCGTGGCGTTGTTGTTTGGCACCAGAAAGCTGGGCAGCATCGGCACCGACGTGGGTCAGGCTATCAAGGGCTTTCGCGCGGCCATGCGCGACGATGGCGGGACGCAGACCGGCGCCGGCAGCGCCCAGCCACTGGAAAAAGATCCGGCCAAGAAGGACCAGGCTTCCTGAACTTTACCCCGCCTGAGCGGCGCCGGACGCGCCCCCATGTTTGACATCGGATTCTGGGAACTGGCGGTGCTGGCCGTGGTGGCGTTGCTGGTGGTCGGGCCGGAACGACTGCCCCAACTGGTGCGGGACGGTGGGCGCTGGGTACGGGCAGTACGCCGTTTCGTCACCGAAACCCGCTATGAAATTGAGCGGGAATTGGACGTGGATGCCGGGCGGGATTTCTCCCGTGGCCTGGCGGAAATGGATGAATTGATGCGCATTGCCCCCGATCGGGAGCCCGGTGCGGCGAAATCTTCCCCGCAACCGCCGGCGAGCAACCCGGATCCCAAGCACACCGAACCATGAGTGACGCGCGCCCGGCGGATCGCGACCCGGAACTGCCGCTCATCGCCCACCTGATCGAGCTGCGATCACGGCTGCTGCGCTGCCTGCTGGTGCTGGCTGGAATATTTCTGGCCACGACCCCGTTCGCAAACGACATTTATGCCATTGTCGCCGGGCCGTTGCTGGCGAAATTGCCTTCTGGCAGCACCATGATCGCCACTGAAGTCGCGGCGCCATTTGTCGTGCCGTTCAAGCTGTGCCTGTTTGTCGCGTTGTTTGCGGCCATGCCGTTTGTGCTGTATCAGGCCTGGGCCTTCATCGCGCCCGGCCTGTATGAAACTGAACGCCGCTTCGCGGTGCCCCTGTTGCTGTCCAGCATCGCGCTGTTTTACGCGGGCATCGCCTTTGCATTCTTCGTGGTATTTCCCTTGCTGTTCGGATTTTTTACCGCCACGGTTCCTGCAGGCGTGGCGGTGATGACCGATATCGGGCATTACCTGGATTTTGTGCTGAAGCTGTTCTTTTCCTTCGGGCTGGTGTTCGAAGTGCCGGTGGCCACGGTGCTGGTTATCTGGACCGGGCTGCTGTCGGCCGCGTCGCTGGTGCGCGCCCGGCCGTACATAATTCTTGGCGCCTTCGCCCTTGGCGCCCTGTTGACGCCGGGGCCGGATGTGCTGTCGCAAATCCTGCTGGCGCTGCCGCTCTGGCTGCTGTTCGAAGTGGGGCTGTTCCTCGGCCGCCGCGTCAACGGCCGGGGCGAGAAAGTTGCGGCGCTGGATCAGTCAACACCCTGAATCCGCCTGCCAGCGGCACCGGGCCGGGCCCGGGCCCGGTAACAGCGAGATTTCTGCGGCATTTTCCACCGGCGCCGGGGGCGGCTGTCCGCGGGCGCGCAGACGCGCCGTCAACTGCTCGAGCAAAGGCGCGATCTCCGAACCCACCCAAAGCTGTGGCTCTGACGGCGTCAATTCCTCTTCCTCCTCGCGCGCACTCAGGCTGTCCCGGGCGCGTTCAAACGCGGACACAAATGACAGATCCTTCGGCAATTCCGTGCCGAAGAAAGCCGCGCCAAAGTACGTATACGGACCGTCGTGTCCACAACCGAAGGAACTTCGATCACGGCGCGCCGAGGTCATCACCAGCGAATCAGAATTGCGCAGTTCGTCCAGGAACTCCCCGGAAAAGCAGGCCGACACAATTACCACACGGTAACGGATGCCGGAGCCATCAAGGGCGGCGCGCAGCCCCCGCGGCGTGATCCCCGCCAGTCGGAAATCATCCAGATCCAGGGTCAGTCCCTGCCCCTCTTCGCCGTGGGAGGTCAGGAACAGCAGCAGAATGTCTTCTTCCGGATCCATCTTGCGCGCAACGCCTTGCAGCGCCGCCTGCAGGTTGTCCTTGCTGGCGAGCGGCAACTGCTCAAAGGTGCTGTGATTATTCACCAGCAACAAGGTGCGGCCGGTGGCATCGAAGTCGCGGCTGAAAATCTTGGCGGCGCGCTGCACCTCGTTCATGAACACATCCTCTCCGGCGTCGCCGGCCACGCCGATAAAATACACATCCACGACGCCGGGGCGGTGATCGAGCAGGCCTCTGGTCCCCTGCCCAAGGAGTTCGTCCTGCTGAAAGAACAGGCGCTCGACGTCCAGGGAACGGGGCTGTTCGTCTGTCCCCGGATAGGTCCGGGCCCACAACGGTTCCGGGGGCAGAAGGTACCAGGGCAGAATATTGAAGGCCCCGAAGCTGACCAGCAGCACGGCGCCCATGACGGCGCGCGGTTCCAGCACCAGTCGAATCGCGCGCAGCACGATAATCAGATACCAGATGAGATATACCGGCGTCAGCCAGGTATAAAATTCGGGCGGCACGACCGGGACAAATCTTTCCACGGCATGCACCACTCCGGTGTAGACGCCGAAGGTCGTGGGGGCAACGGCCAATACCAGCACGCCCAGCGGCAGGGCGGCGGCCAGATCGCGACCGCTGGCGGCGATCAGGATCAGGCTGGCAAAAAACAGCAGATACAGCATGGACTGGTAATACAGGCCGGTGGGGCTGAACTGCGCGTCCGGCCACACCAGGTACAGGTCATAGCCCAGATTCAGCGCCACGGACAGCAGGAACAACAGCGTCAACTGCAACAGGTCGGGACGAAACTGCCAGCGCGATACCGGCAACAGCAGTGCCAGCCGCAGGCCGGCAAACAGGTTGCGGGCGAAATCAGTAATCAATCGGCGCATGAATTCAGTACGTCAGCAGATTGCTGCGATTCGTCAGGTCTGTTCCCAGGGCAGGCCATGAAAACGCCAGCCATTGATGGAGCCGCGGTGCCGATCTGCGTCCCGATCTCCTTCGAATCCTTCCATGATGTTATAGACATGACGATATCCGGCCGCAACCAGGGCCCGCGCTGCCGCCTCCGAGCGTTTGCCGCTGCGACACATTGCCAGCAGCGGCACCTCTTCGGGCGCGGAGCCCGGGCGCAAGGTCTCAAGACTATGCGCCACCTTGGCGACGAATTCCGGGTCGGCGCGCCAATCTGGGTATTCCTGCCAGGGCACATGCACAGCGCCCAACGGGTGGCCCACGTAATCGAATTCCACGCGCGAACGCACATCCAGCAACAGGGCATCAGGTCGTTGGCGCAGGATTTCCCAGGCCTGTTTCGGATTCAGTTCGCTGACCATGGTTACCTCCGGGCATGCCGCAGCGGGTACGTTTCGGCCTTTATTCTACGGCATCCGCCCCGGCGGGCGCCGGACCGGTTTGGCAGCAGACCGCCAAGTATGCTGCAATAGCCCGTTCCGGTTATGACAGCACAGGAATTTTCCCGAGGACCGCAAGCATGACAATGGACGATCGCGACGGCGTCATCTGGCTGGACGGCAATCACGTGCCCTGGCGCGACGCGCGCGTACATGTGCTGACACACACGCTTCACTACGGAATGGGTGTGTTTGAAGGTATCCGTGCCTATGACACGGACAACGGCCCGGCCATCTTCCGGCTCCATGAACATACGGAACGCCTGTTCCGTTCCGCGCATATCCTGCGCATGCCCATGCCCTGGGATCGTGACGCCATCAATCAGGCCTGCCTGGAGGTCGTAAAGCGCAACGGCTTGGGCGCATGCTACATACGGCCCCTGTGCTTCTATGGCTCCGAGGGCATGGGGCTGCGTGCCGACAATCTCAAAACCCATGTGGCCGTGGCCGCATGGGAGTGGGGCGCGTACCTGGGCAAGGAAGGGTTGGAGCGCGGAATCCGCATCCGCACTTCGTCCTTCACGCGGCATCACGTCAACATTTCCATGTGCAAGGCCAAGGCTGTGGGGCATTACATCAACTCCATGCTTGCGCTGCAGGAGGCATTGCAGGATGGATACGACGAAGCGTTGTTGTTGGACCCCGAAGGCTACGTGGCCGAGGGCAGCGGCGAAAACATCTTCATCGTGCGGGACGGCCGGATATACACGCCGGAATTGACCTCCGCGCTGGAAGGGATCACGCGCCAGAGCATCGTGACGCTGGCGGGGGAATGCGGCATCCCGGTGCACGAAAAGCGGCTGACACGCGACGAAGTGTACGTCGCCGACGAAGCCTTCTTCACCGGCACCGCCGCGGAGGTGACGCCGATCCGGGAGCTGGACAACCGCAGCATCGGCAGCGGACGGCGCGGCCCTGTAACCGAGCGCCTGCAAAGTCTGTACTTTGACTACGCCAGCGGACGGCGACCGGGCCACCCGGAATGGCTTGTGCATGTAAACTGGAACAAGGGCGGGGCACGCCATGTCGGATCCGCGACACGGTAGCGCCACGCCAAATGATCGCAGCACCCGGGACGTGACCCGGTCCATGCTGCCTTTGCACTGCCCGTTGCCGGAGATGAGTCTGTGGAATTCGCACCCCCGGGTGTATCTTCCCATCGAGAAGTCCGGGCATGCGAAGTGCCCCTATTGCGGCACCGAGTTCGCCCTCAGGGATTGAAGTCCGCGCCGCTACCTCAGGCAGGCCCATGGGGCCGTTAATCGTCTGGCGTATCACCGATGGCCGCCGCGGGCACGACAGTCAAAGCCTGGGGTTGACCCAGGCCTTGGGCAGATTGACTCCGTGCCGGAGTTTCGATTTGCCTGCCCTGCCCTGGCCAGGGGCGCTGGCCGGTTGGCTCTCAGGCAACTTGCCCGGCATGGACAGCTTGCCGAACCCGCATTTGATTGTCGGCGCCGGACATGGCACCCATGCTTCCATTCTTGCCGCGCGGCGCGCGCGCGGCGGCAAGGCCGTGGTATTGATGCGGCCCACGCTTCCCGCCGCCTGTTTCGATTTTTGCATCATTCCCGAACATGACCCGGCGCCGGCAAGCGGCCGGATCCTGCGTTCGTGCGGGCCGCTGAACACCCTGTGCGCGTCCACTCAGCAGGATCCCGCGCGCGGATTGATTTTGATCGGCGGTCCATCCAGGCATTTCCACTGGCGCTTCGACGAGCTGCTGCCGCGCATTCAAACACTGCTGGCCTCCAGTGGCCTGCGCTGGACTCTGGCCGATTCTCCGCGCACACCGCACTGTGACAGCAACAGAATGGCCGGGCTGCCCGGTGCAGATTTTGTTCGCCACGGAGAGACCGCTGTGGATTGGATCGAAACCCAGATGCGCTCCGCCGGCACGGTCTGGGTCACCGCCGACAGCATGTCGATGATCTTTGAGGCACTCTCGGCCGGATCGGCCGTAGGCATCCTTGAATTGCCGGCACGCCGCACGGATCGGGTCACCCGCGCGATCTCGGATCTGGTCTTGCGCGGCATGGTCATGCCGTTTGAATCCTGGCAATCCGGCCACCGCCTTGTCACTCATCGGCCCGCGCTGGCAGAGGCAGATCGATGTGCGGCACTTTTACTGCAGCGTATGACCGCTGGATCAACCTGAAATGCGGCTGACCGTGGTGCAAATATTGCCCGCGCTGGAGTCCGGCGGCGTCGAGCGCGGCACCGTGGAAATTGCACGCGCCCTCGTGGAACGCGGGCATCGGGCCATAGTTGTTTCCGCAGGCGGGCGTCTGGTGGCCGCGCTGCAAATGGCCGGAGCGGAGCATGTGATGCTGGAGGTCGGGCGTAAATCCCTGTTCACGCTACGGCAGGTAAAACCTCTGGCGCGGCTGTTGCTGGACAGTGGCGCGCATATTCTGCATGCGCGCTCGCGCCTGCCGGCATGGATTGGCGTAATGGCATTGCGGCGGCTGGGCTCGCAGGCGCCACACCTGATCACCACCGTGCACGGCCCATACAGCGTCAATCCCTACAGTGCCGTGATGACCAGGGGCACACCCATCATTGCTATCTCGGATTTCATCCGCGATTACATCCTGGCCAATTACCCGCGCACCCATCCCGGACGGATACGGGTCATCCCCCGCGGCGTCAGTGCGCTGGAATTTCCGCCGGGCTACCAGCCGCCCGCGGCGTGGCGGGATCGTTGGGAATGGGAATTTCCCCCGTTGCGCGGCAAGATCCTGCTCACCCTTCCGGCGCGCGTAACCAGATGGAAGGGTCAGGAGGATTTCATCGAAGTGGTGGGACTGCTGCGCGCGCGCGGCGTCGATGTTCACGGCCTGATTGTCGGCGCGATTGAGCCGCGGCGCCGGGGATTCCTCAATGAACTGAGGGGGCGGGCGCAACAGCGGGGGCTGGAATCCCATGTCAGCTTTCTCGGGCACCGGGACGATGTGCGTGAGATCATGGCAAGCTCAGCCGTCGTGCTATCCCTGGCCCGCATTCCCGAGGCCTTTGGCCGGACCGCCCTCGAGTCGCTGAGCCTGGGGATTCCTGTCGTGGGTTATGACCACGGCGGCACGCGGGAAATACTCGCGCCGATATTTGCCAATGGTCTGGTGGCCCCCGGGGCACTGAATGCCGCGGCGGACCGGGTCGGCGAAATACTCCTGCAACGCCCGGTCATTCCGGCGCAGCATCCATTCCCGCTGCAACGCATGCTGGATGAAACCCTCGCTGTCTATTTGGGCGCAGCCGGCCAGCGTCCGTAATCATAGCCAAAATCGTGGCGCAGCAACGTGCTGCAGGTCGCGGAGAAATACGCCCGGTCCTCGCTGCCGAACCAGTCCGCTGCCGGCCGATTATCGCGCCGCACGACGGTGACGCCGCCAGGGGTGTCCGGGTCGCGCTTTGCCGCCATGCGCTCCTTGCTCGACTCATTGACCCCAACCGTCAACGCCGCCGCTCCGAGCTGAAGCGCCCAAAATTCGTCGATGCGCATGAGTTCGCGCAGCGGATCGCATTGCAGATCTTCATAACGCACCACCAGGGTCTGCTTCGGAAAGCGTTGTGCAATCCGGCCCCAGGCATTGCAAAAACGCATGCACCACCACAGATCGTTATTGAAACGTTTCCCGCTCATGTCGCCGCGCAGAAATTCGCTGAACGGGCAGGCATAGTGTTCCTTCCACTTCTCATAGTTGGCGACCAGGGAGCTGCGCAGGTCACGCACCAATACCACGTACGGCGGCAGTCGCACTTGCTGTCGTAACCATGGCGATGCCACCAGCAGATGCGGTATTGAATGGCTGCTGACCAGCAGCGGGCCACGCGCATGCACGCGCGCATCATGCACACCACCAATGATGTCGTTGGCGTGGCTGTAGCGGGGCGGAGGGAGTACATGCCGCACGGCAATCGCGGTGGCCAGCATATGCTTTAACCAGTGGGTCCCGGACTGGTGCATGCTGACCAGAAAGCCCGTATAGTCCCGGTGCCTGAGCAGGGAGAAATTGGACAAATCACGGCGCAGGCAGTGGTAATGGAATCGCAGGCTCATTCACGACTTCCGGGAATTGGCGCCACAGGCATGCAGGATGTTAGCGCGGTTCCTCGAGCCCATGATAGCGCCGGCGCGGCCATCCGCATCGCCATTTGCATCCCCACCTACCGGCGCAATGATCTCCTGCGCCTATGCCTGGCTGCCGTTGCCAGTCTGCGCCCGCCTGACGGCAGCAGATTACTGGTGCTGATTGCTGACAATGACGCCAGCGGCGGCGCCCGGGCAGTGTGGAAAGAATCGATGCAGTCCAGCGCTATGCAGACATTTTATTTTGTCGAACCCCGGCGCGGTCTGTGCTGCATCCGGAACCGGTTGGTACAGGAGGCGCTGCGTACGGGGGCGGCGTGGATCGCATTTGTCGACGATGACGAGCAGCCGGCGCCCGACTGGTTGCAGGCGCACATGCATTCGTTATCGGCCTCCGGTGCGGACGTTTCCTGCGGGCCGGTAATCCTGCGTGCCAGCGGCGCGGTTATCGGGGCTGAGCCGGATTCCGGTTCGGTTCCGGATGCAACACCGCGCTCGCCGCGCTTTGTCGCCTGCAACAATGTGCTGTTTCGGCGCAAGTTAATCGCGGAACAGGGCCTGCGCTTTGATCCCCTTTTCAATTTTACCGGCGGCGAAGACTTTGATTTTTTCGAGGCCTCCCGGCGTTGTGGTAATCGTCACATCTGGACCGCGGCGGCACAGGTATATGAATCACTCACTCCGGAACGGTCGACGCTCCGGTACCTTTTTCACAGACATTGGTCCGGCGCCATGACCCGCGTCTTGCAGCAACGCAAATGGCAGGGTGCAGGCATGGTCTGGCCCCGGTTCCTGCTGAAGATTTGCGGCAAGCTGCTGGGCGGAACAGCATCCCTGTTGTTCGCGTTGCTGCCACCGCATCGACGCGCCATGGAGGACTGCATCAAGCGCTACGCCAGTGCCTGGGGTTATTTGTGCGGCCTTCTTAACCTCTACCGTGAACGTTATCGCTAAGGCGGGGCCGATGACGGGAAATCGATTCCTGCAACACGCGCGCGCCCGGTGGTCATGGCTGCACAATAATCTGGCCTGGCTGCTCATGGCGACCACATTGGCGTTGTTCGCCACGGAAACCCTGTTCAATGTGCCCTTCTGGCTCATGGCAGTTGCAGGCCTGTATCTGTCGATCAAGGCGCCGCGCGCGTTGTGGCGCGAGCCTGTTCTACGCCTTGCCGGATTGCTGTTTCTTTGTATTTGGCTGCCCCAATTGCTGGCATTACCGGACGCTGCAAACCTTGGTCGCAGTCTCGAAACCGTTATCGCCTACCCGCATTTCTATTTCGCCGGCGTGTACATTCTGCGCGCGCTTCAGGATCGGCAAACCCGCGATCGGCTGGAAATGGCGATCTCAATCATAGTCACGGTCTGGATCGCAGACGCGTTGGTACAGTATGTTGCCGGCGCGGACCTGTTTGGTTATCCCTATCGCCCGGGGCAACTCACCGGGATGTTTTATCCCAAAATCAGTCTCGGACACCTGCTCGCTGTCCTGGCGCCCGTATATTTCGAGACCGTGCGACAACGCTGCGGCGGCCGGCCCTGGCTTTGGCTGCTGGCGGCATTGCTGCTACTCACGGTCGTATTGCTGAGCGGCAGGCGCGTGGCCTGGTTGATGACGGGCCTTTCATTTGCCGGATACATACTTTATCTCTATCGCATCAATGCCATGTCCTTGCGTACGATTGCACTGGTTTTTGCAATCGGCGTGCTGGGTGGAAGTGCTGTTCTGGCGACAAACCCGGCCGTCGCGCGACGAACCGCCGTCCTGCTCGGCCTGTTCAGTGGTAATGCCAAGGACATGGACCAGGCCACCTCCCACCGACTGCCCTTATGGGGAACCGCCCTGCACATCGCCTCCAGCCACTGGATCAATGGCGTAGGTCCGCGTGGTTACCGTTACGTGTTCCGTGAATACGCCGGGGATGACAACTTCTATCTGCGCAATGGCAGGGACGGGCAGACGCACCCGCACCAACTGGTGCTCGAGGTGGCCACGGAAACCGGAGCAATTGGATTGTCCGGTCTGATCTGTTTCTGGTGGCTATTTATGACTGCGGGCTGGCGCCGCCTGCAGGCCACGCTGGACGGTGCGCCGTGGCTTATCGCCGGACTCGTGGCATGGTGGCCGCTGAACGCGCACATGGCGTTTTATGGATCCTACTGGTCAGCGGTCAGCTGGTGGGTGTTGTTGCTTTTGCTGGCGCCGCGCGGCGCGTCAGCGCCCGAACCATCATGCACAAGATCCTGATCATCAAGTTAGGCGCGCTGGGCGACATCATCATGGCGTGCCCCATTATCAAACGCATCCAGGAGCATCACGGGGATGCCGGCATATATCTTCTTACCAGCGATGCCCACCGGGATTTCTTTGGCCACTGGCCGGGCCTGGCAATACACAGTTTTGCCCGCCATGGCCTCGGCTCAACGTTACATGCCATGCGCTGGATTCGGGCGCAGCATTTCGAACGCATCTACGATTTACAATCCAATGATCGGTCCGGGCTGTTGTGCGCGATCAGCGGCGTGCGCGAGCGTGTCGGCAACCATCCGCGTTACCCGTATACCATCCATCCGCATCAACCGTGGCGGGGCAAGACCCACATTCAAGAACGCTGGCGTGAGGTTCTCGTCAGCGCAGGGATTGACCCCGGGCCGCTGTTACCGTGGCTGCCGATACCGGATCAGGAGCGGCAGGCGGCGGCAGCCTGGTTGCGGGAGCGCCGCCTGGAGCGCACCCCTTTTGCGATCCTGCACGCGGGCGCAAGCCCCCGCCATCCGGAGAAACGCTGGCCTTGCTTTCGTGAACTGGGTGTCGCAATCCGTAGTGCAGGCATGGAGGTGGTATGGGCCGGGGGCGCCGACGACGTGGCGCTGACGCATGAGTTGGCAAATCATGTCGGTATCGACGCAAGTGGGGCGTTATCGCTTACACAACTGGCTGCCCTGGGGGTGCATGCGCGCTTCGCTGTCACCAATGATTCAGCGCCCATGCATGTCCTTGCCTGCGCCGGCATCCCGGTGTTCGGATTATTCGGACCGACGGACTGGCGCATAAATCACGCCGTCGGACAGCGGGAATTTGTCATCAGCGCGAGTCCGGAGACGGAAAATTTTGTGCCTGTCCCTCTTTCCAGCCTGCCGGTTGCAGACGTGACAAAGAGACTGCGCATTGCCGGTTTGCTGGGTTGAACCTATTACAGAAGCACTGAATTGTTCAGGGGTTCCTTGGCATGCCTTCGTAGACTGCCAGCAATTGCGGCACGACCGCATCGGCGCTATAGCGCGAAACAAAGTAATCGGTTGCGCACGCGGCACGGGTCCTGGCCGTCGCTGGGTGCGCCAGCACCAGCATCAGCGCCTCGGCCAGCGCTGCGCTGTCTCCCGGCGGAACCAGTATGGCGCTGGCAGCATCGAGAATTTCCCGCGGCCCCTGAGTCGATGTAGCAACGATCGGGAGGCCGCGCGCCATGGCCTCCAGCACGACGATGCCAAACGGCTCATCCAATGAGGGCAGTACAAACAGGGTGCCCTGATCCAGAAAGGCGACCGGGTCGGTTAGCCAGCCGGCGAAACGCACGACGCCCCCGAGTCCCTCGCGCAAGGATGCCTGCTCCAGTTTTTTCCGGAGCGGGCCATCGCCGCCGATCAGCACCGGCGGCAAGGGGACGTCGCGCCGGCGCAGGTCCGCCAATGCGGCCAGCAGTATATGAAACCCCTTCTTCTGCACCATTCGTCCCAGGGCGATAAGGGCGGCAGGCCGATCCGGCGGCGGTGTCATCGCCGGTAACACGGAAAAATTGGGCACCACCTGCATGCGCTCGGCAGTAATGCCGCATTGCCGCAGATAGGCGGCCTGATCCCGGGTGGCCGGCAGAAATTTGTTCACGCGGGCGTAGTATTTAATGTTTA
The DNA here is from genome assembly GCA_001801865.1 of Gammaproteobacteria bacterium RIFCSPLOWO2_02_FULL_61_13. Classification (GTDB taxonomy): domain Bacteria; phylum Pseudomonadota; class Gammaproteobacteria; order Eutrophobiales; family Eutrophobiaceae; genus 2-02-FULL-61-13. The sequence goes on from MGYT01000166.1 coordinate 33,543, forward strand.
CGTAATTATGCGTCATGCTTAGCAGCGGCACTTGAGTGTCCCGCAGTGCTGTACCAGTGTGGAATGCAGCGCGGGCCAAATGGGCCTGCACCACCGCCGGCCGAAATGCCTCGATGAGCGCGCGCAACCGCCCCGCGGTAAAGGGATCCCAATTGCCCAATGAACGGACGGTGGCAATCTCGAGTCCTGCCATCCGCCCCAGGCGTTCCCGCGCCATGCCGGACGGATGACATATGGCGAGAACGTGATGGCCTCGGCGTGCCAGTTCCTGTGACAGGTCCACGAAATAGCGTTCGGCGCCGCCGAAGCCTTTTGCCAGCATGACGTGACAGATACGCATGCTCACACAGCCAGCGATGGGACGTTTTCCGATCGACATGCCATCACTTGCGCACGCAACTGATTGAGCACATCCGTTACCGGAAGCCGATTCAGGTCGCGATCCGGTCCCACCAGCCACGCCGCTCCGGGCCCCCAGGGGCGATAGCGCGCCGGATCGCCGACACCGAAAAGGGTCAAGGTGGGTGTCTGCACCGCGGCAGCGATATGACCCAGGCCGGAGTCGTTGCCGACAAAGATTTGCGCCTGTTTGAGAACGGCGGCAGCCTCAAGCAGACCGGTCTTCCCGGTTAGATTCAGGCATGGAAATGGGGCGGCCGCGGCAATGGCGGCCGCGGGCAGCCGATCACCTGCGCTCCCCAGCAACACCACTGCGTCAAACTCGCCGTGCAACGACTCGGCCAACTCGATGAAGCGCCGTGCCGGCCAGATCTTGGGTGGCCAGTTCGCGCCCGGTCCCAGCGCCAGCAGGCGCCGGCCGGCAAACTCGCCCAGCAGGTTGCGCGCGAATTCGTGCTGGGCGGGACCAAGCCATATGCGTGGGGAAAACTTTTCCAGGTCCAGCGGTACACCTGACATGACACCGAGATGCTGTTGCACCGCATGCGGACCGGATGCGCGCCCCTGCCAGCGAAAGAAACGGCGTCGTGCGCGGATCAGCAACGGCAGAAAATCCGTGCGCAAATCCACGACCAGGTCGTAGCGGACAGTGCGCAAATCGACCAGCAAACTGGCCAGGCCACGCAGCGCCCGCTGTTTATCCTTGTGGATGACGCGGCCAAGAAAAGGACAACCGGAAAAGATCTCGCTGGAACGGCGATCGCCAACAATGTCGACCCTGGCAGCCGGTTCGAAGGCGTGCAGGGCCTGTAATACCGGAGTGGTCATAATGGCATCACCGATATTGCTCAAACTGACAAGCAGAAATCTGGGCGCGTTCATTTGCCGATGCAGAACCGGGAAAAGATCTGGCCCAAAAGTTCATCCGCGCTCACGGTACCGGTAATCCGGCCCAGCGCGGTTTGCGCAAGGCGCAATTCTTCCGCCGCCAGTTCCAATGCGCCGCCCTCCTCCACCACCCGTGCCGCCTGCGCCACGGCAACGCCGGCCGCATCCAGCGCATGCAAATGACGGGTCTGCGCCAGCAGTACGTCCTCAGGACCAGCACCGCCGGCGACTGCCTCTTCCAGGATTTGCTGCAACAATTCGATACCCTCCCCGCTGCGGGCGCACAGCGACACCTCCCATCCATCCTGACATTCCTGCATCCCGGCTTTTGCCCCGCACAAATCTATCTTGTTACGTACCCGGACGCGGCGCTGCGCCGGCGGCAGCCGCGCCTTCAGTTCCGGCGGAACCTGCTGCATGGAATGGTCGCTCACCAGCAGAACCAGGTCCGCTTGCTCCAGCGCCAGCAAACTCCGGCGCACGCCTTCCTGCTCCACGGAATCCGCGCTGTCGCGAACGCCGGCTGTATCGATGATGGAAAGCCGCACCCCGCCCACCGTCATATCGCCCTCAATCGTGTCCCGGGTCGTGCCAGGGAGCACGTCGACGATGGCGCGGTCGGTGCCCGTCAGACGATTGAGCAAAGTTGACTTGCCGACATTCGGCGCTCCGGCGATGACCACGCGTAATCCGGCACGCAACAGGTTTCCGGCCCGCGCAGCTGCCAACACCTGCTGCAGTTGCCCGAGCCAGTTGCCTGCGTCCGCCTGCAACTGCCGGCGCCCGGGCAGATCCAGGTCTTCTTCGGGAAAATCCAGCGCCGCCTCAACCGCTACACGCAGCAAGCTCAGCCCATTCTGCAATACAGAAATGCGCCGTGAAAATTCCCCGTCCATGGCACGGACTGCGCAACGCGCAGCGCGCTCCGTCTGGCTGTTTATCAAATCCGCCACGGCCTCGGCCTGGAGCAGATCCATGCGCCCATTGAGAAAAGCCCGCTCGGTGAATTCTCCGGGCCGGGCCGGCCGCGCACCGAGTTCCAGCACACGCCGCAACACGAGGTTGGTGACCACCGGGCCACCATGTCCCTGCAACTCAAGGACATCCTCGCCGGTATAGGAAGCGGGGGCGGCGAAATACAACAGCACGCCGTGATCAATTACCGCCGCGTCCGCGTCGAGGAATGCCCGGTAAGTTGCGCGCCGGGGATCAATCCCGGCGCCGGAAATCGCCTTTGCAATGGCGTGGCACATGGGGCCCGAGACCCGCACTATGCCTATCCCACCGCGCCCTGCGGGGGTGGCGATGGCGGCTATGGTATCGGCCGCCGGAGTCACGGCTCAGCCCGGGGTCTTTGTGCCACGCTCAATGTTGCGCGTGATGAGCCACTGCTGGGCGATGGAGAGGATATTGTTTGCCACCCAATACACCACCAGTCCCGACGGAAAGAAGCCAAAGAAAATAGTGAAGGCGAAGGGCATGATCTGCATAACCTTCTCCTGTACCGGGTCCATGGGCGCGGGATTGAGCTTCTGCTGAATGAACATGGTCACGCCCATGATCAGCGGTAGCACCCAGTAGGGATCCGGCGCGGACAGATCCTTGATCCATAGAATGAACGGCGCCTGGCGCATTTCCACCGACTCCAACAGCACCCAGTACAGTGCAATAAATACCGGTATCTGAATCAGGATTGGCAGGCAACCGCCAAAGGGATTTATTTTTTCCTCCTTGTAGATCTGCATCATGGCCTGGTTCAGGCGCGCACGATCCTCCTTGTAGCGCTCCTGGATCGCCTTCAGGCGCGGCTGCACGCGCCGCATGTTGGCCATGGACCGGTAGCCGGCGGCGGAAAGGTGGTAAAAAAGGATCTTCAACAGCACCGTCACCAGAATGATTGACCAGCCCCAGTTTCCGGTCTGTTCATGCAACCACACCAGGCAGCGGAACAGCGGTTTCCCGATAAACCACAGCGCGCCGTAATCAACAGTCAGATCCAGACCTTCCGCCGTTTCCGCCAGGACTCCCTGGATCTTCGGGCCGACATAAAGGCGCATTTCCGTATCCGCGCTGGCGCCGGCCGGGATCTCCAGCATCGGCGTGAATGCACCCACGGCGAACTGATTGTCTGCAAGAATGGAACTGTAATAGTGATAGGGCCGGTTGTTATCCGCGGGGAGGATGGCGGCGATGAAATAATGCTGCAGCATCGCGACCCACCCGTTGACCACGTCGCGCGCTATCTTCTGTTCCATGAGATCGTCAAAGTCCACCTTCTCATAGCGTTGCTCCGGACTCGACAATACCGCGCCAATATAGGTGTAGATAATGCGCCACCCGCCGGTATCTGGCTTGGCGCGCTGAATTTGCGTGTAGCTTCTCCCTGCCCAGGCCGCCGTGGATCGATTTTCCACCCGGTAACGCACGTGGATCACGTAGCTGCCGCGCGTAAAGCGATATTCCTTGGTCACGGACAATTCGCCATCCTGCCACCGCAACGGGACTATCAATTCCTGCTGCCCCTTTGCCATCTGAAACTTGTCCGCCGATGCCTGGAACAGGTCCTTATGCGATGGGCCGCCCGCGGAACCCACCAGTCCGCCCTGAATGACATACGCCTCAGGCGCTGCGGCATCGAGAATGACCAGCGGTATTTCAGGCCGGGACAGGTTCAGGGGGTAACCCGGCAACGCCAAGCGTTGAATGCCCGCGCCGCGTCGATTGATTTCCAGTTGCAGCACGTCCGTTTCCACAGATATGGGCCGTTCCGTGCCGGCCCCAATACTCGCGTTGATCGCACCTGCGTCAAATGACGGCGATGGCGGCGGCGATGCAGGTACCGGCAGCGGCGCGGCTGCGTCCGGACTCGCGGCAGGAACCGGGGCGGGAACCGGACTGTAATCTGACTCCCATGTCTGCCAGATCATGGATCCGACCAGCACCAGGGAGACCACGAGAATGAAGCGTAGATTTTCCAAGCGCCTACTCCGACGGGACCGGATCGACACCGCCCGCGCAAAACGGGTGACAGCGCAGTATGCGTCCCAACCCATATCTGATGCCGGCCCAGGTGCCGTGTACACGTAATGCCTCCAACATGTACTCGGAACAGGTCGGATGAAACCGGCACTGCCCGCCGAAATAGGGACTAAAGGCCAACCGATACACCCGAATCAATCCCGTCAGCAGGGCGCGCATGATGGTGCCACCTTTTGCGAATGCTTTTGCAGTGATGCCCACAGCTTTTCCGAATCGTTCACGTCCACTCGAGCCTGCGCCATGACCACCAGATCCACGCCCCCGAATTGATCCTGGTGCGTGCGGAAGTACTCGCGCACAATTCTTTTCAGGCGATTTCGCACCACGGCGGAGCGGATGCGGTTCCGGGCGATGGCAAACCCCAGGCGCGGGCGCTGCAACCCGTTTACGCGGGCAAGGATAACGAATTGCGAATCACTGGAACGCTGGCTGAAAGCAAAAACCGCTTTGAAATCCGCCGGGGTCCGGAGTCTGCTGGCGGGCGGAAATCTGCCCGTCGCGCAGGTCACAGGCGTGCTCAGGGCGTAAGCCGCTTTCTGCCCTTCGCGCGCCGCGACTTGAGTACCTTTCTTCCACCCTTGGTACTCATACGGGCACGAAAGCCGTGATCGCGCTTGCGCTTGATTTTGCTGGGTTGGTACGTCCGTTTCATAATCGACTGAATCCTGGTTAACTGCTGGGAATACAAGCGAAAAAGGCGCGGTATCTTACGAGCCACCCTTTCGCATTGTCAATTTTGCCGGGCTGTGGATAACCCTTGGGAACGGGTATACACTCCAGCCCTCTCCTGTTTCATCAAGAAAACTCTAATAATAAAGTACACAGCTCTCGGGGCCACCGATGTCAATCTGGGAAGTATGTTTGAATCGGTTGGAAGGGGAGCTTTCCGCGCAACAGTTCAACACCTGGATCCGGCCACTACAGGCGATTGAGGCAGCGGAATCCATTCGACTGCTGGCGCCAAACCGCTTTGTGCTGGACTGGATCACGGAACAGTACCTGGAGCGGATCAGGAACCTGATTGGCAATATAACCAACGGTCGCGGCTGTAGCCTGTCCGTTGAGGTTGGTAGTAGTTCGCGTCAACCTGCCGGGCCCACGACAACCCAAACCAGTGACGCCCCGCCGGCACCGCGGCGACAATCGAACAACCTGAATCCCGCGTTCCGCTTTGAGACATTTGTCGAGGGAAAATCCAACCAACTCGCCCGGGCAGCATCCATGCAGGCCGCGGAAAACCCCGGCGCATCATACAACCCGCTGTTTATCTGCGGCGGTGTGGGCCTGGGCAAAACCCATCTGATGCAGGCCATCGGCCAGGGAATACTTCAGTACAAACCCGGTGCGAACGTCGCTTATCTGCATTCCGAACGCTTTGTAGCCGACATGGTACGGGCCCTGCAACACAACACTATCAATGAATTCAAACGTTTTTACCGCTCTCTCGATGCCTTGCTGATTGATGACATTCAGTTCTTCGCCGGCAAGGAGCGCTCGCAGGAAGAGTTTTTTCACACCTTCAATTCCCTGTTGGAAGGGCGACATCAGATCGTGCTTACCTGTGATCGTTACCCAAGGGAAGTGAACCTGGAGGAGCGGCTTAAATCCCGTTTTGGCTGGGGGCTTACTGTTGCCATTGAACCACCGGAGTTGGAAACCCGTGTCGCAATAATAAAACAGAAGGCGGAACAGTCCGGCGTAGTGGTGCCGGATGAAGTTGCGTTTTTTATTGCCAAGCGATTTCGGTCCAACGTGCGTGAATTGGAGGGCGCTCTTAACCGTGTAGTGGCCAACGCCCGGCTGACGGGAAATTCCCTTTCACTGGAGTTTGCGCAGTCCGCGCTGCGTGATTTGTTGTTACTCCAGGACAAGCAAGTGACACTGGAGAATATCCAGCGGACAGTGGCAGAGTACTATCAAATCCGGGTGGCAGACCTGCATTCAAAACGGCGGAATCGATCTATTGTCCGGCCAAGACAATTGGCGATGGCTTTGGCGAAGGAGTTGACCGGTCACAGTCTGCCCGAGATTGGGGATGCCTTTGGGGGTCGCGATCACACCACGGTGCTGCACGCATGCCGCAAGATCGCGGTTCTTTGTCAGGAGGAAAGAAAGATGGAAGAGGATTACAGGAATCTCGCGAACATCCTCACAAGCTGAGTAAAAACTGTGGATAAACCAGGACATACTCATGACAGTGCTCAACTTATTAGACGGATGTACGGGCTTATACACAGTAATTCAGTATAGTTCTATATTATTTAACTATATGATATTTATATGTTTTTTATACTTATAAACAGAAAAAAGCTCTACTAATAAGAGAAATAGGGATAGATCTTATGAAACTAACTATTTTAAGAGAAGACATTCTTCCCGCCCTGCAAATTGTTAATGGTGTAGTGGAGCGTCGTCAGACCTTACCCATACTTTCGAATCTATTACTTAAAGTTGGACCAAAGTTGCTGACACTGACTGCCACGGATATGGAAGTGGAGTTGGTGGTGAGTTTGGATCGGGCCTCGCGCAGCGCTGGGGAGACAACGATCCCAGCTCGTAAACTTTTGGATATCTGCCGCTCATTGCCGGATAAATCCGAGTTGACGCTGGACCTGGAAGGGGATCGGGCGTCAATGACAGCGGGTAAAAATCGCTTCACCTTGGCGACGCTTCCTGCTGCAGAGTACCCATTGATCGAGATTGGCGAAAAGGTGGCTGAGGTTTCACTACCACAGAAGCCGCTGAAAAGCCTTTTGGAACGTACCGCCTTTGCCATGGCGCAGCAGGATGTCCGCTATTACCTGAACGGGTTGTTACTGGAAATAGGCGGGGGCAAGGTACGGGCCGTAGCTACGGATGGGCACCGTTTGGCCCTGTGTGATGAACAGGTTGAAACTGCGAAAGGGGACCCGGTTCAAATTATTGTCCCGCGAAAAGGTGTGCTGGAATTGATTCGCCTATTGGATGAGAAAGGTGAAAACGCGGTGGTGCAAGTTAGCCGGAATCATATTCGGGTTGAGTTAGGGGGGTTGCAATTTACGAGTAAATTAATTGATGGAAAATTCCCCGATTACACGAAGGTTATTCCGATGGAGAGTCAGACACCCGTGATCGGTGACCGGGAGGAACTGCGGCAGGGGTTTATTCGTGCCTCAATCCTTTCTAATGAAAAGTACCGTGGGGTCCGTGTGACTTTGGAGAAGAACCGACTTCGGGCGCTGGCTCACAACCCTGAGCAGGAAGAGGCTGAAGTGGATGTGGAAGTAGACTATGCAGGCGGGAATGTAGAGATTGGTTTTAACGTTTCCTACCTGCTGGATGCCCTGGCAATTATAAAAACCGAGAAAGTCAGAATGACCATTACTGACCCAGGCGCCAGTGCTTTGATAACGCCGGAGGGAAATGCCAGTTGTCGGTATGTCGTCATGCCTATGCGGCTGTAACGCATAAGTTGCAACTCACGCCGTATTCGCCGTCAGGAAGAGATGTTTATCGCTTCCCTTCAGGTTAAGAACGTCCGCAACCTCGTAGAGTTGGAATTGGATTTGGGTCCTGGACTCAATCTGTTTCAAGGGCCTAACGGCAGTGGAAAGACCGCGTTGCTTGAGGCGGTATTTCTGCTGGCCCGCGGCAGGTCCTTTCGCACCCCACGCTTGAGTGAAATTACCCGATACGGGGAGACGGGCTTTCAAGTCGTGGCTCACATACGACATAGTCAGGACGGCGATGTGGTGACTGGTGTTTCCCGCGAGGGTAAAGACCTTTCGGTTCGCTATCACGGGGAGCCTGTGCCCCGAATGTCCAGTCATGCCCGCCGATTCCCCGTTTCCATTGCAACCCCGGATAGTCAGGACCTTATTCATGGGTCTCCCAAGGTCCGGAGGCGATGGCTGGATTGGGGTTTGTTCCACGTGGAACAAAATTACCTGGAGAAGTGGCGCGCCTACCATCGTGCGCTTCGACAGCGAAATTGTTTGCTGAAGATATCTACAAGATCGAAGGAGTTAGCGGCATGGGAGCAGGAAATGGCCGCATATTCGACGGAGATCCAGACCGCCAGAACCCGATTTATGGTTACGGTAAGCGCACACATGCAAGCTTTGGCAGCCAAAGCCACCCACTATTCCACCAGCCTTCACCTCAAGCCTGGGTGGGACATCGCCCGGTCGTTGATGGAGGAATTGGCGGTGGCCCGGAGTCAGGATGCCGTCGCCGGGTTTACTCGTTTGGGCCCTCACCGTGCGGATTTAACCTTTGCAGTGGAAGAGAGGGAGGCCTCGACGGCGTTGTCTCGTGGACAAAGCAAACTCTATGTGGTGCTTTTGGCGATGGCGCTGAGCCAGGCCATTACCGAGTTGGGGGGGGAAAGTCCGGTGTTGTTGCTGGATGATCCGGCGGCAGAACTGGACCGGGATACACAAGCCATCTTGATCCGGTTGATTTCAGATCAGGGCTGTCAATCCTTGATGAGTTTGCCGAACGAAGGCAGTCAGTTGCCGGATGCCAAAGACATGGCGGTGTTCCACGTGAAACGCGGGGACATCCGAAAAATGTTAAGATCCCGAGACTCATAATCAGGCCTTGCGAATGACCACCGGCAACGGGTACGACTCTACACAAATCAAAGTCTTGAAAGGCCTGGACGCCGTTCGCAAGCGTCCGGGAATGTACATCGGTGACACGGATGACGGTACCGGCCTGCACCACATGGTGTTTGAAGTGGTGGACAACAGCGTGGATGAGGCCTTGGCCGGCTTCTGTACCGAGATTCGGGTGATACTCCATGCCGACAACGACGTAAGCGTTACCGATAACGGCCGGGGCATCCCGGTGGATATCCACGAAGAAGAGGGGATTTCCGCCGCCGAAGTCATCATGACCACGCTGCATTCGGGCGGAAAGTTCGACGACAATTCTTACAAGGTTTCAGGCGGCCTGCACGGTGTCGGCGTCTCAGTCGTGAACGCGCTCTCCGAGCAGCTGATATTGACCGTTTACCGGGACGGACACTGTCATCGGCAGGAATATAACGGCGGCGAACCCGCTGCCCCGTTGCAACGGATTGCACCCTCAACGCATCGCGGTACGGAAGTTCGCTTCAGGCCCAGCCCGGAGGTGTTCAAGAACATAGAATTTCATTACGACATTCTTGCGCGGCGTCTGCGGGAATTGTCATTTCTGAACTCCGGGGTCCGTATTGAACTTGAGGATGAACGCACGGGCAGGAAGGACGTATTCGAATATCGCGGCGGGATCTCCGCATTTGTGCAACATCTGAACCGTAACAAGATCCCGCTGCATCCCACGGTCATATTCATTGATGCTGAACGCGATGGCGTGGCTGTGCAGCTGGCGATGCAGTGGAACGACTCCTACCAGGAGAATTTCTTCTGTTTCACGAACAATATTCCGCAACGGGATGGGGGTACCCATGTCGCAGGATTTCGTGCCGCCCTGACGCGATCATTGAACAACTACATGGAGCAGTCCGGTATTGCCGCCCGGGCCAAGGTACCGATTACCGGAGATGACGTGCGCGAAGGATTGACCGCCGTTCTTTCCATCAAGTTGCATGATCCCAAATTCTCCTCGCAGACCAAGGACAAGCTGGTATCCAGCGAGGTAAAACCGGCGGTGGAATCCGCGGTCGCAGAAAAACTCCAGGAATTTCTTGCCGAGCAACCCGCGGAGGCGCGCGCTATCTGCGAGAAGATTGTGGATGCCGCGCGGGCCCGTGAGGCCGCGCGTAAGGCACGGGAACTGACACGGCGCAAGTCGGCATTGGATGTGGCGGGGTTGCCGGGGAAACTCGCGGACTGTCAGGAAAAAGACCCGGCCAAGTCAGAATTATTTCTGGTGGAGGGTGATTCTGCGGGCGGGTCCGCGAAACAGGGCCGTGACCGGCGCTACCAGGCCATTCTGCCGCTTAAGGGAAAGATTCTGAATGTGGAGAAGGCGCGCTTTGACAAAATGCTGTCCTCGGCGGAAGTGGGGACATTGATCACAGCGCTGGGTTGCGGCATCGGACGTGACGAATTCGATCTGGCCAAACTTCGCTACCATCGCATCATCATCATGACGGACGCGGACGTGGATGGTTCGCACATTCGCACTTTGCTCCTGACTTTCTTTTACCGGCAGATGCCGGAGCTGGTTGAGCGCGGACATATCTATATCGCCCAACCACCCTTGTATAAGGTAAAGCGGGGAAAACAGGAGCGTTACCTGAAGGATGACGCACAGCGCGAGGCGTTGCTGATGGAAATTGCCCTGGATGAGGCGGAAATGACGCCGCTGGAAAACGCCGCGCCCATTACCGGTTCCGGATTGGCGAAACTGGCGGAGTTATATCTGAAGTTGCGGCACGAACTTGGCCGGTTGGCGCGCAAGTACCATCCCAAGGTACTGGATGTGATCCGTGCCCAGCCTGTGCTTACGCCGGCGGATATTTCCAATGCGGACTTGATGCGGAATTGGGCAGCGGGCGTGGCGACGGCACTTGGTGCCGGTCAGACCCAGGGCGCCACCTTTACAGCAGCGGCATTTCCCGCCGCCGGTGGCCGGGAAAATGGTATTCGCGTCACCATAAATACCCACGGCCTTGAATCCACGAACATCTTTCAACCAGAGTTTTTTACCGCCGCTGATTACCGCAATCTGGTCGCAGTGGAAAATGTATATCGTCTTGATGGTGCCGTTGTGCACCGGGGAGATCGGCAAAAGGCGGTAGCGACAATGAAGGATGCCTTCGACTGGCTGCTGGAAGAGGCGGCTCATGGTATGAACATTCAGCGTTACAAAGGCCTGGGCGAAATGAATCCCGAACAGTTGTGGGAGACCACCATGGATGCCACGAAGCGGCATCTTTCCCGGGTCCGGATTGAAGATGCGGTTGCGTCCGACGAGATCTTCACCACGCTGATGGGTGATGCCGTGGAGCCGCGCCGCGAATTCATCGAGCAACATGCGCTGTCGGTGGAGAATCTGGACACCTGAGCAGCCTGTTCGCGTCAACGCGGGCGTAAAGCCTTTGGTGTTCGCGCAACCACCCATACCTGGATCTCATTCGCGCCCGACCGAAGCAAGACCTTCGCCATCTCCTTTGCCGTGGCTCCGGTGGTGAGGATGTCGTCCACGATGGCGACTCGGCCGGTGACGACATCCCGCCCTGCAGCCGCAAAAGCGCCGTGTACATTCTTTCGTCGTTGGTTCGCAGTCAATCCCACCTGTTGTGGATGCGAACCAACCCGAACGATCTTGTCGGTGAGTACCGGAATGTCCAGTTCACGCCCTATCCCACGTGCCAGCTCCACTGCCTGATTGAATCCTCGATCCGCCAGGCGGTGGGGATGCGCGGGTACCGGAACCAATGCCTCCGGAAGGGGGGTGCCCGAAGCCAGTCCGCGCCGCACCATCTCTCTGGCCAGAAATGCTCCCCAAAAAACCGATCCGAAATATTTGAACTCGTGAATTACTTTATCGATGGGGTAGGCGAAGGTATATGGAACCACGAGGCACTCCCAGCATGGGGGCCTGACCTGGCAGGCAACACACACTGGAGACGGTGACGGCAGGCCACAACGGTTGCAGGCCGTGGCAAGACGCGGCAGGTCGCGGTCGCACCCACGGCAAATCAGGTCTGCGCAGCTGGCGCCGCATAATGCGCAGGGAAATTCCCGGTACATCCTTGTCTCCTGTCGTCGCGTCCCAGCAGCGGTTAACCTGACCCGCAACCAGAAGTTGACACCGGGCCTCGGGTTTCCAATCATGGTGCCAGATTTACGCCCCTGGAGAGGAGGAGCAATCCATGCATAACCCGGATGTTTGTGAATCCGATCCGCCCGTCTCGACTCACCCGCACTGGCAGGTGGCGGCGGTGGAAGCACTCTACCATCAACCGTTCCACGACTTGATTCACCAGGCACAGCAGGTCCATCGCCGCCACTTCGATCCAAACGAAGTCCAGCTGAGTACGCTGATGAACATCAAAAGCGGCGGCTGCCCCGAGGACTGTGCGTATTGTCCCCAGAGCGCACGCCATTCGTCTCCAGTCGTGTCGGAGCACATGGTTTCCGTGGCTGAGGTTCAGGCGGCAGCGCAGGCGGCAAAGGCTGCCGGTGCGACCCGGTTCTGCATGGGGGCTGCGTGGCGCAGCCCGCGCGGTAAAGATTTTGAACGCGCCATCGAGATGGTTCAGGCGGTGCGCGAACTGGGAATGGAATCCTGCGCCACGCTTGGCATGCTTACCGACGCGCAGGCACAGGAGCTCGCAGACGCCGGTCTGGACTATTACAACCACAACCTGGATACCTCGGCGGAGTTCTACGCCCGGATCATCTCCACTCGTACTTATGCGGACCGTCTGGAAACGCTGGGGCACGTGCGCAATGCCGGTATCAAGGTCTGTTGTGGCGGCATTATTGGGATGGGGGAGTCAGTGCGCGATCGCTGCACATTGCTGGCGACACTGACACATCTCCCCCAACCCCCGGAAAGCGTCCCGATCAACATGCTGGTGCGTGCCCCGGGTACGCCGCTGGAACATGCCGAAGAACTGGATCCGCTGGATATGGTTCGCACAATCGCCGTAGCGCGTATCCTGATGCCCGCGTCCCGCGTGCGCCTGTCTGCCGGACGCAGTGCTATGGATGACGCGCTCCAGGCGTTGTGTTTTCACGCCGGAGCCAATTCCATTTTCTATGGCGACCGTCTTTTGACCACCGAAAATCCGGGCGTGCAGCAGGACCTGCGGTTGCTTGATCGTCTCGGTATGGTCGCCTCTCGATAGCGGGAACCCGGCTTGGGCGCGATCGATCTGTCTCCGTTGCTTGAGAAATCGTTTCGGTTCCGCGCCGCCCAGTCCGAGTTGCAGACCAAATCCCTGCTGCGTGAACGCCTCGCCGTCAAGGGCCGGCAGGGGCGATGCGTGCACATTGGCTCGGAAACGTTGCTGAATTTTTGCAGCAATGACTATCTCGGTCTCGCCGCCGATCCCCGGCTTGTACGCGCGCTCAAGACCGGCGTGGACATTTACGGCGTCGGTGCCGGGGCGTCGGCACTGGTGTGTGGTCGCAGCCGTGCGCATGACGAGTTGGAACGCGCGGTGGCGGAATTCACAGGCCGGGATCGGGCACTCCTGTTTTGCTCCGGCTATATGGCGAATCTGGCCCTGGGGGTCAGCGGACTGGTGGGCACCCGGGACCTGGTAATAGAAGATCGACTCAACCACGCTTCGTTGATAGATGCCGCCCGTATCTCCGGCGCGCGCCTGCGTCGCTATCCTCACTGCGACCATGCCACTGCGGCAAAATTGATTCGAACGGATACGAAACGGAAGTTAGTCCTTACTGACGGTGTATTCAGCATGGACGGTGACATTGCTCCCGTAGCCGAACTGGCCCAAGCGTGTGATGAATCAGGGGCGTTGCTGGCAGTGGACGATGCCCACGGCCTGGGTGTGTTGGGAAATACCGGGGGCGGCGTGCTGGAGGTCGCCGGCATGGATCAATACCGGGTCCCTTTACTGGTGGGTACGTTCGGAAAGGCCGTGGGCACGGCCGGTGCCTTCATTGCCGGCCCGGACGATATCATCGAATTTCTGTGTCAGCGGGCCCGCACTTATATGTATTCAACGGCGCCACCGCCGGCATTGGCCCATGCAACCCGCCATGCACTTGAAATCATCGCGGCAGAGCCCGAGCGTCGTACCGCGCTGGCAAATCTGATCAATTATTTTCACGACGGCGCAGCTGAGCTCGGTCTGCCAGTGCCGGAGTCGGACACGCCCATTCAACCGCTGATACTCGGCAGACCGAGTCAGGCGGTTAATGTGAGCGCCAGACTGCGGGCCGCGGGAATATTGGTGACACCGATTCGGCCGCCCACGGTGCCGGCGGCAACATCGCGTCTGCGCATCACGATTACGGCCGCCCACACCCGCGAAGATTTGGATCATCTCCTGCAACAACTTGCGCGTCTGTTAAAACCGGGACAACGCATATGAATGATGGTAGTGCCGCGCTGTTCCACAAGGATAAGCGTCGTATTGCGCGGAACTTTTCCAGGGCTGCGTCGGGTTATGACGGATTGGCGCAATTTCAGCAAACGGTCGGCGCACGACTCATCGAAAGCCTGCCGGTCATGAGAGTCCGGCCGACGGTATTTGCGGATCTCGGCAGCGGCACCGGCAGACTCGCGCAGGCCCTGCGGGGACTGTACCCCGGCAGCACCGGCATCCAGATCGACCTCGCCGAGGAAATGCTCCGACAAGCCCGGCCGCGCTGGCCGTGGCGACGCATGCACAGCCACTGGATCTGCGCCGACGCGGAATTTCTGCCCCTCAAGGATGCCAGCCTGGATCTCGTGGCATCAAATCTGATGTTGCAGTGGTGCAATGAACCGGGACGAGTGCTCGAGGAGGCCTTTCGGGCCTTGCGTCCCGGTGGGCTGTTATTACTGTCGACCCTTGGGCCCGGGACCCTGGAGGAATTGCGCGCAAGCTGGCGCGAGGTGGACGCCGGCGTTCACGTCAACGCCTTCCTGGACATTCACAACCTGGGCACGGCGCTGGTAAACATGGGATTCTCGGGCCCGGTGCTGGAGACAGAAAAATTTACACTGACTTACATGGATGGGATGGCTTTGATGCGCGATCTGAAACGTCTCGGCACAGGCAACACAAACTCCGGCCGGACCCGTGCTCTGACCGGCAAGGGCCGACTGAACGGAATGTTGCAAAACTATGAGCGCTACCGGGAAGGCGGAAAATTACCGGCCACCTACGAAGTTATTTATGCCCATGCCTGGCGTGCAGAAGAAAAAATTGCGCGCCCACGTGGAACAATAACCATTCCGGTTTCCTCCATTCGTCGCAACTGAACATGCCCGCGCGCCTGGATTGTTTTGTCACCGGGACTGATACCGGGGTTGGAAAGACCTGGGTCAGCGCGGGCCTGATGCGATGCTTTTCTGCGGCCGGTCTCCTGGTCGCGGGCATGAAACCCGTTGCCAGCGGCAGTCGCCGCACTCGCGCCGGACTGCGCAATGAGGATGCAGAAAACCTGCAGGTCCTGGCGTCGGTAGCGCCACCTTATAATCTTGTGAACCCGGTGCCGCTACCTGATGCGGTGGCACCACATATCGCTGCGGCGCGAGCAGGCGTGCGCATTGATCTGGCGGCGATTCGGGCTGCGTACCTGCAATTGTGCCAGCAGGCAAATGTCGTGATCGTAGAGGGTATCGGCGGCTGGCGCGTACCGCTGTCCGAAGTCGGCACCACGGCCGATCTGGTCCGGGCACTGGAGATACCGGTTTTGCTGGTGGTGGGACTACGGTTGGGGTGTATCAATCACGCCTTGCTGAGCGTGGAATCCATCGCCGCGGATGGAATATCACTGGCGGGATGGGTCGCCAACCATGTGGACCCGGGGTATGGTGAAGCCAATGAAGTGATCAATTACCTGAGTGAGCATATCGGCGCACCGTTAATCGGCACTGTGCCGAACCTGGCTGAATTTCAGCCGGATCGCGTGGCCGAAGCACTGGCCGTCGAATTGCTGGCGTTTGGATAGTGGCT
>MGYT01000166.1:49453-73314 GCA_001801865.1 Gammaproteobacteria bacterium RIFCSPLOWO2_02_FULL_61_13
GGCAGGCTTTTTTGGCAGTACGCATACTTGCCCGCCGGCCCTGATATGTTGCATAGTGTCGCCCGCATTCGGCCTGTGTAAATGGACCAGGCTGTCGCCAAGCGCCTGATCAGAAATAAAAAAAGACTGATGATTTCCGAATTGGCCGAATCTGACGACAGGCAGCGCATTTTTGTCATTCAGCCCAATCCGCCACTGGCATGGAGCACCCTGTTTCGGGTCTTCGCGGCGATGGCGGTTTTCATTCTTGGTATAGGCATAGCCTGTGTAATGGTGGGTTTACCGTTAGTCCTGCCATTTGCAGGAGCGGAAGTACTAGTGCTCGGCGTGGCGTTTTACCTGAGTGCAGTGCGTGGATCAGTGCGGGAAGTGATCCGGATTTTGGATTCAGCCGTCATCTACGAAGCGGGGCGCGCGACGCCCGTGGTCACGCGGACATTCCAGCGTCAATGGACGCGGGTGGTGCTGGAGCAATCGCATGGGGACTGGTATCCGGGCCGGCTGCTGCTGCGCTCCCATGGCCGGCAGCTGGAACTGGGGAGATTTCTCGAAGAAAAGGAACGCCAGCATCTGGGGTTGCAACTGCAAAGTGCGCTGCAGAGAGATGTGCTGAAAATGCATTCATATACCAATTCAATCAGTGCTGACAGATGCCGAGGACTAGAGCATGGGGCATAGCAAAACGGGCGGCGGTATATCGGGGGTGCTGGCGACACTGGCATTATTGTGGTCGCAAACCGCGGGCGCAGACTACGCGCTCAACATGACGCGCGGGGTCACGGAATTGAGCCGGGAGTTCTACGATCTGCACATGCTGATCCTGTGGATCTGCTGCGCCATTGCGGTTCTGGTCTTTTCTGTCATGTTCTGGTCCATATTCAAGCATCGCAAGTCCCAGGGCGCTGTCGCGGCACAATTCCATCACAGCACCAAGGCGGAGCTCATCTGGACCATCATCCCGATCATTATTCTCGTGGGCATGGCGTTTCCGGCAACCAAGGCCTTGGTGAAAATGGAATCCACCGGTGACGCGGACATGACCGTCAAGATCACCGGGCACCAATGGAAATGGCACTACGAGTATGTGGATGCCGGATTCGGTTTTTTCAGCGTGCTGGCCGCGGACAGCAACGAGGCCCGTGCATTGGGGTCGGGCAAAAACCCGGAGGAAGTTGAAAACTACCTGCTGGAAGTTGATCGACCCCTGGTGCTTCCGGTTGGAAAGAAGGTCCGTTTCCTGATGACGGCGAACGATGTTATTCATGCCTGGTGGGTGCCGGCCCTGGGCTGGAAACGCGACTCCATTCCCGGATACATAAATGAATCATGGGCCCGGATTGATGAGCCCGGGACTTACCGCGGCCAGTGCGCCGAATTGTGCGGCAAGGATCATGGCTTCATGCCCATCGTCGTGAAGGCGGTTCCCGAAGACGAATACTATGCCTGGGTGGAGGAGGCGCTGGTGGCGCAGGTGGATGCCTCTGCAGGCGCTGATCGGGAATGGAGCAAGGACGAACTGATGACCAAGGGCGAGCAGGTCTACGGCACGTTCTGCGTCGCCTGCCATCAGCCTAACGGCCAGGGTATTCCGCCGGCATTCCCGGCATTGGCCGGCAGTGTCATCGCCGCGGGACCGGTCGCGGAACACCTGGATCGCGTCATGAATGGCAAGCCGGGGACGGCAATGGCGGCATTCGGCGCCCAGCTCAATGATGTGGACCTGGCGGCGGTCACCACCTATGAGCGCAATGCCTTCGGCAACAACGCGGGCGATGTGGTGCAACCGGCGGCGATAAAGGCCGCCCGCAAGTAGGCGTGAAATTTCTGAATCCGACACTGCACTGATGTACAGAAAGTGAGGGAATCGACATGAGTGAAGCAGTCATGCATGGCCACGAACATCACGACCATCATCCCACCGGCTGGAAACGCTGGCTGTTTACCACGAATCACAAGGACATCGGCACGCTCTACATGCTGTTTTCGCTGGTGATGTTCTTCGTCGGCGGCGCCATGGCCATGGTGATTCGCGCGGAGTTGCTGCACCCCGGCCTCCAATATGTGGATACCCAATTTTTCAATTCCATGACCACCCTGCACGCGCTGGTCATGATCTTCGGCGTGGTCATGCCAGGCACGGTGGGATTTGCCAACTGGCTGATACCGATGATGATCGGCGCCCCGGACATGGCGCTTCCGCGCATGAATAACTGGAGTTTCTGGATCCTGCCGTTTGCATTCACCCTGCTGCTGGTGACGCTGTTCGTGCCCGGCGGCGGTCCGGCCGGCGGCTGGACCATGTATCCCCCGCTGATGTTGCAAACGGGGGATGCCATGCCATTTGTGATATTCGCAGTTCATTTCCTGGGCGCGTCATCGATCATGGGTTCCATCAATATCATCGCCACCATCTTCAACATGCGCGCCCCGGGCATGAGCTTCATGCGCCTGCCGTTGTTCGTGTGGACCTGGCTGATCACCTCGTTTCTGCTGATTGCAACGATTCCGGTGCTGGCCGGGGCCGTCACCATGTTGCTGACGGACAAGTATTTCGGCACCAGTTTCTTCAATGCCGCGGGTGGCGGCGACCCCGTGCTGTTCCAGCATGTGTTCTGGTTCTTCGGCCATCCGGAGGTGTACATCCTGATACTGCCGGCTTTCGGGATCGTGTCACAGATCCTGCCGACGTTTTCGCGCAAGCCCCTGTTTGGTTATGAGTCCATGGTGTACGCCACGGCATCCATCGCCTTTCTGTCCTTCTTTGTCTGGGCGCACCACATGTTTACCGTGGGCATGCCCCTGGCCGGGGAGCTGTTCTTCATGTATGCCACCATGTCCATTGCCGTGCCCACCGGCGTGAAGGTGTTCAACTGGGTGTCGACCATGTGGCGCGGATCGCTGACCTTTGAAACGCCGATGTTGTTTGCCATTTCATTTGTGGTGCTGTTTTCCATTGGTGGTTTTTCAGGCTTGATGCTCGGCATCACGCCCGCAGACTTCCAGTACCACGACACCTACTTCGTGGTGGCCCATTTCCATTATGTACTGGTGACCGGCGCCATATTCGCGATGATGGCGGGCGTGTACTACTGGCTGCCGAAATGGACCGGCCATATGTATGACGAGACCCTGGGCCAATGGCATTTCTGGCTGTCCACCATTTCCGTGAACGTGTTGTTCTTCCCGCAGCATTTCCTTGGCCTGGCCGGAATGCCGCGGCGCATCCCGGACTATGCGGTGCAATTCGCGGAATGGAATTTCATTTCCAGCATCGGCGGCTTTGTCTTTGGCCTGAGCCAGTTGCTGTTCCTTTACATCATCGTCAAATGCATCCGCGGTGGCGAAAAGGCCACCGATCGGGTCTGGGAAGGCGCCCATGGTCTGGAATGGACGCTGAGTTCGCCGCCGCCCTATCACACCTTTGTCACGCCGCCGCAAGTGACGGACGCGACCGCGCATTCCTGAGTGGGAGCGGGACATGGGTGAGGGCAGCAACGATCCGCGCACGAACCCCGGGCTTGCCGCCCGCAATCGGCGCACCGCCATTGTGCTGGCGTTGGTAGCCGTCAGTGTGTATGTGATCTTTTTCCTGGGGTATGCACTGTGACTGAACGGGCAAACCAGCGGCTGGCGCTCAAGCTGGCGGGCGTCGCCGTCGGGATGTTCGGTTTTGGTTATGCGCTCGTGCCTTTGTATGAAGTGGTGTGTGAATACACCGGTCTGGGCGGCAGGACCGGCATTGTCACTGCCGCGGAGGCTGCGGCGCTGGATGTGAACCGCGGGCGTGAGGTGGTGGTGGAATTTGACACCAACATCAACGGCACGCTGCCTTGGAGTTTTACCTCGCTTCAACGCCGGATAACCGTGCATCCGGGACAGGTTACCGAGGTGTATTTCGTCGCGGAAAACACCTCCGATCGCAGCGTGGTCGGCCAGGCGGTGCCCAGCGTGGCTCCGGCCAAGGCCGCGCCGTATTTCAACAAGACCGAGTGTTTCTGTTTCACCCAACAGACGCTCGCTGCGGGAGAGCGCCGGAAAATGCCGGTGCGATTTGTAGTGGGCGCGGATTTGCCGCCCGGCGTCAATACAGTGACGTTGTCGTACACGTTTTTTGAGGCACCCGGCGCGGTGGCCGAGATTGCGCCGGCCGCGCGGGACAATCAGGGTTCATAAGCATCCATTAACGGGGAATGACCATGTCGACATCGACCAGCAGTTACTACCTGCCGGAACCCAGCCACTGGCCCATCCTGGGGTCCATCGGGCTGTTTTCGGTCTTCGCCGGCGCCGCCCTATGGCTGAACAAAGCAGGCGTGGGGCCCATGGTTATGGGAATCGGCCTGACGATTTTTGTCTACATGCTGTTCGGCTGGTTCGGCACCGTAATCCGCGAGAGCGAGGCGGGGATCTTCAACAAGCAGGTGGACATCAGTTTCCGTTGGGGCATGTTCTGGTTCATTGTCTCCGAAGTGATGTTCTTCGCCGCATTCTTCGGCGCGCTCTTCTATGCCCGTGTACTGGCGGTGCCGTGGCTGGGCGGTGCCGGCAGCGAGTTTTCCACACACCAGTTTCTGTGGCCGGAATTCAGCCCCAGCTGGCCCATGAGCGTGATGCCGGACCCTTCCACGTTCAGCGCGTACAAGGAAGTCATTCCGGCGTTTGGCGTGCCGGCGCTCAATACCGCAATCCTCCTTTCCAGCGGTGGCACGGTGACTATTGCCCACTGGGCATTGAAAAGGAACAACCGTAGCGCCCTGTGCTGGTGGCTGTTTGCCACGTTGTCGCTCGGATTCCTGTTCGTCGGTTTGCAGGCGATGGAATATGCCCATGCGTACAGTGAGCTTGGCCTGACGCTGAAGTCAGGAATTTATGGCACCACCTTTTTCATGCTCACCGGATTTCACGGTCTGCATGTGACCATCGGCGCCACGATGTTGACGGTCATCTGGCTTAGATCTGTCAGCGGGCACTTTAAGCCCGACCATCATTTTGGTTTTGAGGCCGTGGCCTGGTACTGGCATTTTGTCGACGTGGTGTGGCTCGGATTGTTCGTGTTCGTCTACTGGCTTTAGTCGGAACCGGCCAGAGGGAGAACGAAGGCGCCGCAGTTGCGGCGCCTTTTCGTTTCAGGGAACCGGAGTGATGCCGTGGGGCTGGATCAGACCGGTCGCATAACCGATCAACAGCAACAGGAACAGCGCAATCGACAACGCGATCCGGAAAGTGAGCGATTTCACCGTGCGTTCGGACTGCCCCTTGTCCCGGATGAGAAATACCAGGCCGCTGGCCAGAGACGCGAGAATAGCCAGCAGCAGTACAACGATGAGCAGCTTGAATATCATGGCAGCGAAAGCATTCCCTGTTTATGGCCCAGCGGATCCAACGCCAGTGGGCGATGTCTGCGATCTTAACCCACGATAATGATGCGGCGCTTGAAATTCACCCCGCATTTGTGGCCGACACTGGCGACGTTGGTGGCGGTCCCGCTGCTGATTGCGCTGGGTCAATGGCAATTGGGCCGCGCGGCCGAAAAACAGCGCGGTTATGCCCAATTTATGCAGCGCGGCGCCGATCCGGCAATTCAACTTCTGGCCGGTGATCCGGAAGTCTGGAAGCTTCGGGTAATGCAACATCGGCGCATTGATGTGCGTGGGCGCTATGATGGTGCGGTGAATTTTCTGCTGGATAATCAGGTACACGAAGGCGTCGCCGGTTATTTCGTATACACGCCATTGCGGCTGGAAGGGCAGGAGGCCTACCTGCTCGTCAACCGTGGCTGGGTGGCCGCTGGCCCGGATCGCCGCGCGCCCCTGTCGGTTGAGGTGCCTCCAGGGCTGATGGCGCTTTCGGGCGTTGCTGCATTGCCACCGCCACCCGGGATCAAACTGGGAGAAAATGCGCCGGAGCAACTCGCCCCCAACCTTATCCGGCTGCAGCGCATTGAATTGGATCAAATGGCAGACAAATACGCAGGCAAACTCCTGCCCTATGAGTTGCGGCTCGACCCCGGCAGCGACGGCGGATTTTTGCGTCAGTGGCGTGAACCGGGCAGCGGGCACGAGCGCAATCTGGGTTATGCCTTTCAGTGGTTTGCGATGGCGGTGGTCGTGACCTTGCTATATCTGTTCTTGAATCTGCGCCGGGATGACAGTCTGAAATGAGCGTCCCTGGAAGCGGCGGCCTGCGGCGCCCCCGCATCATGTTGCTGTTACTGGTGGTCATTTTTGCAGCGCCCTTTGCGGTGTCCTGGTACCTGTTCAATTTCACCCAGGTTGGGCGCGATAGTGGCAGCCAAAGTCATGGGCAACTGGTGGCCCCGCCGCGTCCGTTGCCTGAGGTTTCGCTTTACGATATTGGTGGCAGGCAGGAAGCTGGCATCCTGCGTTCCAGGTGGTCGTTGCTGTTTCTGATTTCAGGGCCATGCGAACGCTCCTGCGTGGAGGCGCTCGATCGGTTGCGCCAGCTGCGGCTGGCATTGGGCAGGCACAGCGACCGGGTCCAGCGGGTTCTCGTGGTGTATGGACGTTTTCCGCCGGAACTGCCGGCAGCGTTGACTAAGGATTACCCAGGTCAAATGCTGGTGGCGGGTTCCGCTGTCGATGGCCATCAGGCCGGCTACAATTTTCGCCTTTTCGATGGTGACACCCCCCTGCGTGCCGGACGTGTGTACCTGGTGGATCCCATGGGCAATCTGATGCTGGCGTGGCCCGCCGGCATCGATCCTGCCGGTATCATTGCGGATCTCAGGCGGTTACTCAGATATTCAGGCGCCGGATAATGAAACGATCGGTGGCGTACTTTCCCCTGACCCTGGCCGCGTTGATGCTGGGCTTGGTGGTCGTGGTGCTGGGGGCGTATACACGCCTTTCGGATGCGGGCCTGGGCTGTCCGGACTGGCCCGGATGCTACGGCAAATTCGCTGTGCCGGAAGTGGCCGATGACGTGCAGCAGGCCAATGCGCTATATCCCGACCGGCCGTTGCATCAGGACAAGGCCGGGAAGGAGATGCTGCATCGCTACGCGGCTGGCACACTTGGGTTGGTCATTCTGGTCCTGGCATTACTGGCGTGGAGAAACCGGCGCGCCCCGGGGCAGCCCGTCAGGATGCCGATGCTGTTGCTGGCACTGGTCGTGTTTCAGGCGCTGCTTGGTATGTGGACCGTCACCTGGCTGTTGAAACCCATCGTTGTGACTGCACATCTGCTGGGCGGCATGACCATATTGGCATTGCTCTTCTGGTTGTTACTCGGTCAGTTCTTTCACGGACCGGCAGCCCCAGGGACACAGGATCGGCTGCTGCCATGGGCAGTGCTCGGGATTGTGGTGCTGGCGCTGCAGATATTTCTCGGCGGCTGGACCAGCGCCAATTACGCTGCGGTGATCTGCCCCGAGTTTCCCGCCTGCAGGGCGGGCGAATGGTGGCCGGGACCAGATTTCGCCGAGGGATTCATTTTCTGGCGCGGGCTGGGAGTGGATTACGAGGGCGGGGTGCTGGGCACGCCCGCCAGAACGGCGGTGCACCTTGCCCATCGCGTGGGGGCGTTGGTAACGGTGCTGGTGTTGCTGGGGGTGGCGGCGCGCGCCATGTTCGGCCAGGGTCGCGGCGCCCGTGTCATAGGCTGTTTCATGCTGGCAATATTGTGCGCGCAAGTCGGCCTGGGGATCGCAAATGTACTGATGGTTCGTCCCCTGCCGGCAGCGGTGGCGCATAACGCCGGCGCGGCGCTATTATTGCTGAGCCTGATTGCCTTGCTCCATTCCGCCTGCGTTCGTCGCCGTTAATCGCCAATGGAAAATGCTGTGCCCGACTCCGTTCTGTCCGTGAATCCGCTCGCACGTTGGCGCGACTATCTCGCTCTTTGCAAGCCGACGATCGTTGCACTGATCGTGTTCACCGCCGTGGTCGGAATGTTTCTCTCCACGCCCGGCATGGTCCCTTGGGACGCGCTGTTGTTCGGCACCCTGGGCATCGGCCTGGCCGCAGCAAGTGCCGCGGCCGTAAATCACATCGTTGATCAGCACATTGACTCAATCATGTCGCGCACGCGCAGCCGGCCGCTGCCGCGCGGCAATTTGTCCCCGGCTGCCGCGACCCGGTTTGCATTCACGTTGGGCTTGTTGAGCATGCTGATACTGGTGTTTTTCGTAAACGTACTGACCGCGGTGTTGACGCTGGTCTCGCTGATAGGATATGGATTCATCTACTCCATGTATTTGAAACGGGCGACGCCGCAAAACATCGTCATCGGGGGCGCAGCGGGCGCCGCGCCGCCGGTGCTGGGCTGGGTCGCAGTGACCAATCAACTGGACCCGGTCGCATTGCTGCTGTTCCTGATTATTTTCGCCTGGACGCCGCCCCATTTCTGGGCGCTGGCCATCTACCGCAGGAAAGACTACGCGAACGCGGAAATTCCGATGCTGCCGGTTACCCATGGCGTGGAATTCACGCGCCTGCATATCCTGCTGTACACCGTGGTCTTGTTCATTGTCACGATGTTGCCGTATGTGATGTACATGAGCGGGCCGATGTATCTGTGCGGCGCGGTCGCACTGGGCGGGGGGTTTCTCTACTACGCCATTCGCATGCAGCGCGACCATAGCGACAGGCTGGCGCTCGCCGCGTTCAACTATTCCATTATTTACCTGATGGCGTTGTTCGCGTTTCTACTTGTGGATCACTACATGCCGGCGTTGTTGCCACTGCTGGATTGAACGTCCGGGGGCGCACGCCAGTTTAGCGTCAACCCCTGCGTCAGGCCGGCGCCAGCGCGGCCCGCATCCGATTCATGGCATTATTTTCCAATTGCCGGATACGCTCCGCGGAAACGCCGAATCGGTCCGCCAGATCCTGGAGTGTGGTCTTGTTCTCGGCCAGCCAGCGCTGTTCGATAATCGTGCGGCTGCGCTGATCGAGGGCCGCCAGCGCATTCCGCAGATGCTCCTGGTTCAACCCCTCGTCCTGATCCAGCTCCAGTTGCTGCTCCGGCCCGGCACCATGGTCTTCCAGGAATGCCGCCGGCGCAAACGTGTCGGCCGCGGAATCGGCATCCACGGGCAGGTCGAATGCGGTGTCATGGCCACTCATGCGCTGTTCCATTTCCAGAACATCCTGGGTGCTGACGCCCAGATCCTTCGCCACCGCCGCCGCTTCATCGCGATTCATCCAGCCGAGGCGTTTTTTTGCTGAGCGCAGATTGAAGAAAAGTTTGCGCTGTGCCTTGGTGGTCGCCACCTTGACGATGCGCCAGTTGCGCAGGACGAACTCATGGATCTCCGCCCGCACCCAATGCACCGCAAACGACACCAGCCGCACGCCCAAGTCCGGGTCAAAGCGCTTAACCGCTTTCATCAATCCGATATTCCCTTCCTGAATCAGGTCGGCCTGTCCCAGGCCGTAGCCGTTATAGCCCCGTGACACGCGCACGACAAATCGCAGGTGCGAGAGCACCAGTTGACGCGCCGCATCCAGATCCTGGTGGTCCCGGAACCGACGGGCCAGATCCCGCTCTTCCTCCGCGCTAAGCATCGGGATGCGGTTCACCGACTGGATATAGGAATCCAGTGAACCGGCGGGCAAAGCCAAGGACAATGCAATCGGGTTTTTCATCTAATCAAGCCTCCACAGCCTGTTCACCGATTAAGTCTAGCACTCAGGCAATTAGAGTGCTAATGGGATCGGTTGTTCCCTAACTAAATGAAATGAATAGGCTTTGATACCCCGAAAAAGGATGAACCGGACCATCTGAGCGCCGCCCCCGGCCCCCATTCCGGGTCAAAAAGGGGTGATGCCCCGCATGTGGCGTTGGACCGCCAGCCAGGAGCCAGAAAGCCCCAGCAACCCGCCGGCGCAAAGCAATTTGAATATTTCCTCCCGGTCCAACCCGGCGAGCATGAAGTTGCTGGCGTACAGTTCCGCCAGTTGCGCCACCGGTGACTGCAGCAGGTACACCGCAGCCGACACCAGCATCCAGGCGAGCAATGCGCCCATCAGGCCGTGCATGAATCCGCTGTAGAGAAACGGGCGCTGTATGAAGGCCGCGGTTGCCCCGAACAACATGTTTATCTCGATCTCGGTGCGCCGGTTGTAGATGGACAGGCGGATGGTGTTACCGATGATCAGGAGCACCGCAAGGGCCAGCAGGCAGGCCAGGATCCATACCGCGCGCTGCAGGATGTTGAGCAGCGCCACCAGCCGTTGCACCCATTGCCGGTCAAACTGCGCAGTATCCGCCTCTGGCAGCGCACGCAGTTCGGCAAGCAAAGCCTCTGCGGACGATGCGGCCGTTATGGAGCTGGGTTGAACCAGCAACACGCCCGGCAGCGGGTTTTCTTCCAGTTGCTCAATGGCATCGCCGAAGCCCGAGGCACGACGGAACTCCGCTAACGCCTCATCCGGGCTGATGTAGCGCACGCCGGCAATCTGCGGCCGATTGCGCAAGGAAACGGCAAGATCTTTGGCCTTCGCCGCCGGGACGTCGAGTTTCAGGAACAGGGTAATGCTGGCCGTCCCGCTCCAACCGGTGGCGACACGCTCGGAATTTACCAGGATCACATAGAACGCCGCCGGCAATGCCAATGAAATACCGATCACGGCCGTGGTCAGCAGGCTGCCCAGTGGATTGCGATACATCTGTCCGGCACTGTAGAGCAGGGCCTGGATGTGCTGGCTGAACCACGCGGCGAACTGCCGGCCGAGGTCATTGGGCAAGCGCAGACGCCTGGCTTTCATTCGTCGCTCCCGCCTCCGGAGGTAAGAATTCGGCCTTCGCGCAAGGTAATGATCGGCTTCTTCATGCGCCGAATCATGTCCAGATCGTGACTGGCGATCAGGACCGTGACGCCCACCTGGTTGAATTGCTCAAAAAGTTTCATGGTGTCCCAGGAGAGAATGGGATCGAGATTACCGGTGGGTTCGTCGCCCAACAGGACTGCGGGACGATGCACCACGGCCCGGGCGATACCCACGCGTTGCTGTTCGCCCCCGGAAAGCGCGATGGGCAGTTGCTTCTGTTTATCCAGCAGACCGACCTTGTCCAGCGCAGCGTGTACACGGCGACGGATTTCCTGGTAGCGGTGTCCCGCCACCACCAACGGCAGCGCGACGTTGTCAAAGACGGTGCGATCGTAGAGCAGCCGGTGTTCCTGGAAGGTGAAGCCGATGTTGCGCCGGTAGAGCGGGATGCGCCGGCCGGTGACACGTTCCAGATTCTGTCCGTTGACGATAATCTGGCCGCGGGTATGACGCTCGATGAGCGCAATCAAGCGCAGCAACGTGCTCTTGCCCGCACCGGAGCGGCCGGTCACGAAAGCCATGGCGCCCTTGTCTATGGAAAGATTGACGCGCTTCAGCGCCTCCGAGCCGCTGCTGTAGCGCATATGCACGTCCGCGAAATGAATCACTCAGTCCTCCGCCAGCAATGCGTTTACAAACGGCTCCGCGGCAAACGGGCGCAGGTCGTCGGCCTTTTCGCCCAATCCAATAAACCGAATGGGCAGCGCAAATTCCCTTGCCAGCGCGAACACGACGCCGCCACGGGCGCTGCCATCCAGCTTGGTAATGACGAGACCGGTGACACCCACGGCAGCATGGAACTCCCGCACCTGGCTCACGGCGTTGCCGCCGGTCCCGGCGTCGATCACGAGCAAAGTCTCCACCTCCACCAGCGGGTCGAACTTGCCGATGGCGCGCCGCACCTTGCGCAATTCCTCCATCAAATTGCGTTTGTTGTGCAGCCTGCCGGCAGTGTCGGCGATGAGCACGCCCGCATCGCGTGCACGGCTCGCGGCGAGGGCGTCAAAGATCACCGCAGCGGCATCCGCGCCCGTGGGTTGAGCGATGACCGGTACTCCAGTCTGTCGGCCCCAATGCTGGATCTGTTCCGCTGCCGCCGCGCGAAACGTATCGCCGGCCGCGAGCACGACACCCTGGTCATGAAAATACCGGGCAAGTTTGCCGATGGTGGTGGTCTTGCCGACGCCATTCACGCCGACGACCAGAATGACAAACGGACGCGCCGCCGCGGAGAATACGAATAACGGCGCATCCACCGGCGCCAGCAACTCGATCATATGGGCGCGCAGGGCGTTTACCACGGCGGGAAGGTCGGCCAGTTCCCCGCGCTGAAGCCGGGCGGTCAGTCGATCAATGATGGCGCGCGTGGTATCCACGCCCACATCTGCCAGCAGCAGGCGGGTCTCCACTTCCTCCAGCACGGCGCCATCCAGGACCTTGCGGCCGTGGATGAAGTCGTCCAGACCCGCTGTCAGTCCGGCGCGGGTCTTGCCGAGTGCCAGGCGCAGCCGGTCCCACAGACCGGCTTCCGCGGCCTCGGTCTGTTTCCGGGGTTGGGCTGACACGCTGGGCAATCAAGATTGTTGGCAGTGCAGCAATCCTATCATTAACATGCGCGGACTGTTATGACGGCAGGTCTCAGTCGGGGCCGGCACTGTCCAATCCTGGAGTCGCAATTGAATACCAATGCCGTAGCTTTTCTACTGCTGGCTTTGCTGTCCACCACGGCCGCGGCGGTGCAGGAATATCGCCTGGACAATGGCCTGTTGCTGCTGGTCAAGGAGGATCATCGCGCGCCGGTGGTGGTGACACAGGTTTGGTACAAGGTGGGCGGCAGCTACGAACATGACGGCATTACCGGCATCTCCCATGCGCTTGAGCACATGATGTTCCAGGGGACGCGCAAGCTTGCCGCAGGGGAGTTCTCGCGCATCATTGCCGAGAACGGCGGCACCGAAAATGCATTTACCGCCGCAGACTTCACCGCGTATTTCCAATCACTGGAGAAATCCAGGCTCGAGATTGTGTTTCGGCTGGAAGCGGATCGCATGCGTAACCTGACATTGCCGCCGCAGGAGTTTGACAAGGAGATCAAGGTGGTGCGCGAAGAACGGCGCCTGCGCACCGAGGATGAACCTGAATCCTATGCGAATGAGATCGCGATGGCCACCGCCTTTCAATCCAGTCCGTACCGGCAACCGGTCATCGGCTGGATGGCGGACCTCGAGTCCATGCAGGTGGGCGATCTCAAGGACTGGTACCGGCGCTGGTATGCGCCCAACAATGCCGTCGTGGTGGTGGCCGGGGACGTTCAGCCCGAGGCTGTGCAGCGCTTGGCGCGCAAGTATTTTGGCCGCCTGAAATCCGAATCCCTGGAGCCACCGGCGTGGCGTCCCGAGGCCCCGCAAGTGGGTATCAAACGGGTGACGGTAAAGCGCCCCGCCGAGGTGCCGTTTCTGACCATGGCATGGAAGGTGCCGGTACTCACAAGCACATTGGCAACGGACTCCGGAATGGCGTCCTGGGAACCGTATGCACTGGAGGTGTTGTCCGGGATCCTGGACGGAGGCTCCAGTGCCCGGTTTGCAGCCCATCTGGTACGTGGCCAGGAGGTGGCGGCGGGCATCGGCACCGATTATCAGTTCAGCGCCCGGCTGGAGAGCGTATTTTCCATCGAGGGCACCCCCGCCCAGGGACGCACAATGGCGGAACTGGAACAGGCCGTGCGTGCTGAACTGGAGGATCTGAAGGCAAATCCGGTGACGGCGCAGGAACTGGATCGCGTCAAGGCGCAGGTGGTGTCGCAGGATATTTATCAGAAGGACTCCTTGTTTTACCAAGCCATGGTGTTGGGCATATTTGAATGTGTCGGACTGGGCTGGAAACGCGTTGAAGAATACGTCCCCGGCGTGCAGTCCGTGACCGCGGAACAGGTCCGGGCAGTAGCGCGCAAATATTTCAATGACGATGGGCTGACGGTCGCGGTGCTGGAACCCCAGCCCATAGACCCCGATGCACCGCCGCGCCCATCAGCAGGGGATCATGGCCATGTGCGCTGAGCGTCTGCGCCGCTGCCGGGTGAAATGTATCTCCAGTTTTTCGGGCAGCAGCCTGGTGATCGGGGCTTTCATGGTTGCCGCATTGCTGCCATGGCCGGCTGTGGCGACACCGGCCATTCAGACCTGGCAAACCAGCAATGGTGCGCGCGTGTTGTTCGTTGAGGCCCATGAGTTGCCGATTGTCGATATGCAGGTCATCTTCGGCGGCGGCAGCAGTCGCGATCCTGCCGGCCGGGAAGGGCTGGCGTTGTTGGCCGGCGGATTGCTGGACGAAGGTGCGGCGGGCATGCACGCCAATGAAGTCGCTTACGAATTTGAGCGCCTGGGAGCGGTGTATGGCGCGGACGTCAGTAGCGACTCGTCGTCGTTGTACCTGCGCACGTTGGCCGCACCGGAACAACTCGACCCCGCGCTGGCCAACTTCCGCAGGGTTATGTTGCAACCGGATTTTCCCCAGGATGCCATTGACCGGCAACGGAAGCGCTTGTTGATCGGAATTCAGCAAAAGAAACAATCCCCGGCAGCACTGGCGGACGACGCCTTCAAGGCGGCCATCTACGGTGACCACCCGTATGCGCGCCCCGAGGAGGGGACCGAAAACTCATTACCCCCCATCACTCGTTCAGACTTGTTGGCGTGGCACAGGCAGATGCACGTGACCGGAAATGCAATCCTGGCATTGGTCGCTGATCTGAACCGGGCCGAGGCCGAGGCCCTGGCGGAACGGGTGGCGGCGGACCTGCCTGCCGGAGCAGCGGCGGCACCGGCGCCGCCGGTGCCGGTGATGACGCAGGCGATAGAGAAGCACATCAATTTTCCGTCGACACAGACACACATCGTAGTCGGCCAGCCGGGCATGAAATATGGCGACCCGGATTATTTCCCGTTACTGCTTGGCAATCACATCCTGGGCGGCGGCGGGTTCGTCACGCGCATGTTCAAGGAGATCCGCGAAAAACTCGGGCTTTCGTATTCCGCCTACAGTTATTTTTCGCCGCGTCGCGAGGCCGGTCCGTTCGCGGCGAGTTTGCAGACCGAAGCCGGCCAGGCCGGCCAGGCACTCATGGTGCTGCGTGCCACGTTGGATCAATTCATCAAGGAGGGCCCCACGCAAGTGGAGTTGCGCGCCGCTAAGCAAAATCTGACCGGCGGCTTCCCGCTGCGCATGGACAGCAATCGCAAGATCCTGGCCTATGTGGGCGTCATCGGATTCTACGGCCTGCCGCTCGATTACCTGGATCAGTTCATCGGCCGCATCGAGGCCGTAACCTCAGCGCAGATCCACGACGCCTTTAGCCGGCGTCTGGACTTGACCCGCATGGCCACCGTTTCAGTCGGGCCGGCGCCGGAGGCAAACTGAGGAGTCCCGCCCTGACCCCACGCCCGCAGTCGCCGGGGAAGATTCGTATCATTGGGGGCCGGTGGCGAGGCCGGCGCATCGAGGTGGTCCCGGTACCGGGCTTGCGCCCGACACCGGACCGCGTGCGTGAAACCCTGTTCAACTGGCTGGCCCCGATTATTGAGGGCGCGCGGTGTCTGGATTGTTTCGCCGGCACCGGCGCGCTGGCATTCGAGGCGCTGTCCCGCGGCGCAGGTCATTGCGTAATGGTGGAGCAGAATCCTGCCTGCGCCGATCAGTTGCGCGCGCAGGCGCAGCGGTTGGGCGCCGCGGGCGCTGAAGTGCATTGCGGCGAAGTGCGTCAATGGTTAGTGGCGAATCCACGCCTTTTCGACGTGATCTTCCTGGATCCGCCGTTTGACTCGAATCTCGCCGCCGAGACTTGTGTGCTCCTGGCAAACGGGCGAAACTTGGCGCCCGCCGGATTGCTATACGTGGAGACCACACCCGGCTGGGTGCCTCCGGAGGATCATTTTCTGGTGCGGAAGCAGGGTCGCGCGGGGCAGGTTCAATACATGTTATTGGCGGCTAATACCGGAGGGCCGGCATGAACATCACGGCAATTTATCCTGGGACATTTGATCCCATCACCAACGGCCACACGGATATTGTGGCGCGAGCCACGGCCCTGTTCGATCGGGTCATAGTCGCGGTGGCGCGCAGCACCTCCAAGAAGACCGCCTTCACCACCGACGAACGCGTCGCCATGGCGCGCCGGGCGTTGGTGGAAATTCCGGGCGCGGAGGTGCTGAGCTTCGACGGGCTGATGATTGATTTCGCCCGCGACCAGGGTGCCAAGGTCATTATCCGTGGGCTGCGCGCGGTGTCCGATTTCGATTATGAATTCCAGATGGCTGGCATGAACCGTCAATTGCACAGCACCGCGGAAACCGTTTTTCTGACGCCGGCCGAGCACCTGAGTTACATCTCCTCCAGCCTGGTGCGTGAGATCGCAACCTTCGGCGGCGACGTGGGCAAGTTTGTGCACCCGGAGGTGCAATCGGCGCTGGTGCAACGCCTGCGCAGCTGATCCCGCGCCGGCGCATTGCGCGCCCCCAATGCAGTAAAATGCATACTGTTCCCCAACTTGCGGCGCCCATGAAATGAGAATGCCTTTCCCCAATCAATCCCTGCAGCGCGGCAAGCCGGGCGCCCTGCTGTTGTGCGCGCTGCTGTTTTACGTCCCGATCCTGCCGGCCGCGGACGCACCGCCTGCCGCCGCCATTGCCAGCGCCCATCCGCTGGCCACCCGCGCCGGACTGGAGACCCTGGAGCGCGGTGGAAATGCCTTCGATGCCGCCGTCACGGTCAGCGCCGCGCTGGCGGTAGTGGAGCCGTACAGCTCCGGCATCGGTGGCGGTGGCTTCTGGCTGTTGCATCGCGCGGTTGATGGCAAGCAGGTAATGGTGGATGGCCGGGAGAAGGCCCCGGGCGCCGCCTACAAGCGCATGTATCTGGATGACAAGGACAACGTTCGCGAGAGCGCCTCGCTGGAGGGACCGCTGGCCGCGGGCATCCCCGGCCTGATCGCGGGACTGGCTCATCTGGCCGAACACTATGGCCGACTGCCGCTGAGCCAGAGCCTGGAACCCGCGGTGCGGCTGGCGCGCGAGGGTTTCCCGGTCAACCAGGGCTATCGGGACATGGTCGGTTGGCGCCTGAAGTCGCTGCAGAAATTCCCCGATACCGCCCGCCTCTTCCTGGCCGGCAACGGTGTACCCGAACCCGGGCATCCGATTATTCAGGAAGATCTCGGCAATCTGCTGGAGCAGGTTGGCCTAAAGGGCGCGGGTTATTTCTATCAGGGGCCATTTGCGAAACTTCTGGTGGATGGCGTGCGTGCCGGGGGCGGCATCTGGTCCCTGGAAGACTTGCAGAACTACAGTGTCGTGGAACGCGCGCCCATCGTCACTGAATACCGGGGGATCAGGGTTGTGTCGGCGCCGCCGCCATCATCGGGCGGTATCGTCCTGACCCAGGCGCTGGAAATTCTCGAGCATCAGGACCTGGTGGGCGTGGACCACATTACCCGCATGCACGTGGTAATCGAGGCAATGCGGCGCGCCTACCGTGACCGGGCGGTGTATCTGGGCGATCCGGATTTTGTCACCATCCCCACGGATCGCCTGCTGGCGCCGGATTATCTGGAGGGCCTCGCATTGACCATCGATCCCAAGCGCGCCACGCCGAGCGCGGAACTGGGTGATACGCCGGACCTGGCGCAGCGGGGGGAGAATACGTCCCATTTCTCGCTCATCGATGCTGAAGGCAACCGGGTGGCCGGAACCCTGAGCATCAACCTGCCGTTCGGCGCCGTCTTTGTCCCGCCGGGTACCGGCGTGCTGCTGAACGATGAGATGGATGATTTCTCAATCAAGGCCAACACCCCCAATGCCTATGGGCTGGTGGGGGATCAGGCCAACGCCGTGGCGGGCAACAAACGCCCGTTGTCCAGCATGACGCCGACTTTCGTGGAATCCGCGGATCGCGTTGGTATCCTCGGTACGCCCGGTGGGAGCCGCATAATCAGCATGGTGCTGCTCGGTGTGCTGGATTTCGCCGCGGGCAACGGGCCGGAGTCATGGGTCAAGGTGCGGCGCTATCATCACCAGTACCTGCCGGATGAAGTGCAGTTCGAGCCGCATGGACTCGTGGCCTACGAGCAGGAGGAGTTGCGCAAGCTTGGCCATTCGTTGAAGCAGGCCTCCTACAGTTACGGCGATATGCATGCTGTCATGTGGGATCGAAAGAACAACCAGGTCTTCGCCGCCTCAGACCCACGCGGCGAAGGCAAGGCGGCCTTGTTGCCGAACAAGTGATTTCAATTTCATTGCGGAGCTGAATCATCATGCCCACCTATGATTATCGTTGTGACGCCAACGGCCGCACACTGGAAGTGCGCCACGCCATGAACAAAACGATCCGTACCTGGGGCGAGTTGTGCACACTTCTGGGCATGGCCCCTGGCAGGACGCGGGCCAGGGAGCCGGTACGCAAGGTGATTACCCGCGGCAACGTGATTAAAAGCGAGGCCCTGGGCAGCGGCGCGGCGCCGCCTTGCGAAGGAGGCAGCGGCCCCTCCTGTGGTCGTGGGATGTGCGGCATGTAACTGCCGCCCGGCGTGAGTCGCCGCACACGCCATGCCGAACTTGCTCATCGTTGCTCATGCCCCCAGTGATAACACGCGTATATTGCTTGATGCCGTCGTGCGTGGCGCCAGTCACCCCGACATCAACGCCGTCGCTCTGCGCATAAAAGCGCCCTTGGAAGCCGGCCCGGACGACCTTATCTGGGCACAAGGGTTGATCCTCGGGACGACGGAGAATTTTGGTTCCATGGCCGGCCTGATGAAGGATTTCCTTGAACGCATCTACTACCCGTGCCTGGAAAAGACCCAGGGCCTGCCTTACGCGCTCTACATTCGTGCCGGCAATGACGGCCTCGGTACGCGTACGGCGATGGAACGGATCATCTCGGGTTTGCGTTGGCAACCGGCGCAACCACCGTTGTTGCTGGCGGGCGAGTTTCATCCCGGGTTCGCGGCAAGCTGCGAAGAATTGGGCCAGACCATGGCGGCCGGGCTGGAAGCCGGCGTATTCTGAATGGTTGCCTCGGCAAATGCGGACCAGGTGACGGCGTGGATGCGTTTACGTTTGCCACAGTTGGCGCTGATCCTGCTGACAGGTTTTCTCAGCCCCGGAAGCAGCGCGGGCGCAGACACTCCGCCCCCCGCGATTCCTGCTGCGCTGGTCGGATCCAAATCGCCGGCAACAGATTTATCCGCCCACGAAGTTCACATCGCAGAACTGGAAGCATCCGGTGGTGTGTACAACCCGCAACTGGCAGAGGCCCTGCTGGGCCTCGGACAAGCACTGCGCGCCGAGGGACTTTATCCGCAGGCGGCGGAGACACTGCAACGGGCGTTGCACATCGCCCGCGTCAATGAAGGCTTGCATAACCTGGCGCATATCCCGTTGCTGCAGGCGCTGCTCGAAGTTCATGGCCTGCTCGGCGATGCAGAGGCCATGGATCGGGACTATCAGCAATTGTATTGGGTGCGCCGGCGCAACGCCGGTAATGAGCGGGTCGCGCTGCTACCGGTCATAGAAGAGATCGGACTGGGTCGCCTGCGTGCCTATGAGGCCGCTCCGGCGGCGGTGGCACTGAACCATCTGATCAAGGCTGACGCGCTTTATGACCTGGCCCGCCGCCTGGTTAATGATCAGGGGGATACATCCGGGATCACTGAACAGGCATTGTTTTATCACGCTGCCGTCGTGAATCACCGACTGGCGCTGGAGATGCGGCGCAGTCGCGTGGGATTTCACGATTTGCGAGCCGCCATGATCGACAACGGTCGCGAGGTGTTTGAGGTAAATGAAGAGCAGGCGCGTGAGTCGCTGTTCGGGCAATTTTTCCTGGAGGGCGAGTGGATAACAAAGGAGATCGTGACGCGTGCCGGGATGCATGAGACCAATGCTCCCTTGCCCTATGCCGAGGCGCTGGTTTTTCTCGGGGACTATTACCTTTCATTTCGCCGCAACGTTGATGCCATGCAGGAGTATCGCCGGGCCATGGATGTATTGCGCCGGCACGGCCTGCAGACACACGCGGAGCGTCTGTTTGGGGCGCCGGAACTGGTGACGGCCTTGCGCGCGCCAGGGGATCCCGGTAACAACGTCTTGAATGAATCCAGCCGCTACGTGGAGGCACTGGTGGACATAAGCGACAGCGGCTGGCCGGAGAACGTCCGCGTTCAGCGGACTCACCCGGTAATGGATGACGCGGATCTGGCGCGCCGCGGCGAACGCGCAATCCATGCCATGCATTACCGTCCGCGCTTCATGGATGGCAAGCCCGCGCCTTCCCGCGATGTGCCAGCCCGATACGTGTTTCTGGATTAGTCCGCAATGATCGAACTGACGGATTTTATGACCTGCCCGCGCCGCCCCGGAGTAGTCTCTTAATGACCCTGTCTCCATTGCGCCGGTTGGTACTGCCGCTAATCCTCATAGTGGCGGCATTGATGCTGCGATCCCATTGGCAGGAACTGGACCCGGCGTATCGCAAGCTGGTCCATTGGCTGCCGTACCTTACGCTGGGCATGGCCGCGGCCTTGTGCCTGTTTTTTGATCGTTCGCGCCTGTTCACAGCGGCGCTGGTGCTGATCGCGGCGTATGCGTTTCTGCCGGCAGATATCGCGGCAGGCTGGCGCGAGCCGCGCCTGTTTTTGATTTACTCAATAATCAGCCTGGTCGTACCGCTGACGCTGCTGCTGTTGTTGTTTCTCACGGAACGCGGGCTGCGGAGCGGACGCGGCATGCTGATTGTTGCTCTGGTGCCGACGTTGTTACTTGTCTGCTGGTGGATCGTAACAGACGTCTCGCCGGGCACCCATGCCTGGCTGCACGCACAACTGCCCCTGGAACCCTATCCAGGCTGGCTGCTGTCGCTGCGCGCCTCCGGGGTGATGGCGACGGCGATCAGTGCGGGTGTGATGCTGCTGGTATTGCAAGGAGGTGAGGATACTGCTGCGCTGCTGGGCACATTGTTGTTTGTGCTCGCGGCCATGGCGCTCCTTGATCGGCATGGGATGGCGGTGGCCATGTTCAGTGCCGCGGGGCTGAATCTCGGCATCAGTCTGTTGCGCAGTTCTCATGAAATGGCATTTCGTGACGAATTGACCGGATTACTGGGCCGGCGCGCGCTGAATGATCGGCTCAAGGCGTTGGGCCGGCGCTATGTCATCGCCATGGTCGACGTGGATCACTTCAAACAATTCAACGACACCTGGGGGCATGACACGGGCGATGACGTCCTGAAAATGGTTGCCGGCTGCATCGATGAGGTGCGTGGCGGGGGAACCGCCTATCGTTACGGCGGCGAGGAGTTCAGCATCGTGTTTCCAGGCCGGACGCTGGAACAGTGCGCGCCCCATCTGGAGGCAATGCGGCGCACAGTGGCGCGTTATCGGCTGGTGTTGCGTGACGGCAAGCAGCGCGAAGTGCCTGAACGTATAGCCAAGGCGCGGCGCGGGCGGCGGCGTCTGGGTCGCAACGCCGAAACCGTATCCGTCACCATCAGTATCGGCATGGCGGAGCGCAACGACCGGAATCTAACGCCTGAAGCAGTGATTGCCGCCGCCGATGCGGCGTTGTATCGGGCCAAGGAGAAGGGCCGGAACTGCCTGGTGTATTAGCAGGTTGATGCAAAACTGCTGTCCGCTTCGTTTTGTGTCAATTGACCGGACAGCCGGCCAGTACAAAATGGGCCCTGGCGCAGCGCACTAATGCGCTGCGCCAGGGTGGTACCTGGGAGGTTGCAACCCTAGCGGGAGTTCCCGCGCTGTGTACGGCCGCCGCGCTTTTGCTCCGAACGGCGATGCCAATGGGGCTTCTTTTCACCACGGGTATTGTGCTGTGTGTGCTGGTGATGACCTGATTTTGATTTACTGCCGCGACCGCCGCCCTGCTTGCCGGTAGTGACAAGCGGGATCGCCGGTTCAAACCCAGGCACATTCTCGCGCGGGATTTCGGCGCCTATGAGCCGCTCGATATCCGCCAGCAGACCCGCTTCATCCGCGGACACCAGCGAAACCGCCGCGCCCAGCAGGCCGGCGCGACCGGTGCGGCCGATGCGATGCACGTAGGATTCCGCGTCCATGGGCAATTCATAATTGACCACATGGGGCAACTGTTCGATATCGAGGCCGCGCGAAGCCACGTCGGTGGCCACCAGCACCCGCACCCGGCCGGCCTTGAAGTCCGCCAGCGCGCGCGTGCGCTGGTTCTGATTCTTGTTGCCATGGATGGCGGTGGCCTGCAGGCCGGCGCGATCCAGTTGCGTGGCCAGTTTCTCGGCACCGAATTTCATGCGCGTGAACACCAGCACCTGGCGCCAGTCCTGCGTCGTGATCAGGTGCGCCAGCAGTTCGCGGCGCCGATCCTTGTCCACAGGGTGAACCACCTGGGTCACGTTTTGCGCCGGGCTGCTGATGCGGTCGATCTGGATCACTTGCGGGTCGCGCAACAGTCCCTGCGCCAGGGTCCGAATCTCGTTAGATACGGTGGCCGAGAACAGCAGGTTTTGCCGGTGCTTCGGCAGCACTGCCATGATGCGTTTCATCACTGGCAGAAAACCCATGTCCAGCATGCGATCCGCTTCATCCAGCACCAGAACCTCCACGGCGCGCAGGTCCACAGTGCGTTGCTCCATGTGATCCTCGAGCCGGCCCGGGGTGGCCACCAGGATATCCACGCCGCGGCGCAGATTCTGGAATTGGGGTTTGATATTTACGCCGCCGAACACCGCGGTGGAGCGCAGCGGCAGGAATTTGCCATATGTGGCGACACTGTCACGAACCTGGGCCGCCAGTTCGCGGGTCGGGGTCAGGATCAGCGCACGAATCGGCCGCCAGCCCTTTTCCTTTTTATCCGCCACCGCGGGCTGGGTTGCCGCAAGACGCTGCAACAAGGGCAGCGTAAAGCCGGCGGTCTTGCCGGTACCTGTCTGGGCGCCGGCGAGCAGGTCGCGACCCGCAAGGATCGCCGGGATGGCCTGTAATTGTATGGGCGTAGGTTCGCTGTAACCTTGTTCGGACACAGCACGTAGTAATTCGGCCCGCAAGCCGAGGGATTCAAAAGACATTATTTGTAGCTCCTGTACCGGCCTGCCGGACAATGTGCCGGGTCGGTCCAGGCTGAGGTGGGTAGTAATTGGATTCGAGGGTAACCGGAAGGGATAACCACGATGGGGCACAGACCGAAGATGTGCCTTGATGGCGGCGCACTATACAGTAGCAAAACTTAATAGCCAGTACTTTTCGCTGCACTGCAATAAAATGTCCAAAAAGCGCCCATCCTCATCCAAAGGCAAGAAATGCCCTGTGTCCTCTCCGGATCGCCCGCCTCCGACCCGCGCCGAACTGCGCAAACACTACTTCAATCGATTCCGCAGCGGGGGGAAGCAGAAATAATCTCCCGTACGGGACGTTTCATTTGGTCCGAACCGGACTGATCTGGGCCACCCTACCCTGAAAATCACCTGAGAGGATATAGACCTCTGGAGTTATCGGGAATTAGCGTTATTATTGCGGAAGTATGTACTTAGCGAAATTGAATAATAATCAATAGGTTAGAAAATGACCAGGAATATTTAATATTTTACTTGACTAAATGTCCCGTACGGGATAATTTGACGCCATGAAAACGACGAAAGTACAAAACCGCTCCACCAAAGACGATCTGATCCTCAACGCGATTCCACGCGCTTGCGCGGATGAAATAGCCGCTGTTGAGTTCATCGAATTGCAACGCTGGAATGGCAACCCGGCCTGTCCGCGTTGTGGAGATATGAATGTCTACCAGATGAGAAATTCAAAGACTGGTAAGCGCCAAGCTAATTACCGCTGGCGCTGCCGTGGGTGTACAGAACAATTCACGGTACGCATTGGCACCGTATTCGAGGATAGCCGGATTCAACTGCGGCATTGGTGCTTTGCCTTCTGGCGTGCGGCTACTTCAAAGAAGGGCGTATCTGCCCTTGAGATTCACCGGCAGACCGGCGTGTCTTACAAATCTGCCCTATTCATGTTGCACCGGATACGCTTTGC
>MGYT01000167.1:0-14167 GCA_001801865.1 Gammaproteobacteria bacterium RIFCSPLOWO2_02_FULL_61_13
CCAACGGTCCGCACTATCTGCCGTTCCAGCCAATAACGCTGGGCCTGATCGAAACGGTGCAGTTCGGCGACGGCGGGGTAGACACCATCACGACCACCGGGGGCAACGACATCATCCTGGGCGGCCACGAGGGTGACATCATCGAGGCCGGCGAAGGCCACAACATCGTCCTCGGCGACGATGGTCAGATCGACTATGTGCGCGCCGACCGGGCCACGACGCCGGGCGCCGATAGCGATGCTTCGGACATCGACCTGATAGAGAGCTTGTCCACTGACGCTGCGGGCGGCGTGGACCACATCACCACCGGCGCAGGAGACGACATCATCATCGCCGGGCGCTACGACGACACGGTGCTTGCCGGCGACGGCAATAACATAGTCATCGGCGACAGCGGCCGCATCACGGCCGCGACCGCCAACGGTCCGCACTATCTGCCGTTCCAGCCGATCACCCTGGGTCTGATCGAGACGATCGAGTACAACGACGGCGGTGTGGACCTGATCACTACAGGTCTGGGTAACGACATCGTGCTCGGCGGCCACGCGGGCGACGAAATCGGTGCAGGCGATGGCCACAACATCGTTCTGGGCGACAACGCTCAGATCGACTATGTGCGTGCGGACCGCGAATTCGGCGTGATGGGCGCCGACACGAATGCCGCAGACATTGACCTGATCGAAACCCTTTATCCCTCACCAGAGGAGGAGGAGGGTCCGTGGCCAGAAGGGTTTGGCGGGGCGGACACGATCACTACCGGCTCGGGCGATGACATTATCATCGGCGGGCGCTACGGCGACACGATCATTGCAGGTACCGGCAGCAACATCGCCATCGGCGACAGCGGCCGGATCACGGCTGTGGACCAGGACGGCATCCGGCAGCTCGGCAATCAGCCGATTACGCTGGGCATCGTCGAGACCATAGTATGTCCGGACGGCGGCGCAGATTTCATTACGATAACCGGCGACGGCTTCAATATCGCCTACGGCGGGATCGACGACGACACCATCAGCGTCGCCGCCGGCACCAACATCGTCATGGGCGACAATGCTCTGGCTAGCTGGGTCGAGGACGGCAACGCCTCAACGCTGGACCGCATCGAAGTCAAGTGCAACGACATCGGTGGCGACGACACGATATGCGGCGGCGACGGCGACGACATCCTGATCGGCGGCACGGGAGACGATCGCATCGACGGCGGCGCCGGCCGCGACCTGATCTTCGGCGACAACGTCAAGCTGGATCGCACCGACACCTATGAGGAATACGGCAACCCGCGCTTCCGCGCACTTGACGGTACCCAGGTCTACGGGCAGGGCGTGGACGTCAACGGCATCGGCGCTCCCTCGGGCGAAGTGCTGGTGACGGATACATGGCAGCTCGACCCGCGCGGGCAGGCGTCCGCATGGGGTCAGCCCACCTGGGCCGACTACCACATCACGCTGCTCGATCACGAGTTCGGCACCGACCCGTCCTTGTACGGTAACGACTACATCGCCGGCGGCGCCGACGACGACCAGATCTTCGGCCAACTCGGCAACGACGTCATTCAGGGCGACGGCTCTGCCTGCGTTGAACTCGGCGCAGATCCCGGCCCAGACGTTGGCGCCTACCGCGTTTCCGCGGGCGTACTCTACGTCAGCGCATCCGTGGAGGGCGAATTTGACGGCCACGATTACATCGAGGGCAACGGCGGCAACGACGTGATCTTCGGCAACCGCGGCCAGGACGACCTGATCGGCGGCAGTTCCAGCCTGTTCAGCCTGGAGACGCCTGAGCGCCGCCCCGACGGCACCGACATCATCTTCGGCGGCGCCGGCACGAATGTCTCGCGCAATGACCTCGATGCAAATGGCGTCCCCTTGGACCGCGGCCATGTCGACGATTCCGACGCTATCCTCGGCGACAACGGCAACATCTACCGCATCGTTAGCGCCGACGGGTCCGGCAGCACCTTTGTCAAGCTGAACTACGACAATTACCCAGTTGCCGATGGCGAACACATCGTGGTGCGCGGCATGGAGTTCCTCGACTACACCTTGGGCGGTGCGGACTTCAATGCCGCGTCTGCGGCAACGGACATCGGTGCG
Source organism: Gammaproteobacteria bacterium RIFCSPLOWO2_02_FULL_61_13 (assembly GCA_001801865.1). GTDB lineage: Bacteria > Pseudomonadota > Gammaproteobacteria > Eutrophobiales > Eutrophobiaceae > 2-02-FULL-61-13. The sequence goes on from MGYT01000167.1 coordinate 2,094, forward strand.
GCCGACGAGATCCACGGCGAATCCGGCGACGACTTCATCTACGGCATGGTGGGCAACGATGTGCTGTTCGGCGAAGGCCAGGACGACGACATTATCGGCGGCTGGGGATTCGACTGGATATCGGGCGGCACCGGCCAGGACGGCGTGCTCGGCGACGACGGGCGCATTTTCACCAGCCGCAACGGCACCGCCGAACCGCTTTATGGCATCGCGGCCACGACGCAGTCGTTCATCAGCACGCCGGGCAACATGCAGCAGGCCGATCTGAACGTGACAGGGCAGCTGAAAAAGGCGGTCGATTTGGCGCCGTTCAACGTCGACCCCAACGACGACCCGCTGTTTGACGCGACCCAATCCGACGACATCATTTACGGCGGCCTGGGCAGCGACTTCCTGCACGGCGGTTCGGGCGACGACGCGATGTCGGGTGCGGAAGCGCTACCGTCGTTTTACTCTCACCCCATCAACGTGGGCGATGTGCTCGCCTACAACGAGACCACGGGTGAATTCGCCGCGTATGACGAATACAACCCGCGCACGCTGATCGCGAACTTCCTGCTCAACTTCAACGAGACCGAAGGCGTCGCGGTGCCGAACGCAACCTGGGGCACGGTCTACAGCGACGGCGACGACAAGCTGTTCGGCGATGTCGGCAACGACTGGCTGGTTGGCGGCACGGGCCGCGACAACCTGTACGGCGGCTGGGGCGACGACCTGCTGAATGCGGACGACAACCTGAATGGGCAGGGCGGCCTCAATAATGCGCCCGACACTCATCCGTCTTACGAGGATCGTGCCTACGGCGGCGCCGGGCGCGACATCCTGATCGGCAACACCGGCGGGGACCGGCTGATCGACTGGGCGGGCGAGTTCAACAGCTACATCGTGCCGTTCGCGCCGTTCGGCTTGGGCACCGTGTCACGCGCGCTGCAGCCGCAGATCGCCGAGTTCCTGTACGCGCTGTCGGCCTCCGACGGCGCCGATTTCACGCGCTCCAAGGACACCGGTGCCGATCCGGCGAGGAACGGCGAGCCCGAGGGCGAACTGGGCGTTGTGCGCCAGCAGGACCCGGCCTGGGGCGACCAGACGGGCGCGCCGGACGATCCGCAGCCGGGCAACATCCCGGGCGGCACGCGCGACGTGTTGCGCTCGGCGAACTTCAACACTAACGGCAACACCCAGGGCTTCGCCGCCGACAGCGGCACCTGGACGGTGCAGGGCGGGGCGTTGCAGGTGTCGGCGGAATCGCTGGGCGGCGATGCGGTCGCGGTGTTCCAGATCGGCGACGCGCTGCCCGGTTACTTCGAGGTGCAGGCGTCGATCAACGTCACCAAGCCAACCGCCGGCTGGAAGGCGAACAGCTACATCGTATTCGACTACCAGAGTCAGACCGACTTCAAGTTCGCCGGACTCGACATCTCCACCAGCAAGCTGGTCATGGGCCACCGCGACGCGAACGGCTGGCAGGTGGACGAGCAGGCGGCTGTCAAAGGCGGCCTCAAGTCCGGCACTTACTACAACATGCTGCTGGCGGTGAACGGGCTGAACGCCACGCTGCTGATCGATAACAAGACGGCCTTCTCCCACACCTATGCGCCGCGCGTCATTGACGGCTATTCCTACGGCCTCAACTGGGGGCTGGTGGGCGTGGGCTCGGACAACTCGCGCGGCAGCTTCGATAATATCCAGGCGCAGGTGCTGCCGCCGCAATTCACGTTCCAGAACACCGAGACTTTCCAGGATAACGTCGCAGACCTGTTTACCGGTCAGAAGGTCGGCACGTGGAGCGTGGGCGGGGGCAACTACACCGCGATCCCGGTCGATGCGACCGGCGTGAGCCTGCTCGACCTGGGCGTAGCCAATCTGAACGTCGCGTCGCTGCTCGATCTGAGCGTCAAGGTGAATACGCAAGGCCGTGCCGGCGTGGTGTTCGACCGCTACAGCGACAACAACTTCAAGTTTGCAGCCATCGATGCGGTGACCGACCAGGTAATGATCGGCCACTACACCCAGAAGAGCGGCTGGGTCGTGGACGCGGTCGCTTCGAAGGCCATTGATACGGCCGTGACTTACACGATGGGCGTGACGCTTAAGGGCTCGACGGTGAGCGTCTGGCTCAAGAGCAGCCCGAACAACCCCGGCTACGACGTGTTGATCAGCCACGCCTTCAATGCGGCCACGGTTGACGGGAATTTCGGTCTGATGGCCAAGGGCGGGATGGCGCGCTTCGACGACGTGACGGTGAAGACCAACGATCCGGCCTTTATCCCGGCGCCGTCCGGGAGCCTGGTTGCGGCACAGCCGGCAGCGGCGGCGACGGTTCCGGGCGAGGTGCTTACCGTGGCGGATATCGACGCGATCGCCGAGGTGGCTATAGCGCGCTGGACGCAGGCGCTTGGCAGCGGCGATCCGAGGCTCGCGGCGCTCGGCGGCCTGCTGATCAGCGTCGAAGACCTGCCGGAGGGCGTGCTCGGTCTCACTGAGGGCAGTAGCATGCTGATAGACATCGATGCCGCCGGGCAAGGCTGGTTCGTCGATGCTTCGCCATGGGATAGCGTCGAGTTCGCGCAACGCGCGCAGCGCGGCGCGCTGTTGGCCAGCGAAGACAGCGAGGCTTATGCCCGCATGGACCTGATGACGGTAATGCTCCACGAGATGGGCCACGTGGTGGGTTTGGAGCATGGTGACGCGCAGCAACCGATCATGAGCGAGATACTGCAGCCTGGGACGCGGGTCAGCCTTAGCGCGGCCGCTGAGGTACCGCACGCGGCGCCCTTGGATGCGCAGCCCCTTGCCTCGGATGCCGAGCCCGGGATTCCGGCTGCCTCGCAGGTCTCCGGGTCGCCTGTCATCAACTGGGCGGCCAGTCTCTTCAGCGCGGCCGCCAGCGAGGCGCCCGCGGCCAAAGAACCGGGCTGGATGAGCGATTTCGCCAACCATCTTGGCATGAGCGTGGCCGAACGGGAGCCGAACTCGAAGATCCGCATTGCCGCCACGCCGGCTGCCACGCTGGCCGCCAAGCCGGCTACCACGTCGCCTGCAACGCCGGAGCTCAGCAAGTCCCGGGCTGCGCGTTGAGGCGCTGACGGTGGTATGGGCCTGAACGCATGGCGTTCAGGCCCGCTTTTCACGGTTTTTATCGGCGACTTCGGCTCTTGGTTTTCCTTGTATTCTTCCGTGCACCCCTAATTCAAACAGGATTCGCGTGACCGCAGCAGCATCTCAGGATAAGCGCCTGGCCGGGACCGTGGAGTACCTCGTGGTGGATGAGTATCTGCGCACCATGGTCGACGCACGCGCGCTAAAAACCGCGTTCGAGGTTCGCTTCATCGATCTCCTCGAGGAACACGGCGCCCTTTCCGAAGCGGCGGCGCTCAAGGCACTGAAAATGGACGAGCAGGGACTGCGCTTTCTCGTTGCGCTGCTGGAGGCGAACGGGGTGATTGAGCGACGCCGTGGCCAGATTTTCCTGCAAGAGGGTTTCTGCGTCGCGCTGAAATACCGCGACCTCCTGGAAACCAAGCTCGATTTCGCCGGGGCTCTCATCAACGATTTCGCCGACTCCTTCACGGCGCTGCTGATGGACCCGGCGAGCTTCATGGGCCAGTCTCGACTGTTCCAGTTGTTCGACTACCGGCGCTGCTTCGAGCCGACGCTGGAGAACTACCAGCGCACGCGCGCATGGATGCGGCTGACCTCGACGCTCACGAGATACGAGGCGGCTGCTTGCCTCGAACTGCATGACTTTGGCGCGCACCGCCGCATGCTGGATGTCGGCGGTAACAGCGGCGAGTTCGTGCTTCAGGCCTGCCGGCGCCAGCCGGCGCTGCGCGGCACCGTGGTCGATTTGCCTCTGGTCTGCGAGATCGGCCTGGAGCATGTGCTGGGCGAGGAGGAGCACTCGCGCATCGCGTTCATCAAGGCCGACCTGCGCGCCGAGCCGCTGCCCGCCGGCTACGACCTCGTCAGCTTCAAATCCATGCTGCATGACTGGCCGGAGCAGCAGGCGCTCGCTTTTCTCACCCAGGCGGTGCGGGCGGCGGAGCCTGGCGGCACCGTGCTGATTTTTGAGCGCGGACCGATTGCGCCAAAAGGTGTCACGCCGCCCTTTTCCATGCTGCCCATCCTGCTGTTTTTCCGCTCCTACCGGCAGCCCTCGGTCTATGCAATGCACCTGGAGTCGCTGGGCTGCACCGATGTGCGCCGCCAGGACATCCGGCTCGACACGCCTTTCCATCTCGTCACGGCGCGCACGCCGGCGGCCGGGCGGGCGGGGTAAACTGTGTCCATGGTCGAGCCCATTACTCTCTACCGCAAGGCGCGGGCACCGCGGCGTTTTCTCGCAGCGGAATATGTCGAGCTCACCATGCATTTTCAGTGCAACCTGAAATGCGAGCATTGCATGATCGAGGACAGCATGGGCTGGCTGAAGCCCGAGTCCATGGAGCGATTCGAGCAAATCCTCCAGCGGAACGCCGCGCAGCGGACCTGGAAGGGCCTGATTCTGACCGGCTCGGAAGTCACGCTGCGGCGCGATCTGCCGGAGCTTGCGCGCCGGGCGCGCGAGGCCGGCTTCGAGCACGTGCGCATCCAGACCCACGGCATGAAGCTCGCGAGCGTGGAATACTGTCGCGAGCTGGTCGAGGCCGGCATCGACCAGTATTTCGTAAGCGTGACCGCGGCCGACGCCCGGACCCATGACGCCATTACCACGATGCCCGGTTCCTTCGATAAGACCATGCGGGGTCTGGAGAATCTCGACGGCATGGAAGGCGTGACCACGCTGACGAACACGGTGATCACCGAACGCAGCTACCGGCAGCTTCCCGATGTTGTCCAGCGCCTGGGTCATCTGCGACGGCTTGCGCAAATGGATTTCTGGAACTTCTGGCCGATGAGCGAACAGGATCCCAAGGACCTGATCGCTTCGCATCTTGACGTGTTGCCGTACCTGCGCGAGGCCATCCGCGGAGCCCGGGCACTCGGGCGCTCGGTCGAGGTGAAGAATTTTCCTGAATGCCTGTTGGGTGAGGATGCCGACGCGCTCGAGAACGAGCAGCCCAAGCTCATCATCGACCCGGATTTCTGGCCGGAATTCATGCGCAACGGCTTCCACCAATGCGTCCACCGCGACTACTGCGGCGCCCGCCGCTGCCTCGGGCTGAACACGGCCTACGTCGGCAAGTATGGCTGGCATGCCGATGTGCTGGTGCCGTTGCCGAAGGAAGAATGAAAGACGCCGTGGCAGACGCATTCAGGGGCCTGGTCGATCGCGAGAACGTCGTCGTCGAGTTCGGAAACAGCCGGCTTCCCGGTGGCGCGATTGCGCTCTCCGAGCAGGTCGTCATGCCGGTCGATACGGCCAAGCGCCTGGTCCTTGTTCTGGAGGACGCACTTCGCAAGTACGCTCCGCAAGCGCTCTCCGCCGAAGCGGCGCAACGCGCCGTCACGCCGGTCAATGCGCCGCCCGATGCCGCCGGCGAGAAAGCGGCGCTGCTGCAAAAGCTGGTCGCGGACCTGGGCGTGCCGTTTCAGCATGAGCGCTCGTTCCGCGTTTCCCCGGGCGCGCTCCACGCGAATCGCTTCCTGCTGTCGCTCGACGCCGCCGACATCGTCGGCAGCCCGATGGAAAAGGTGCTGGAGATCTGCGCGCGATTCGGCATCCCGGAGGCTTCGCGAAAGGCGGCCGAGGAGAGCTTTGGCACGGCCGCATGCGTGCATTTCGGCTTCGAGGAGACTGCCGGCAGCCTGCTTTGCAAGCTCTACCTGGAGCGGCAGGTGCCCGCCGGGGAAGCCGCCGACGCGGCCGCGCACCGCGCGCCGGTGCTGCTGCACCTGGCCTTCAAGTGGGACCCGGCGAGCGGCGCGCAGGTCGTGACCCGCTACAACTGGTATCCGAGCCTCCCGATGGTCGAGCTCGAATCCCGGCTCGCTTCGGTGTATCGGAGCCGCGCCTCGGAGGCGTCGATCGACATCGCGCGCGCGGTGCTGCGCTCGGCTGCGGCGCGCGCGCCCGCGGAGCAGTTGCAGTATCTGGAAGTCGAGGAAGAAAATGGCCGCCACTCGTTCGACCTGAACGTCTACAACGCGGCGCTGCTATTGAAGGACATCCAGGAGCCCCTTATTGCCATGCGTGAACGCTTCGCGGTGCGCCCCGGCCAGTTCCAGGCCCTCTACGATCAGGTCAAGACGCGCTCGCTTGGCCATCTGGCCGGCGGCGTCCACCGTAACGGCGAGGACTTCTTCAACGTGTATTACGGCGTGTCCGGGTTTCCGCGTTTCAACGAGCGCTTGCGCTGACATGAAGACGGCGGCAGCGCGCTACGAATACGCCACGCGGGGCGATCCTTCGCGCAACTATTGCCTGTGGGATTACGCGCCCGCCACGCCGGCGGAAGACAAGTTCCGTTCGGTCAACCTGCTGTACCAGTCCTTCGAATATGCCGGCATCGACCCGCGCGCCTACGACATGGTCGAGGCGCTGCGCGAGGCCATAGGAAGCTTCCGGACGGTGTTCGGCGTCAAGCAACTGCCCGGGCGGCTCGCATGGGAGTATTACTTCTACGACTATGCGCGGCAGGCGCGTGCAGTCTCGATAACGAAAGTACTGGCGGCTCTGCGGCCCCACGCGCGCTGCGCTGTCCGAGCCAACGAGAACCTGCCTTATTTCATGTTCTCGCTCGACCTCGACGCCGAACTCGCCAGGGGCGGGCGCGACATGGATGTCGTGCACATGTACGTGGGCAACCCCGGCAGCGCCGTATCCTCCGGCATCGCTTACGCCGTCAGGGAAGGCGCGACGGTGCTCGAAAATTTCTACTTCTTTTTCGACGCGGAAAGCCAGCAGGAGGCGGCGGCGGAAAAAATCCGCTCTTCGGTTTATTTCGACGCGGACCGGATATCCATGGATGAGGTGCTGGTTCCCGAGCTGAAAGGCTGCCAGACCATCTGCGTTGCCAACAAGCAGACGCATGACTGCGTCTATTTCTCGGGCATCGGCGTGGGGCAATTGCTCCACTTCCTCGATCGGCTGGGCTATCCGCCGCCGATCGTGTCATTTGTGCGCGAAAACCGCGGCTTGCTCGACCATCTTCTGTTTGACGTGGGCTTCGATTACCGGGTGGAGAGCGGCAGGCTCGCCATCCTGAAAAGCGGCTACTACGGCGTTTTTTGAGCGATTTCATGACCACCGTGATCGCCGTATCGGGCCCGCCGGGAAGCGGCAAGACCACGCTGGCCCGGGCGCTGGCCGATGCGCTCGGCAACGCGGCATCCATCCACATGGACAACTACGAGCAGATGACGCGCAAGCCCCTCGACGAGGTGATGCGGTGGATGGACGATGGAGCGCCCTTCGACGACGTGCCGATGCCCGGACTGGAGGAGCACCTTGCGCGTTTGAAAGCCGGCGACTCTGTCGTCGATCCGGCAACGGGCTTGAAGGTTCGCCCTGCCCCCTACATCGTCTTCGAGACGCAGTTCGGCCGCGCCCACCCCGGCACGGGCCGCCACATAGACCTCCTCGTCTGGCTCGATACGCCGGCCGACGTGGCCTTGGCGCGCGTGCTCAAGGCGCATACCTCGGCGGCCTGCCGTGAAGCGGGCGAGGCCGGTTGCTCCGGGCGCATGGCCTGGCTCGACAGCTACCTCGAGAATTACCTGAAGCTCGTGGCGCGCCTGGTGAGCTTGCAAAGAGACAAGGTCCGGCCCGGGGCCGAAATCGTGGTGGACGGTACGCGCGATCCCGCGGTGCTTGTGGGTCAACTGCTTCGCGATATACCGCGATATTCACACCGGCCACTCGATCCATGACGGAGCCGACGGAAGGGCCGCTTGCGCAGGCGCTAGGGTTCCACCGTCGCGGCCAACTGGTGGAGGCGGCCAGGTGCTACCGGGCCCTGCTGACAGACGATCCAGGGCACTTCCAGGCGCTCCTGCTGCTTGGCCGCCTGTCGCAAGAGCAGGGACGTCACGAAGAAGCTTTGAAGCTCTCAGGCCTGGCACTGCGGATCGCCCCCGGTTCCTTCGAGGCGCTGATGCAGCAGGGGCTCGCTTTTCGCGCGCTCGGGCGCATCGCGGAAGCGGCCGGGTCCTACGAGGCCGCCTTGGCGCTGCGTCCCGAGGATACGACGGCGCTGTATAACCGCGGCAATGCGCTCGCGGCGCTCGGCCAACTCGAGGAGGCACTGGCATGCTTCGATAGGGTGGTTGGCCTGGATCCTACGGATGCGGCGGTCTTCAACAATCGCGGCGTGGCGCTGCGGGGATTGCTGCGCGACAGCGACGCGCTTGCGAGCTTCGATGCGGCCCTGGCGCTGCGGCCGGAATATCCCGAGGCGCTCAACAACCGCGGCAACGCGCTTCAAGCCCTGGGGCTGCACGCGCAGGCGATCGCGAGCTACGAGCGTGCCCTGCTCGAGCGGCCCGATTATGCCGAGGCGCTTAACAATCGCGGTAACGCCATGCTGGCGCTGGAGCGCCTCGGCGAGGCCCTCGAAAACTACGACCGCGCGCTTTCGATTCAACCGGGATATGCCGAGGCGCTCAACAATCGAAGCACGGCTCTGCTTCTGCTCTCCCGTCCCGAGGAGGCGCTACAAGCCGCCAGGCAGGCGCTCGAGGCGCATGCCGATTACCCCGAGGCGCTGGGCAACCAGGGCAAGGCCTTGCAGGCACTCGGCCGCCATGACGAGGCGCTCCAGCTTTACGAGAAAGCGCATCGGTTGCGTCCGGCCGACGCGGACGGCCTCAACAATCTTGGTAATGCGTTGCACGCGCTGGGCTGCTACCAAGAGGCGCTCGAGCGGTACGAGCAGGCCTTGCGGCTCCAGCCGGAATCCGTTGAGGCACTCAACAACCGCGGCAATGTGCTGCAGGCGCTGCGTCGGCCCGAGGCGGCGCTGGCCAGCTATGCACGCGCCTTGGCGATCGAGCCGCAGGACGCGGAAGCGCATTGGAACGAAGCGCTCGCGCGACTTTCGGTCGGCGACTACGAGCGGGGTTGGGAGCAGTACGAATGGCGATGGCGTGTGCGCTCCCTGGGCCTGCCGGGGAACCAGACGCATCGGCCGCCGTGGCGCGGCCGGGAGGACATCGCCGGAAAGACCGTGCTGCTGCACGCGGAACAGGGCTTTGGCGACGCGATTCAGTTCGTGCGCTATGCGCCCCTGGTGGCGGCACGCGGCGCCCGAGTGGTCCTGGCGTGCGCCGAGCCGTTGCGCGCGTTGTTCGAAACTGTGCATGGCGTGGGGTCGGTTTTTATTCCGGAGCAGCTTGCGCTCACCTTTGATTTCCAGGCGCCGCTGATGAGCCTGCCGCTTGCCTTCGGCACGACGCTCGAGGATCTGCCCTCGCGGATACCTTATGTGCGGGCCCCCGGGGAAAAGGCGGCGGCCTGGCGACGGCGTCTCATGGCACAGGGCGCGGGGTTTAAAGTCGGGTTCGCCTGGTCGGGCAATCCACGCTTCGGCGCGGCGCGCCTAAAAGCCTGCCCGGTGGAACTGCTCAGGGCGCTCACTGCCGTTCCAGGATGCGTTTTCGTGAGCCTGCAGACCGGTGACGCAGCGGACGAGGCAGCGCGGCTTGCCGGCGGCGACCCCCCCATTATCGAAGCCGGCCCCGAACTGGGCGCTTTCGACGACACGGCCGCGCTGTTGAGCAGCCTGGATCTGGTGATTTCCATCGACACGGCGGTGGCCCATCTGGCCGGCGCGCTCGGCAAACCAGTGTGGATAATGCTTCCCTACGCTGCCGACTGGCGCTGGCTCATGGACCGCGAGGACAGTCCCTGGTACCCGAGTGCGCGTCTTTACCGGCAGCCGCATCCGGGCGACTGGGCGAGCGTGGTGAAGCGCCTGGCGGCGGATCTCGCGCAGCGATCGAAAGGAAAAGGATGAAGCCGGACGACGAAAATCAGCAGGGCTTCGGCTCCGCGGGCTATGTGCGCAGGTTGCGGCGTTACGAGGCGGCCCCGACCGTGTGCGCGCGCGCGGGGACGGGAGAAAGCGCCATGGAGTTTTATTCGCCCTTCGGTCCTCTGATAGCGAAAACGCACCTGCCGCCCGCGCTGGTCGAGCGGCTCAACGCGTATGCCGACGGCGTGGCAGATGAGCAGGGCGCCCCGCCCGGCGAGTTGACCCTGCCCGAACGTTTTGTCCGCGAAGGCGGCGATGCATCATTGGCCGAATTGACGGCGCGGCGCATCGCGCAGTACGCCGGCCTGGCGGACGACCGGGACGTGGGGCGGGTGCGTTTCGAAAGCTTCTGGATGGTGAGCCATTTTCCGGGGACGTTCAGTCCGGTGCATTTTCATTCCGGCGACATCTCCGGCGTGGCCTATCTGAAGGTGCCCGTGCATATCGCCAACGAGGAGATCGAGGAACAGCAGAGCTATATCAACGCGCGTCGCGCCGGCTACATCACCTTTCTCATCGGCGGCAAACAAAGGTTCTCCAAATCGCTCATCAGCTTCAAGCCCCAGGTGGGCGACCTTTATGTGTTTCCCGGCTGGCTGCTGCATGCGGTGGAACCGTTTCAGGGGGAAGGCGAGCGGCGGTCGATATCTTTCAATGCCTTCGTCGAATAAGGCGTGCATCGTGGCGAGTTTCCTCAAGTTGATCGAAATCGATGCCGAAGAGGCGCGAACCTGCCCGGATGCATTCGAGCGCCTGCGCAACGGCGATCTGCAAGCCATCTTCGTGCACGGCGTGTATGCGCCCGCGGTGATGTCCTCCGTGGTCGAGCGCCTGGAGCGCCACGATCCGCCGTTCCTCCAGACCTGGTTTCCGAGCAAGTTCCGCTCGTGGTTTTTCGGCCGAAATCTCAACCTTGCCGATCCCGGCCTGGAAGGCTATTTCGCCGAAGCAGCCTTGTTCCACCAGCATCTGGAGGCGCTGTTTCCGCCGGGCCTCGGACTTGCCGCTCGCGTTGCGGGCATCCTCTCGGATCTCGACGGCGGCCGTGCTTTCATGGCGCCTCCCGGGCGCGAGACCGGCCAGCACTACATGTTCACCACCTTGCGCGCTCACCTGGAAGGCGGATATATACCGGTGCATTTCGACAACGAGCAGGCCCTGGTGCCCTCCTTCGCTCATCTGCGCAGCCTGGTGGAACTTCACATGACCTCGTTCGTACTGACACTGCAGGCCGCGGAAGGCGGCGGAGCCCTGGAGGTGTACGACCATTGCTGCGAACCCTCCGACGCGTATTTCATTCGCGGTATTCCTTCGGCGAAACCCGAAGTGGAGGGGCTCGCCTCGGTGTCGTTCCAAATTCCTGCGGGGGCGATGATCGTGCTCGACTCGGGGCGTTATCTGCACCGGGTCGCGCCGGTGCAAGGTTCTCGCAAACGCTGGACTGCGTGCAGCTTCATGGCCCTATCCCGGGAGCGCAATGCGATGTACTGCTGGGGATGACCCTCATGGCTAGGGGTTCCCAGTGATGAATGCCGCGCGCAAGGTGCCGCCGTACTTCGACACTCTCATCGAGGGTTTCCGCCAGGGGAAGACCGGCCGTTACGTGCATCTGGGGTACTGGGATTCGGCGGAAATCGCTGCGGACGCGCCCGAGGATACGCTCGATAACGCGCAGAGGCGTCTCGACCAGGTGCTTCTCGCCGCCGCCGATCTTTCCGACGGGCAACACGTACTGGATGCGGGTAGCGGATTTGGCGGCACGCTTTCGAGCATCAACTCGCGCTTTTCCCGCATGCGGCTCGCCGGAGTAAATGTCGATCCCCGGCAGCTCGACATTTGCCGGGAATTGGCGCCTGTTAACGAAAATCTCCTGGAGTGGCACCAGGCCGATGCCTGCGCCCTGCCGTTCGCCGATGGACTGTTCGACCGCGTGCTGTGCATCGAGGCCATGTTCCATTTTCCTTCTCGAAGCCGGTTTTTTCTGGAAGCCGCCAGGGTGCTCAAGACGGGCGGAGCGCTGATCGGCTCGGATATCGCGATTGCTTCTTCGGCGCGACGCTTCGAGACAGAGGCTTTTCGGATCGAGGCAACAGTGCGCGACGCCTACGGTCCGTGGCCCGATTTGTGGGGTGTAGAGGGCGATCTGGCGAGCCTCGCTGT